>DKFF01000033.1:0-3760 GCA_002452795.1 Dehalococcoidia bacterium UBA6803
TATCGCTATATCCTGGAGCATCTCTTTACGCCTGTCACCGAAGCCCGGAGCCTTAATCGCCAGAGGACTCAAGGTGCCCCGCAATTTATTCACCACGAGCGTTGCCAGGGCCTCTCCCTCTACGTCTTCAGCGATAATCACTATGTTCTTGGAGATCTGCAGCGCTTTCTCCAGTGCGGGGAGAATATCACTCACCGCCGATATCTTCTTGTCAGTAATAAGAAGGTAAGCGTCCTCGAGTTCCGCCCGCATCTGTTCGGTATTGGTTACAAAGTAGGGGCTGATGTAACCGCGATCGAATTCCATTCCCTCAACAAACTCGGTCTCAAATTCCAGCCCTTTGCCCTCTTCTACGGTAATAACGCCATCCTTGCCTACCTTCTCCATAACATCAGCAATCAAATTGCCGACTTCCTCGTTAACAGCGGAGATAGTGGCCACCTGAGCTACCTGCTCTTTCCCTGCTACCGCGATGGATTGCTTTTTAAGCTCAGCAATAACTACCTTTACGCCCTTATCAATGCCGCGTTTTAATGCCATGGCGTCAGCGCCGGCAGCAATATTTTTGAAACCCTCGCCAATGATAGCCTGGGCCAAAATGGTCGAAGTGCTGGTGCCATCGCCACACTGGTCGTTAGTTTTAGTCGCTGCTTCCTTTACCAGTTGTGCGCCCATATTCTCAAAGGGATCCGGGAGCTCGATCTCTTTGGCAACGGAGACGCCGTCGTTAAGGACGGAAGGCGCTCCAAATTTCTTGTCCAGCGCTACAGGACGACCACGCGGCCCCAGAGTTACCCGAACGGCATTGGCCAGAGTATCTACTCCTGTTTTTAATGATTTTCTTGCCTCTTCCCCGAAAAGAATTTGTTTAGCCATATTTTATGACCTCCTTTTTGTAAAATTCTGCAAACCTATCAATTTCTCTTAGCTAACACATCGCTCTCGCGCATGACAATCAATTCCTCGTCATCCAGCTTGAACTCGGTGCCGGCATATTTGGAATAAAGAACCTTGTCTCCCACCTTTACTTCCATGGCAATCCGCTTGCCGTCATCAGTCAGCTTGCCCGGCCCCACAGCCACGACTTCCCCTTCCTGGGGTTTTTCCTTGGCTGTATCAGGCAGAACAATTCCACCCCTGCTTACTTCCTCCTTGGGGAGAGCTTTTATCACCAGTCTGTCTCCCAAAGGTTCAATCTTTGCCGCCATTTTTTACGTACCTCCTTTCTTTAATTTTTATTTTAGTTACTCTCTGCTTGATTTTAGCACTCTCTGCCTCAGAGTGCTAAATAGTATAGCACAAATTCCTCCTGACGCAAGAAACATATTCAACCAATACTGAGACCGGGAACAACATCGAGATCATATCCACTGATTCTGTCGTTTTGAAAACGATAATAGCCGCAAGCGGCTACCATTGCGGCATTATCCGTACACAAATGACGGGGAGGAATAAAAACGGGGACAGGAGAGCTATTAAAAAAAGTTTCCCTCAAAAGATTGTTCGCCGCCACCCCACCACTGAGCAAAATTTGCTTCACTCCCAGCTGTTCTGCAGCTTCTACCGTCTTGGCAACCAGAACATCAACCACAGCCTGTTGGAAACTGGCTGCAGCATCCTCTGCTCTGACATCCTTCGCCTGTACCAGGTGCCAAAGAGCTGTTTTAACTCCACTGAAGCTGAAATCATGGTTCCCCTTGAGCCATGCACGAGGCAAAGCAAGACAGGAGCGACCGTCCATGGCTGCTTTCTCTATAGCCGGACCACCAGGATATCCCAATGCCAATAATCGAGCCGCTTTATCAAAAGCTTCGCCGGCAGCGTCGTCCCGGGTTTGCCCTACTTTTTCAAACGATCCGTGCCCTCGCATCAAAATCATATCGCTATGTCCCCCCGAGACGATAAGACACAGGCAGGGAAACTCTACGCTCTTCCTCCCTTCCTCAAACAATGACCCCGTAGATGCCTCCAGCCAATTGGCATAAATATGCGCCTCCAGGTGATTAACTCCTACGAGAGGTAGTTGTCTGGCCAGAGCGATCGCTTTGGCCGTATTGACCCCCACCAGTAAAGAGCCAGCCAACCCGGGGCCATAGGTCACGGCAATAGCACCTATATCTTTCCATGAAACACCTGCCTCAGACATTGCCTGTCCGGCAACGGGGATGATGGCAAGAAGATGCTGCCTTGAGGCGACTTCAGGGACCACGCCGCCAAAACGAGCATGGACCTCCACCTGCGATGCTACCACGTTGGAAACAATTCTAACCCCATCCTCAACCACCGCGGCGGCAGTTTCATCACAGGAAGATTCAATACCCAGAATGTTCATGCTTAACCCTTTACCCCCGATTCACGTCGAATTCTGCAAAAATCTTTTCAGGTAATGTTAACATCCCCTTCTTCCTGTTTGCATCTACAGCAATCGCCGTGCTAGCATATCGGGCTGGTTTCGCATTTTCGACAGGCGGCACGATAAAAACTTTCTCGTGGAGATTTGGTAATGGCGACCACATGGATTGAAGAGTACAGGCACCAGTGCCACCGGGCTTTCACCTGGCGTTATGCCCGCAGCACTTCTCAAAAAATCGGCCTGGCCCTGGTCATGGCAGGCCTTACTGGCCTTATGGCGCAAATGAGAATTCCCCTCGCCTTTACGCCCGTGCCCATTACCGGACAGGTATTCGCTGTCCTGCTCAGCGGCGTATTGTTAGGGGCAAGATACGGCGCTATAAGTCAGAGTATTTACGCCGGCCTGGGAGTGGCCGGAGTGCCGTGGTTTGCCGGCTGGTCGGGTGGGCTCGCTCATTTCCAGGGAGCTACCGGTGGATATTTCATTGGTTTTATCGCTGCTACCGCCCTGATCGGCTGGTGCACAGCAAAGCACTCAAGCTGGAGAGGTTTTCGCCATCAATTGGCCTTGATGCTTGCAGGCGTGATCATCATCTACGCCTGCGGAGCTACTTATCTCTCCATGCTAATCCACGCTGATTTCTCTAAAATCCTGTGGCTGGCAATATCCCCCTTTATTTTTCTGGATATTGGCAAGGCGGTTATCGCAGCTGCCATCAGCGCCACTATTCTGCCCCGAGAGTGTCCCGCAGGAAAGGAATTAAAAGAAGACATACATTAATAAAGGCGATATACTCTCTGCGTTACTATGAAAATTAACTGGTTAGGACATTCATGCTTTCTGCTCGCAGGAAAAGGAAAGACCGTCGTCACCGATCCTTACTCCCCTGGTCTGGGTTATTCGCTGGGACACCCTGAAGCTGATATTGTTACTCTGAGCCATTTTCATCCCGGCCACAGCAACATCCAGGATATTACTGGTTCACCCAAGGAGGTTAAGTGCCCGGGCGAATACGACATAGGAGGAGTTTTCATCACGGGAATCGCTTCCTTCCACGATGATCAACAAGGGCAGCTTAGGGGGAAAAATACCGTCTATCTGATAGAGATAGACGGGTTGTCTCTGTGCCATCTGGGCGACCTGGGGCACTCTTTGACACCGCAGATGGCAGAGCAGTTGCGAGTGGTTGATATTCTCTTCCTTCCTGTGGGAGAAGTATCCACCATTTCTGTCTCAACCGCCGCAGAAATAGTCAAGCAATTAGAGCCCCGCATTGTTATTCCCATGCATTATAAAACTTCCGTTCTACTCCGAGACCTTGAGGAACCGGACAAATTCTTCAGCAAGATGGGCGGTGTGGAAATCAGCAAGGAAAATGTCCTTTCTGTTACTTCGTCCTCGCTGCCC
>DKFF01000033.1:3779-9404 GCA_002452795.1 Dehalococcoidia bacterium UBA6803
GCTTCTTAGAGGAGAGGAAAAGATGTTTTGCAAAAACTGCGGCCAGAAATTGGAAGACGAGATGAAAGTATGCTACGAATGCGGCACTCCTGTGGCTGTCAATACCATACGGAAAGAAACAGGAACGAAAGCGACATGGCTGCCAGCAACCGCCGGCATTCTGGCCATCATTGCCGGGGGGCTTGAATTATTCCCTGGTATATTGATCGCGATGGCAGGCAGTTCTATCATCGACCAATACATCAGGCTTCCGATGGTAGGCATATTGGGTATCCCTTTAATTGTCATGGGGATAGTCGCCGTCATCGGAGGCGTTTGTTCCCTGAAGAGAAAGACATGGGGGCTGGCTCTGGCTGGAGCCATCTGTTCTCTGTTTATTCCCGTTCTGGGCGTACTGTCCATTATCTTCGTTGCGATCGGAAAAAACGAATTCAAGTAATGCCCGCAAACAGAACCACTGCCAGGTTTTCATGAACGGATTACCTGCTAGCTTGTAATATGTTAATATCCCCCCGGTTTGAGATGAACAAAATCAAAGTAATTTCCTTCGATGTTGAGGGGACACTGGCAACACCAGCTTTCAGCCATGCTCTATGGCATGAAACCATTCCGGCGCTTTATGCCAGTAAAAAAGAAATTGACATTGCTCAGGCAGAAGCAGCCATCTTTGCGGAATACGGCAGGATAGGCAAACAGCAAATGGCCTGGTATGACATAGAACATTGGTTCGGGTTCCTGCAGCTGGGAGACCCGCAGCCAGCGATACAAAGTTGCCTGCACAAAATAAAGTACTACCCGGAGGTAGAAGAGGTTCTTGCCTCTTTAAGCACTCAATACAAATTGTGCGCTGCCTCAGGCATGCCACTAGAATTACTGCGCCTGGTCCTGCAGGATATCAAGCATTATTTTACCTACATTTTCTCCGCCCCCACTCATTACAAACAACTGAAAAGTCCCGCATTCTATCAAGGCATCTGTGCGGAAATGGGAGTTCACCCTGCGCAGGTGGCGCATACAGGCGACAGCTGGCAATTCGATTTTCTCAATCCAGGGCAAGCAGGCATCCACGCCTTTTACCTGGACAGGCAAGGCAAAAACCAGGAATCACTGAGCGATTTAAGGCAGCTCCAGCAACAACTATAGCCTCCAGGCAGGAGCACTATTTATAAAAAGGAGTTTTAAATGGCCACAAAAAATGAAGGACAGATAAGAATAGCGGTAGACGCTATGGGGGGCGATCATGCCCCGCAGGAAACAGTTGCAGGAGCGATACAGGCCGCCAGAGAGCTGGAGGTAGCAATCGTCCTGGCAGGAGATGAGGAGGTCGTCCAGGAGGAGTTACGCAAATATGATACCAGCAATCTGTCTGTTTCTGTCGTAAACGCTCCTCAAACCATCAGGGAAGGAGATTCTCCCATAGAAGCCCTGCGCCTCAAGCCAGACGCTTCCATTCTGGTGGCCACCAGAATGGTGAAGGAAGGAAAGGCCGATGCCGTGGTAAGCATGGGATACACCGGCGCAGTCATGGTCAGCGCAATTGAAATTCTGGGAAAGCTTGCTGGCGTTAAACGCCCCACAATTGGCGGCTTTATCTGCGGCTTTGCCCCCGATACCATGGTATTCGACATGGGAGCCAACGCCGACTGCCGTCCACGAGACCTCCTGAACTTCGCCGCCATAGGTTCCGTCGTTTGCCAGAAAATACTGCACATCACCAACCCCACGGTGGCTTTGCTCAGTAACGGAGCCGAAGAAGGCAAAGGAAATCTGCTGGTAAAGAAAGCTTATCCTGTGTTCAAGGACAGCCATCTGAATTTTATCGGCAATGTGGAGGGAAAAGATATTCCTTTCGGCAAGGCCAATGTTATTATCTGCGATGGCTTTGTCGGGAACATTTTGTTAAAGTTCTGCGAAGGGCTGGGCGAGGCAGTGATCAAGCACCTGGAAGAAAACTTAAAAGGACAATTGCCTCAAACACAGGTTGAAACTATTTCTCAGGACTTATTCGCCCTGACCCACACTGCCGGAAGAGGCGCCCCCATCTTCGGAGTGGATGGTGTAGCGGTGACAGGACACGGTTGTTCCCGGGCCGCCGAAATAGCCGGCGCCATTCGCACGGCTCGTATGGCAGTGGAAACAAACATGGTAAATGAAATAAAGGTAGAATTACACAGGGTGCAGGGCGAGCAGCTAAGCTTCCAGGAGCACGCGGGGTAGAGAGCAGAACTGGAAAGAGAGCTTGATACAGAAATTGAAATCCAGACAGGGCTTGACTTCGGCTTGCAAGGTAGTCTACCCTATGCCAGCAACTTATACCAACCGCAAATAAGGAGAATGAAGCATGTCAATAGCAGTGCTCGTTGATAGCACTTCCGCTGTCACTCAAGATATAGCCGAGAGGTATCACTTAAAGGTAGTCCCTTTGCACCTGGTCTGGGATAAGAAAGAATACGCCGACTGGGTGGACATGACCCCCGCTGAATTTTATGCCCGCCTGAAAACGGCCAAAACCTGGCCCACCAGCAGCGGCTCTGCCCAGGGAGAATTCTACGACGCAATTGAAAAGCTGCGGGGCAAGGTTGATGGCGTGGTTGTCATCACCCTCAGCCCCAATATTCCTTCGGCAGGTTACAGCTCGGCCTTAATGGCAAAGGAGCTGGTGGAAGGTATACCGGTAGAGGTTATCGATTCCAACTCCGTCGTAACAGCCCTGGGGCTGGTAGCTACCGCCGCTGCCACGGCAGCCAGCAAGGGTGCCAGCCTGGAAGAAGTGGTCAGGGTGGCTCAGAGCGTTATCCCCAGAATGAATGTCTTTCTTAACCCCGGCTCAATAACTTACCTTCTGAAAGGGGGGCGGATCACCGAGGCTGAGGTAGGCTCGCACGAGGAAAGCTATATCGTCACGACCAGAGAAGGAAAAATAACACCGACCGGCGAGAAGTATGCCACCCAGGAAGAAGCGCGGCACCGCCTCAAAGAACTGGTTAAGGAAAGGGCCAGCAAGGATACGCCGCTTCACGCCGCCGTGCTTCACGCCGCGGCGATAGATGAGGCCAGGGAGTTCAAAAAATGGGTAGCATCGGAGTATAATTGTGCCGAGCTCTGGATAGGAGAAGCCTCCCCGGTAATCGCTATTCACTGGAGCCCGGATTCACTGGGAATAGCTTTCTATAACGAGTAAAAACAAGGCAGGAGGTGTTCCATGCCAGTAACTATAGAGCAAGAACTTGATGGTCAGGATTTGAAAAGGGCTTTAGTGACAGCTAAAGCACAGCTGGAGCGGCATATAGACGAAGTCAATTCGCTGAATGTTTTCCCCGTCCCCGATGGCGATACCGGCACAAACATGTTTATGACCATGGCATCGGCAGTTAAGGCAATAGAGGAAACAGAAGACACTTCTGTCGCAATCGTTTCTGCGTCGGCCGCCAAAGGGGCACTCATGGGAGCAAGGGGAAACTCAGGCGTCATCCTCTCTCAAATTTTGAGGGGTATGGCCGACAGTATGAAAGAGAAAGAAACTCTTTCTTCACGCGATCTGGCACAGGCTCTTCGTGCCGCTTCAGAAAAAGCATACAAGACAGTCAGCGAACCCGTGGAGGGAACCATTCTTACAGCCATCAGAGCTGCCTCCGAGGCAGCTTCAGCGGCAGCCAGTAAAGGCGCCAGCTTTTCCCGTACCGTAGCATCCGTAGTTTCTCGCGTAAGAACAACGGTCAAAAAAACTCCTGACATGCTCCCCGTGCTGAAAGAGGCTGGCGTGGTGGACGCCGGTGCCAAAGGGCTGTACTACTTCTTTAAGGGGATGGAAAATGCCATCTGCCGTAAAGAGCCTGCTCGGCCTCGCCCCCAAAAAACCGCCCATGCCCGCAGAAACGATTCTCTCTCTGCCATGAAAGAAACTCTTCTGCCATGAAGGAAAACAGGGTATATGGGTTCGATGTACAGTTTCTGCTTGAAGGCGAATCTCTGCCGGTAGAAGAGATAAAAGATAAAGTTATCGCCTCGGGAGATTGTCCTCTGGTGGTCGGTGACGAAAAGCTCCTGAAGGTACATGTCCATACCTTGCGCCCCGACGAGATGCTGGATTATGCCCGCAGCAAGGGAACAGTGACGGATATCGTAGTAGAGGATATGGACTTCCAGGTGCAGAACAAAAAGTGAGCAAAAGAAGAGTAGTTATCACCGGCGCCGGCGCGGTCACCCCGCTGGGCATCGGTGTAGAAAGATCCTGGCAGGCAGTATGCCAGGGCAAATCGGGCGTGGGAACAATCACCAGATTCGACCCCTCGGATTTTAAGTCGCAAATCGCCGCCGAGCTTAAGGATTTCCATCCCGAGGATTTCCTGGACAGGAAAAAAATCAGGAGAACCGATCCCTTTATTCACTATGCGCTGGCAGCCGCCGGCATGGCCCTGGACGATGCTCATCTGGAAATAAATAACAAAAATGCCACGAGGGTGGGCACCGTAGTGGGCACCAGTGCCGGAGGTCTCAGTACCTATAACGAAAACCTTCTCAATTTTCAACGAGAAGGGCTGCACAAGATCAGCCCCTTCTTTGTTACGGGATTCATAGGTAATATGGCGGCAGGTGAAGTTTCTATTACCTTCGGCGCTAAAGGTCCCGGCAAATGCGTGGTGGCGGCTTGCGCCACAGGGACTCAGTCTATTGGAGACGCTTTCAGGCTTATTCAATACGGCGAAGCAGATGCCATGATCGCCGGCGGTAGTGAAGCCTATATTCTCCCCCTAACCATCGGCGGAATGGACAGAATAGGCGCCCTATCGCGCAGAAATGACGAGCCTGAGAGGGCCAGCCGCCCCTTTGACAAGAATCGTGATGGTTTTGTCGTGGGAGAAGGAGCAGGAATCGTTATACTGGAAGAGCTTAATTTCGCCCTGCAGCAAAATGCCAAAATCTATGCCGAAGTCATTGGCTATGGGTCCAACATTGACGGCTACCATGTAACCGCGCCCGACTGGAAAAGCCAGGCGCGCTGCATCAAGCTGGCCCTACAGGATGCAGGGCTATCGCCCATCGAAATCGATTACATCAATGCACACGGAACATCAACCGCTCTCAATGATGCAGCCGAAACCAGGGCAATAAAAGAGGCTCTGGGAGAGCACAGCAGGAAAGTGCCCATAAGTTCCACCAAGTCCATGACCGGGCACCTGCTGGGAGCAGCCGGTGCGGTAGAAGCCATTTTTACCGCCCTTACTATAAAAAATAGTATCATCCCCCCCACCATCAATTACGAAACCCCCGACCCCGAATGTGACCTGGATTATGTTCCCAACATCGCCAGAGAGGCAACAGTAAAGGCAGCTCTCTCCAATTCCTTCGGGTTTGGCGGCGTAAACGCCGTGCTCGCTTTCAGAAAATTTGCCGGATAAACCGCCATAATCCGGACAACCGGCATAAAACAGCCTGCTAGCCCAGGAGCTGTCTCAGATATTCCCTGAACTCACCCCCCAGATCGGGATCTTTCAGCGTAAAGGCTACCACAGCTCTTATCCAGCCAGGTATGGTTCCTGCGTCATAATACTCCCCGGTGATCTCATATCCGTAAACGCTTTGCTTTCCCAGCAGACGTTTCAAAGCATCCGTTAATTGTATTTC
>DKFF01000004.1:0-42631 GCA_002452795.1 Dehalococcoidia bacterium UBA6803
GATGGGGACTATCTTTATCCCCTTATAGAGGTGTTGGAGCCAGGGTAACTGGACTTCAACGCTGTGCTCGAATAGATGAGCAGTTTCGTCCGCTTTGATCGTGTCGCCCAGCAAATTGCTGGCAAATTCCTCGTTTATCTCTGCTCTGCCCAGTGGCGTCTCCCAGTATCCCGCTGACCATACGGAGACAGCGGGTCCGTGACCGCTATGATTCGGTCCGATGATTACGGCGGTGTCTATCACACCGTCACGGGCGAGTGCGCTGTAGGCATGAGCGGCCACGGGCCCGGAGTAGCGGTAGCCGGCGTGGGGGACGACAACGGCGAGCAGGTCTCCCGGCCCACTGGCATTTACCGAGGGTAACTCTCCCGGACCCAGCTCATGCCTGTAACACCACGCAAGCTCTTCTTTGAGCCGATCGGGGGAACCCGCATAAAATTGCCCCGCTACCACAGGTTTCCTGATTTTCATTGGTTCCGTTTCCTTAATCAGAAGAGGCTTTCTTTTTCCTGGCCCTGGGTTTAGCTTTTGGTTTGTCCTCTGGCTTGTTTTCAGGCCTGGATTCCTTCCTTTCTTTTTTAAACGAGGGTGTCTGGTGATCACGAAGCCAGCGATGAATTTCATCAAGAGCGGGAGGATAAACACTGAAAACTTCTATGTCTTTGGCAAATTGCACTCCATGCCCTTCCCTGATAAATAAGAGTCCTGCCTCATTCTCCTTGAGAGTTTCGTTTATTTTCTCCGCTATGAACTCGTACCTTTTTTTAGAGGCTTCGGAATATAGTTCGGAAATTGTATGGGCTACCCTTTTACTGGCAAAACCAAACAGAAAACACCTTTCGCAATCCATAGTTTCTTCAACCAGTTCCCTATCTTCGCTTGCCTCCAGCACCGCCTCTGCCTGACACTTATTTCTGGCTATCTGGCAACTGCTGGTGTTTAAGCTTTCCAGGATATGTAGTCCTTCTTCTCCAGAAGTAGAGAGGAGCTCGTGGTAAACCCGGGCGGTTTTGCCGATCTTTGTTTCCAGTTTATCTAGCTGGTCTGTTGTCTGCTGCCAGTATCGGGTAGCCAGTTCGGTATATTCGGGGGGAGCATCTTTGCCGCAATATACCAGAGGCACCAAATACAGTTTCCTGGTATTTTTGAATGATTCTGCGCTTGGCTTCTTAATTTTTCCTAACTGCTCCGCCATTTCTATCCGTCCAGCTCCTTTCTTTCGTTGCCCCAGTTCCGCATTAATTCCTTGATTTTTTTAGCAAGCTCAGGGTCTTCCTTGAGACGGCGGGTGAACACCGGACAGCTCTGCAGGAGGGAGTCCTGACCGCCTCCGGCTATTCCCTCCATTGCTTTTTCTATTTCACCCCTGGCCGATTCGGGAAGATTTGCTCCCTGTAACATCATCCTGAACTGTCCTATGTCCTCGGGATTGACCTGCAGAGGGGTGAGGCAGTTCTTATACCAGGGACATTCTCTGCACCGGATAAGCGCTGAAGCTTCGTCTAAAATATCACTCATAAAATTGTTGCCTCCCTTTAACTACGTTATCTATTTTATCATTCCTGGAGGTAATTTTTAACTTTGACCCTTCCCCATTTTACAGGCCAATGGCAAGTAGAGGTTTCCCTCTTTTTGAATTTGAGTGAATTTTCTTGCTTCCAGGACAAAAACCATCTCACCAAGGGTAACAGGCGTTCGTCAATATTGCTTCGGCCGCAAATCGCTTTAGAATAGGTTCAATGGGAAGCACTTCTCATTTCGGTAACTCCAAGGCCCTAAACGTTATTGAAGATCTAGAGTTACTTTATACTCTTCCGGAGAAAATCTTTCTACAGAAAAGCCTAATCTTCGGGCCAAGTCAACCATTCTCAAATTGGCATTTGACACAATCCCATAAATGCTCTGCAAGCCTTTCTCTTTTGCTATCCCTATCAGCATATCTGTAAGCTTTAATCCCAACCCTTTATCAACAAAATCATCAGCAACTAGAATCGCAAATTCGGCCGTTCTGCTATCAGGTTGAACCAATAGCCTGCTGACCCCAACGCTTCTCCTCTCTCCACTAGCGGTATATTCAGCCATAATTGCCATCTCTCGATCATAATCAATGTTGCAAAATCTAGTCAACATATCGTGCGTTAACTTATTAATTATACAGAAGAACCTGTATCTCATAGCCTCTGGACTCAGATTCTCTATAAGGCCCCTCTCCAATATCTCGTCTTCCGGCCTGATAGGCCTCAAAAGTACAGGCCTCCCGTCTTTACATGTCCATGGGAGAATATACTTTGTAGGGTATGGAGATATTATCAAGTGACTACCCTCATAAACTTCTTGTCCCGCTGCTATATTTTTGCCAACAACAATGCGCGCGTCAAGAGCTGTGATAATCCCGTCTTTTACCGCCAGCGGATTGATATCAATTTCTTGAATTTCGGGGAAATCAATCACCATATCCGAAACCTTCACCATAACCTCATCCAGTAACTGCAAATTAATAGATGGCTTATTGCGAAATCCCTTGGATAACATTTCATAGATATCGGTCTGCTCCATCAATCTCCTGGCTAACACCTGATTTAGAGGAGGCAATCCTACCGCAACATCCTTAAAGTACTCTGTCTCCACTCCTCCTCGGCCAAACATTATCACAGGGCCAAAAATAGGATCTCTGCTGTTGCCAACAATAAGCTCATAATCGGGATCGGAAACCATTTTCTGAATACTGACACCTTCAATCCTGGCATTATGACTGCATTCACTAACCCGTTCCATCATCTTAGCAAAAGCCTCCTCCACTTTTTGATCGGAGGAGATATTCAATATGACCCCTCCCACATCCGACTTGTGGCTAATATCAGGAGAGACTATTTTCATTGCTACGGGATAGCCAATTCTCGATGCCAACCTGACGGCGTCGGCGGCATTTTCCGCAAAATGAGGAACTGTGGTAGCAATTCTATACGTCGACAAGAACTTCTTCGATTCCTCCTCAGATAAAAATGCCCTCCCCTCCCGCAGTGTCCTGTTAATAAAAAGACTAAGGTGATTACGGGCAGCCCCCGTACACAAAGGCAACTCGGACGGAGTCTCATACAACATCTCCAAGTTGCGAGCATACTGGTGCATATACAGATACGTTTTGATAGCTTGTTCAGGAAAATTGTAAGTAGGGATTTGATTCTTGCAAAAAAGACGTCTTGCCCCAGACACTTCTTCTTCTCCTATCAATGCCGTCAAAATAGGTTTATCTTCCCTTTTTGCACATTTGACAATAGCTTTCGCCAGTTCAACAGGATTAGCACTACCTTGGGGAGTATATATAACTAAAACCCCATTCACCCCAGGATCTTTAGCGACAACATCAATTGCTTTTCCATATCTCTGGTTGTCGGCATCTCCCAAAATATCAACTGGATTAGTTTTACTCCAACTCGGAGGAAGAAACTTGTCCAAAGCCGCGATAGTACTATCGCTAAGCTGAGCTAGCTTCCCCTTCCCGTTTATTAGGGCGTCCACAGTTAACACGGCGGGCCCTCCGGCATTAGTTATTATGGCTAAGTTTGGGCCTTTAGGTAACCGTGCGGAATCTAAAATAGAGGCACAATCAAAGAGATCTTCAATCTTTTCCACTCTCACGATGCCAGCCCTGCGAAAAACCGCTTCATAATATAGATCTTTCCCCACTATAGCCCCTGTATGGGTCTTCGCCGCAGCCACACTCTCCTGTGACCTGCCTGGCTTGATCACAATAATAGGCTTTGATTTGGCAAAACCTCGGGCAGCGCCTATAAATTTTCTGACATTTCCTATAGACTCTAAATAAATGAGAATGCTCCTGGTCTTAGGATCTTGTCCGAGGTAATCTATCAGGTCGGCAAAATCCACATCCAACATGGAGCCAAGAGAAACAAAAGCACTGAACCCTAATTTCTTGCCGCTCGCCCAATCGAGAACGCCGGATCCCAATGCCCCACTCTGAGACAGAAAAGCCACATTTCCTGCTGCAGGTATTTTTCTGGCAAATGTCCCGTTTATGTGAGCACTGGGCCTTATTATGCCCATACAATTTGGTCCCAGCACTCTAATGCCATATTTTCTTGCTATTTTGATTATCTCGTCTTCGCGTTTTTTCCCTTCTTCTCCTATCTCCTTAAAACCAGCCGAGATAATAACTATCGATTTAATTCCAAATTCTCCGCAGTCTTGAACTACCTCGGAAACAGTCTTGGCGGGCGTTACAATGATGACAAGATCGGGAATCTCAGGAAGGCAACTTACCTTCGGATAACATTTTAGACCAAGAACTGTCTCTCTATTGGGATTCACCGTATATACCCTGCAAGTACATTCAGGCAATAATAGGTTATCTAAAATTATCCGGCCCGGTGCCCCATCTTTCTCCGTTGCCCCTACTAAAGCTATGCTATCAGGATTGAAGAACTTCTTGATCCTTTCCATCTTTACGTCCCCTCCTTTTCATCTTGCTGGCATCTAAACAAAAAGACCTCCTGAAATATAGCTAGACGGCACGCCACGCCTTGACAATCCCGGTCAGGGAAAACCAGAATTGCTATTCTTGCTTAGTCGCAAACATTGTAACACGACGCAACAATACTAAACTATTTAACTACTGTATATGAGTTTTTACCTCCACTCGGAAATTTATATGGTCGGGGTGAGAGGATTTGAACCTCCGACCACCTGAACCCCATTCAGGTGCGCTACCAGGCTGCGCTACACCCCGACACCTCATCCTTCGCAGTTTATGTTATCATAGCGAGGGCATAGCGACAACAAAGATATTCTTTATGTAGGACAAGGAGGGGAAGCTTTTGAAGGGCAAAAGAGATAAGCAGCATGACGGCGATAAAGTTATAAATCGTCCACCTTCGCGCTGGCAAAAAGAGAGCATTTTGCGGCGGAGGATTATTATTGGCGGCATAGTTTTTCTCGTGGGGGTTTTGGGGTATGTAGGCTATGGTTATTATGACGACAATGTAAGACCTTATCGTGAAGTCGTGTTGAAGGTGAATGAGACATCAATCCGCATGGAGGATTATATTAATTCGTTATATGTCTATTTCATGGGGTCACCAATGGATACGAATCCTTATGGAAAAGCGAATGAAATTGCCGATTGGCTCAAAGAGGAGGAGTTGATTCGCCAGGGATGCCAGGAACTGGGGATTTCCGTTGCCGATAGCGAAATAGATAAGACGATGCAGGAGTATAAGGACCACGGCATTCCTGACAACGAGGCGTTCAGGAATTACATAGTTGGTGCTTTGCGCTGGGATAAGCTTATGGAGCATTTTGAATCCCTGTTGCCTGACACGATGGAGCAGGTTAATATGCAGGTGATTTTTACGGAGAGTGAGCAGAAAGCTACAGAGGTGGAGGCCAGGATTGAAGCTGGTGATGATTTTGTTGCCTTGTTGCGGGAGTTTTCCTATCGCTACGACGCCGAGGACGAAAGCAGTGTGGATCCTGTCTGGTATCTGCGCGAGCTGTTGCCTGAAGCTGTTGCCGGTGTCTTTGATTTAGAATATGGACAGGCTAGCGAGCCTCTTTACGACGGGACGGGAGTAAAGAGTTTTGGTTACTGGCTCATTGGGGTCATTGAGAGGGACGAGGAGAAGGGGGTGAATGTCCGTGGCATGTTGTTGGGCAGCATGGAGGAGGCGGAGGAAATAAAGGCGCGTCTGGATGGTGGCGAGGATTTTGCGGCTCTGGCCCGGGAGTATTCCCAGTTAATTGGAGTGGAGGAGAACGGTGGAGAGCTTGGCTGGATAAAACAGGATATGGTGAGCGAGGTTTTTTATGAAGCCGCCGATGCTCTTTCTATCGGAAAAGTGAGTCAACCGGTGAAGGATGAAGCCGTCCAGACCAGTGGTGAATACTGGACAGTGAAAGTTTTGGAGAAGGATTCTGACCGTGAGGTGGAGGAGAGCACCAGGGAGCTTTTGAAATGGAAGCGTTATAGTGACTGGATGCAGTCTTTGGGAGAGGATAGCATTGTTGAGAACTACTTGGACGGCGAGAAACAGATATGGGCGGTGGACAAGGCATACGAGAGGGTGATGAGAGACCTTGGCTATTAATAAGGATACAACCAATATAGGGCTTCTGGGCCTGGGTGTGGTAGGTAGCGCTGTAGCAGCAGTTTTGCGGGATAAGGCGGATATGCTGGCCGAGCAGGCTGGTGTAACCTTTTCTTTGCAGAAAGCGCTGGTGCGGGATCTCGCTAAGCCGCGGCCCGGCGAGATAAAGGCAGGGTTGTTGACAGACGATGTCCGGAAGGTTATTGCTGACCCTGCAATTGACATAATAATTGAGCTTATGGGAGGGGAACAGCCCGCGCTGGGGTATATCAAGGAAGCCATTATGAGGGGAAAGCATGTGGTTACGGCCAACAAAGAGGTGATGGCTAAGTATGGTTATGAATTGTTGTCTCTGGCGAAAGAGTATAATGTCCAGCTTCGTTACGAGGCGAGTGTAGGGGGTGGCATACCACTTATAGTTCCTTTTGAGCAAAGCCTGTCTGCCAACGATGTCTCGGCTATTTACGCTATTCTTAATGGCACGACGAACTATATTTTAACCAGGATGTCCCGGGACGGGCTGGACTTTGCGGTGGCTTTACGGAGAGCGCAGGAGTTGGGGTATGCCGAGGCCGAGCCGGTCAATGATATTGAAGGCGTGGATGCTGCTTATAAACTGGCTATTCTGGCAGGGTTGGCGTTTCATGTTCGTGTTAATCCGCAGAATATATATCGGGAAGGAATTTCTCATCTTGAAGCCAGGGATTTTCGCTATGCTGAGGAGTTTGGATATGCTATCAAGCTTCTGGCGATAGCCAAACGGGAAAAAGGGGCTCTTGATATACGGGTGCACCCTGTATTGATCCCGGAGGACTCTCAGCTTGCCAAAGTGGATGGCGTTTATAACGCCGTTCAGGTGGAGGGGGATTTAATTGGCAGGGTGGTTTTTTATGGAGAGGGTGCAGGGGCATTGCCGACCGCCAGTGCTGTCATGGCCGATGTGCTGGCGGTATCCAAAAATAGATGTTGTCAGGAAAAAGAATTTTCACAGCGGCTGGTAATACGTGACCTTGTTATGAAACCTGTTACTGAGATAGAATCATGTTATTATCTCCGGTTGAGTGCGGCTGATTGCGCGGGCGTGTTGGCCCAGATCTCCCGTGTACTGGGCGATAATGCTATCAGCATTGCTTCAGTGGTTCAGAAGGAAAGCGATCCGGCGACAAAGTCCGCTGAGATTGTGGTGATGACTCATCTTGCCATGGAGAAGGCGTTGCGAAAAGCCATTGAGGAACTGGAGTGTTTAGACGTGGTCAAGAAAATCTCTAATTTCATCAGGGTGGAAGCATGAAACAGGGAGTTTTGCAGAGATATCGGGAATTTTTGCCTGTTTCCTCAAATACTCCCATGGTTACGTTGGGGGAAGGGGATACTCCCTTAATCAAGTCACGAACGCTGGGCAAGGAGCTTGGTTGTGGCGAATTACATTTTAAGTTTGAAGGGTGTAACCCTACGGGCTCATTTAAGGATCGTGGCATGGTGATGGCGGTGGCCAAGGCGGTGGAAGAAGGCAATTCTACTATCATGTGTGCCTCTACGGGAAACACCAGCGCCTCGGCGGCTGCTTATGGAGCCAGGGTTGGGCTCAGGACTATTGTTGTTATTCCTAAAGGGAAGATAGCTTTAGGAAAACTTGCTCAAGCCATTATCTATGGCGCTCGGATTGTTTCTATAGATGGTAATTTTGACCAGGCGCTTCAGATAGTGCGGGCGTTGACCGAGAAGTATCCTGTGGTACTGGTTAATTCGCTTAATCCTTACCGCATTGAGGGGCAGAAGACGGCTGCGTTTGAGATCGTGGATACGCTGGGCGATGCGCCCGACTATCTCTTTATCCCGGTGGGGAATGCGGGCAATATTACGGCTTATTGGAAGGGGTTTGTCGAATATCATGGAGTCGGCAAAGCGGACCATACCCCGAAGATGATGGGTTTTCAGGCAGAGGGAGCGGCTCCTATCGTCAGGGGGAGGGTGATCGACGATCCGCAGACTATTGCTACCGCTATCCGCATTGGCAATCCTGCCAGCTGGCGGCGGGCGGAGTTGGCCAGAGACGAGTCTGGTGGAGTAATTGACATGGTCAGCGACGAGGAAATCCTGCAGGCTTATCGTATGGTAGCTGCGAAGGAAGGCCTTTTTGTGGAACCAGCCTCGGCGGCCTCTCTGGCCGGACTTGTGAAGCTGACGGGGAAATACGATTTCTCCGGCGCGCGTGTGGTTTGTGTTTTCACGGGGACAGGGCTGAAAGACCCTGACGTGCCGGGAAGATTTGCCCAGTCGATCCTGGAATTGCCGGCCGATTTGTCTACGATCGAGAAGACTCTTGGGTTGAGTAATTCTTCGTAGCAAACTTTAATCGTGCGGATACTTTAAATAAAAGGAGACTAAAGAATGGCGAAAATTGTTACGGAGGATATCGGGGGCTTTAACCACCATTATCCCAAAGTGGCAGCTGTGATTACCGCTAGCGCCGGTGGCAAGGACAGTGCCATGGCGGCTGCCTGGCATAGTTCTATTTCTTTAAAGCCTCCTCTTTACGGAATTTCCCTTTTCCCCGGGAGGTTCACTTATGAGCTCATGGCGGAAAGCGGAGAGTTCGGCATTAATTTCCTGCCTTTCGAGAAAGCATCTCTGGTGGCTGCGGCTGGTGGTTTCTCCGGACGTGACTGTGACAAGTTTCAGAGGCTTAGCCTGATCAAGGAAAAGCCATTGAAGACGGGAGTGCCCGTGTTGAGAGAAGCTTATGCCGCTTATGAATGCAGAATAGAGGATACCCGGGCATATGGAGACCATCTGTGGATCGTTGGCAGGATAGTGGCAGTCCATTTCGTAGAGGAGATGCTCGCCGAGAAAAAGAATTTTGATCCTGCCCATGTCAGGCCACTGCTTTACCTTGGCCTGGATTATTATGCTTCTGCGGATGCAAGCAGCTATCAGCATGTCAGGAGGGGAACCGGTTGATCGACCAGGAGAAAATCAGGCAGGCGACAGCTTCTGTAATCGAGGCGATTGGGGAAGATCCCCGGCGGGAAAGTTTGCTGGATACACCCCGGCGAGTAGCCGAAATGTATGCCGAGCTTTTCTCGGGAATGGATATTGACGCAGGAAGGGAGCTCTCCGTGGGCTTTGAGGAAGGGCACCGGGAAATGGTGATCTTGAAAGATATTCCTTTCTACTCTATGTGCGAGCATCATCTCCTCCCTTTTTATGGGGTTGCCCACGTAGGCTATATTCCCAGCGTTGAGGGCAAAGTAGTGGGTGTGAGCAAGCTGGCCAGGGTGGTGGAGGTTTTTGCCAAACGTCCACAGCTTCAGGAAAGAATGACGGGCCAGATTGCCGATACTATTTTTGCAGTTTTGAAACCTGATGGCGTGGCTGTGGTTATTCAAGCAGAACACCTGTGTATGATGATGCGGGGCATCAAGAAGCCGGGGGCCAGCGTGGTAACTTCGGCTATGAGGGGAACATTCCGTAGCAAAGCGGTGACGCGATCCGAGTTCCTCTCCCTTATCCTGGAGAAGTAGCCTCCGTTGCTGTTGAGAGCAACGGCAGGGACACCGACTCCTGATTATTCGCGGCGCAGGGCTTCTATGGGGTCAAGGCGTGCCGCTCTGATTGCCGGGTAGATGCCGGAAATGAGTCCGATGGCGACAGATATTCCTACGGACAGAGCGATAGTACCGCCCGAGATAACGGCTGTCAGAAGAAATCCAGCATTTTGCGCCGCGAGGGAAAATGCATTGATGATGCCCCAGCCCAGGATTACTCCGGCGGCACCACCGCATAAACTCAGAGCACCGGCTTCAATAAGAAACTGAGCGAGGATATCCCTGCGCTTTGCGCCCATTGCTTTACGTAAGCCAATTTCCCTGGTGCGTTCCGTTACCGAGACGAGCATGATGTTCATTATGCCGATGCCGCCGACGAGCAGAGAAATGCCCGCTATTGCTGTGAGAATAATTCGCATGATTCCCAGCATCTGGCCGGCGATATCGGAGACGGATTCCATGCTGATAACAGAAAAATCATCATCCTCGTTTTCTCGGAGATGGTGATTTTGTCTTAAGATGCCGGTGATCTCCTCTATGGCCAGGCCTGTCTCCTCTTTGCTCTTGGTCTGGACGCTGATTAGCTGTACGCTGGCGCTTCTGCTGCTGATCTGCTGGGATGCTATAGTGGATTGCACTGTAGACAGCGGGGCAATGACCATGGTGTCTTCCATGCCGAAACTTCCCCCCTTGCTGGCCAGTACCCCGACTACTTGAAATTGGCGACCGTTTATCCTGATAGCCTGTCCCACAGGATTCATCCCTCCGAAGAGATTGTTGGACGCTTGACTTCCTAAAACAGCCACGCGAGCCTTTCTATCATAGTCTTGCTTTGTAATAAAATTGCCATCCATTAAAGTGAAATTGTTAACGTTCTGGTAGCTTGGGGTAACGCCGACGACCGTCAGGGCCATATTTTCTCCCTGTGCTGTTACCTGGGAGGTGACCTGTATCGCTGGCGCGACCAGAGCGATTGATGAAGCCTTGCTGGCAATCGCTTCGGCATCGTCTAATGTCAAGGTCGCGCCGCTGCCTATTTGTCCTCCGATTCCTCCACTGCGGGAAGCAGCGGGCATAACATAGAGCAGGTTAGATCCCAGAGAGGCAAAGGCTTCCTCTTGGGCTGCTTGCTGTGCTTCACCCAGAGAGATTACCGAGATGACGGCGGCTACGCCGATTAAAACTCCCAGTATGGTAAGGAAGGAACGCTGCTTACTCACGGCAAGTGAACGCAGGGCGATATTCAGATAATTCCGAATTCTCATGATATTTTCTCGATTTGTCCGTCGCGCATATTGATAGTACGTTGAGCATAAGCAGCAATAGCTACTTCATGCGTGACCAGAACAATGGTGATTCCCTTCTGCTGCAGTTGCTGGAAAATGAACATGATTTCCTTGCTGGTTTTGCTGTCCAGATTGCCTGTCGGCTCGTCAGCCAAGATGACGGAGGGATTGTTGATCAAGGCTCTCGCTATGGCGACTCTCTGCTGCTCTCCTCCGGACATCTCACTCGGCTTGTGATGGGCGCGATGAGCAATGCCTACCGCCTCCAGGTTGTGCAGGGCCTTTTCTCGATTTTCCCGACGGCGGCTGCTGTGACTGTAAATGAGGGGCATCTCTACATTATCCAGGGCGGTTATTTTGGGGAGGAGGTTAAAGCTCTGGAAGACGAACCCTACTTTCCCGTTTCTTATTTCGGCAAGCTGGTCATCGTTGAGAGAGCTAACATCAATTCCCTCAAGGAAATATTTCCCCGATGTGAGCGTGTCCAGACAGCCAAGTATATTCATCAGGGTGGACTTACCCGAGCCGGAAGGGCCAATGACAGAAACCATCTCCCCTTGACCGATATCAAGGTTGATATTCTGCAGGGCGACGACTTCTGTGCGCCCCATTTTATATATCTTGGTCAGATTGTCCAGTTGAAACATCTTATAACCCGAGCAGTGAAGACAACGTTTGCCTGGACGCGGGCAGCACCACCTCATCTCCCTCTTTCAGTCCTGAGATGATCTCGGTGCTTGAGCCATCGCTTGCGCCCAGGGCGATTTGCCTTTGCTCAACGGTGCCATCGGCGGTGACAATTTCCACCCAGGGAGAATCAAGCGAGCCGCGTATTGCTCGATTGGGAACCAGGAGGATATCTTCGTAGCGCTCAACGATGATCTCGGCACTGGCGGTCATACCGTCCTTGATATTTCTATCTGTACCTTCTGTCGCGATAACGATTCCGTATGAGACCACGCCGGCGCGAATAGTTCCTGTCGTGGAAATAGACGATACCCTGCCGGTGATCTCTCTACCGGGAATGGCATCCAAAACGATGAGCGCCTGTTGTCCCGTCGTAACTTGGGAAATGTCTATTTCGTCGACAATGCCGTTCATCGTCAACTCGTCGAGATCAATAATGAGCAGCGCTTGTTCCGTGGGCGATAGAACCAGGTCTCCTTCCTTGATGCTAATATCGGCTATTACTCCATCAAAAGGCGCCGTAATTATTGTTTTCTCCTGCTCTAAAATAGCGATGTCCAGGTTTTTTCGGGCTCTTTCTATTTGTAGGGCTGCTCTTTCCAGTGCAATCTCTGCCGAATCAACTGAGTACTGGGCATCATCTTTGTTGATCTCGGAAGCCATTGCCTGGTTATCCAAGTAATCGCGGTAATTTTCCGCTTTTGCCAGGGAAATCACCGCGCCGGCGTATGCCTTTTGGGCATCATCGCAATCAATTTGCCTCAACTCGATAGTCTTTTCCAATGTCCGGGAATCCAGCGTAGCCAGTAACTGTCCCTTCACGACCACATCGCCCTTTTGTACCTGCACTTCCTGTATCGTACCTGTTGTTCGGAAGCCAACACTTTTTTTGTTGGCTGCCTCCATGTTGCCGCTGGCGGGAATACTGACAACGAGATCGTCACGGACAATGACGACAGTTTCCAGTGGTGTGGTTTGTTGAGGATTGCTGCAGCCAGCAATAGCTGCGATTAACGAACAAAACAATACTATCAGAACCAGGTGTTTCTTCATCTGTCTTTCCTCTTTTACTTTTGATGGGAATCCGCTCATTTTAGCATGAATCGTCTAAATCTGTCCTGGAGCGGTACGGGAGCAAGTACGGTGCGTTTTTTGCGCGGCGGCCTATGCGCTATCGGGTTCTTTTCGGGCGGGAGAGACAAGCAAAAGGAGATCGTCTTTCCCCGTCACGATGACTTCTTCACCTTTATCTATTGGTATTGTTGCCCTGGCTTTCCATAACTCTCCTTGAACCCGGATATATCCTTCGAGCTTTAAAGGAGAGGTGCTCCGGCCGCAGGCTCCGACCAGAGAATCTATTCCCACTAGCGCTTTCTTCCTCAACGTTCTTTGCCCTATCCTGTAGCTGATAAAGGCATAAGTGGCCAGAGCAAGTATCAGCAGAACCAATCCCCACGACGGGACGTTTATTCCCAGTAAGGGCAGCCCCAGTGAGACGACGAGTATCAGCATGGCTTCTTCTGCCAGTGTGGTTAGTACTGCATGAATGAGGTAACCTTTTCCCTGTAAGAAATTTGCCATCTATTTTTGTGTCATTCGCTGTGTTCTTCCCGTAAACGGTGATATTTTACTCACCCATAATTTGCAATACTATTTTGCGGGACCGATGGCGGTTATCAAAATCGACACACACTATTTGTTGCCAGGTTCCCAGCGTCAACTTTCTGCTGACAAAAGGGATGACAAGCGAAGGCCCCAGCAGGGCGGCGCGTACATGAGCATGGCCGTTTCCGTCTCCCCATGCCTGATCGTGCTGATAAAGTATGTTTTGGGGCACCAGCCTGTTCCACGTTTCCTTAAGGTCGTGAATCAATCCTGGTTCAAATTCAATAGTGGTGACGGCGGCCGTGGAGCCGCATATGAATATGGCAATTGTCCCGTCGCTCACTCCGGAGCTAGCTATTTCCTCTTCTATCAAGGCAGTTATGTCGGTAATGTCGCAATTTCCCTCGGTTTGCAGTGTGATATCTTTAGTGACAATGGTCATAATTTAACTTCCTCCCAGATAATATCCTCCAGCGGAAAGACCGGCCCTTCCCTGCATACTCGTTTTGGTCCGCTGCGTGTCTTGATTGTGCAGCCGTAACATGCTCCAATCCCGCAACCCATGCGTACTTCCAGCGAAACCTGGCATTTGAAGGCACTGTTTTTGTCCGGCGTGATTTTGAGGAATTGCTCCGAGATAGCTCTGTACATGTTCAGTGGCCCACAGGCATATGTTCTGTCGGCCCAGCTCAGGAAATCGGGAAGGACATCGGTAATTTTCCCCTGCCTGCCTGTCGTGCCGTCCTCTGTTACCGGTATGAAACGAACCTGTGAGGGCAAAGAGCGGGCATATATCTGGCTGGCCGTGCTTGTCCCATGAATCAGCGTTATGGAGTGTTCCGGCAGAGCTTCTTGTGCCAGAAAGATCAAAGGCGCTACGCCGATACCTCCGGCCAGCAGGAGTAAATTTTTATCTTCTGTTTCGAGCTGGAAGCCGTTGCCCAGGGGACCCAGAATGTCCAGATCCTCTCCAGCTTTCCTTTGTGATAACCACTGTGTTCCTTTGCCCGTTATCTGGAATAAGAGAGCGATGTGGTCTGGTTTTTTATCCCGGGTGGTGCAGTGCACATCAATGGGGTTCCCTATGCCATCGGATGTGCCGACCTGGTGAATGCTGATAGGACGACGCAGCGGCATATCTTTACAGTATGCCGTGATAAATTGCCCCGGAAGAGCCGTAGCGGCGATATCCGGTGCCTTGAGCCAAAGAAGGTGCCTACCCGGGGCAATCTCTGTGCTGGAAACCAAAGTGGATAGGACTTGTTTCACTGGCTTAATCCTTCTCTGCCAGATATTCTTTCAGCGGCTGGACGGTTCCGACATGCTTGCTATTCGTCAGGGCTTCTACTGCTGCTCTGAAAGTATCCAGTGAAGTGAAACAGGGGATCCCCTTTTCTACGGCGGCACGCCGGATAGCAAAGCCATCCTTAAGAGAATTATATCCACCTGAAGCTGTATTGATTACCCCCTTTACAGAATTGTCCTGAATGACATCAATCACATTGGGAGACCCTTCGCTTATTTTTCTAGCCACCATTTTTACCGGAAGACCGCTCTCCTTGATGATAGAGGCGGTGCCTTCCGTAGCGTAGAACTCGTAGTCAAACGAGCTGAGTTTTTTGATTAGAGGTATGGTTTCAGCTTTCTCTCCGTCTGCGATACTGAGCAACAGCTTGCCCCTGGCTGGCAGCATTAGCCCGGAGGCGATGAGTGCCTTTGCCAGTGCAGCCGGAAAATCATGGTCAATTCCTATAACTTCGCCCGTGGATTTCATTTCAGGCCCGAGATAATTATCCACACCGATCAGCTTGGACATGGAAAAGACAGGAGCTTTCACTCCCACCAGGTTTTGTTTTTTGTGTAATCCGCCTTTATAGCCCTGTTGTGCGATACTGGTTCCCAGCATTACATTGGTGGCTACATGCACCATCGGAATGCCGGTAATTTTGGAGATGAAGGGAATGGTGCGACTGGCGCGGGGGTTTACTTCCAGAATATAAATATCTGATGTCTCTTTTCCGCGCATGATTACCATCTGGATATTCATCAGTCCCTTAATCTGGAGAGCCAGTCCGATTCTGGTAGTGTAATCCACCATGGTACTGATTTCGTCATCGGTCAGATTGATTCCCGGATAGACGGCAATAGAATCTCCGCTGTGTACCCCCGCTCGTTCAATGTGTTCCATTACGCCAGGGATAAGCACTGTTTCTCCGTCGGCAACCGCGTCTACTTCTACCTCTTTGCCCTGAAAATACCTGTCGATGAGTATGGGGCGACAATTATTTGTTTCCAGAGACAGAGATAGATAATGGTTGAGGTCTTCTTCACTATAGACGATTTCCATGGCCCTGCCACCGAGAACATAACTGGGGCGAACCAGCACAGGATATCCCAGCGTCCCCGCGGCTTTTAATGCTTCCTTTGAGGATAGCACGGCAACCCCCGGCGGCTGAGGTATGCCCAGAGAGTTAAGGAAGTCTTCAAAGCGGCTGCGATCCTCGGCAATGTCAATAGCATTGATGCTGGAGCCGAGGATTGGCATATTGTGTTGAAATAGAGACTCGACCATGTTAATGGCTGTCTGTCCGCCAAACTGTACAATGGAAGCGGGCGGTTGCTCTTGTTCACCCGCTTGCTCGCCGCTTTCGTTTTCCAGTATATCCAGGATGCTTTCTTCGTCCAGGGCTTCAAAATAAAGGCGGCTGCTGGTATCAAAATCCGTAGAGACTGTTTCCGGATTGGAATTCACCATGATGCTTTTCCACCCTGCTTTTTGCAAAGCCCGTGCAGAATGCACACAACAATAATCGAATTCTATCCCCTGTCCGATACGAATGGGACCACTGCCAATGACTACAGCTTTATTTCCTGCCAGTGGGGGAGCTTCGTTTTCCTGTTCGTAAGTGCTGTAAAAATAAGGGGTTTCGGCGTCGAATTCAGCGGCACAGGTATCCACCATCTTGTATGCTGGACGAATCTTTTTTTCGCGCCGTAACTGTCTGACCTGTTCAGGCAGCCGGTCGGCCAGGATACCGATCTGTTCGTCACTGAAGCCCAGACGTTTCGACTGGAGCAAAATATTCTCCTCCAGTGGTTCTGAAAGAAGCCTTTTCTCCATCTCTACGATGTTTTTGAATTTAGAGATGAACCAGGGATCTATTCCCGTGGCCCGGGAAATTTGCTCGCAAGAGGAATCTCTTCTCAATGCTGCCATGATTGCCCATAACCTCAGGTCGTTGGGGTGCAGAGGGTACTCACTGCTGCTTTCTTTATTCCAGCAGGAGTCTTCCCAGAGCAATGATCTCTTGCCTAGTTCCAATGAACGTACGGCTTTTTGCAGAGCAGCCTCGAAACATCTGTCGATAGCCATAACTTCTCCCGTGGCTTTCATCTGGCTGCCGGTGGTGCGGTCACCCCTGGCGAATTTATCGAATGGCCAGCGAGGAATCTTCACCACGCAGTAGTCCAGTGCCGGTTCAAAAGACGCCAGTGTTTTCCCCGTGATTCTGTTGGAAATCTCGTCGAGTTTTTTGCCTATGGCTATTTTGGCTGCCACACGAGCGATAGGATATCCTGTAGCTTTGCTGGCCAGAGCTGAGCTGCGGCTGACCCTGGGGTTGACTTCTATGACATAATACTCGCTACGCTCCGAGTTTTCTCGGTTAGGTGTCCATTTTTCGGCTACTATGGGATGTGGTGTGAGGGCAAATTGTATATTGCAGCCGCCTTCAATACCCAGCGCGCGGATAATTTTTAAACTGGCTGACCTGAGCATCTGATACTCTTTATCGGTGAGTGTCTGGCTAGGGGCCACCACGATACTGTCCCCGGTGTGTACTCCCATGGGATCAATGTTTTCCATGTTGCAGATGGTGATGCAGTTATCGCCGGCGTCCCGCATTACTTCGTATTCAAGCTCCTTCCAGCCAAGGAGGCATTGCTCGATCAGCACTTCGTGGTTCATACTGTTAGCCAGACCGCTGGCGGTGAAAAAGCCTAATTCTTCCTTGTTATGGGCGATGCCTCCACCGGTGCCTCCCAGCGTATAGGAAGGGCGAATGATGAGGGGTAACCCGATAGTTTCTATCAGTTTTATGGCCTCTTTCACGGAATTAACGGTGGCGCTTCGGGGAGTGGGTTCTCCTATCTCGGCCAGGAGTTTTTTGAATAAAGACCGCTCCTCTGCCTTCTTGATTGTCTCTATCGGCGTTCCCAGAGAGCGCAGGTTGTATTTATCCAGGACACCATTGTCTGCCAGGGCGATTGCCAGGTTGAGCCCTGTTTGTCCCCCCAGCGTGGGCAACAGGCCGTCGGGGCGCTCTTTTTCAATGATGCGTTCCAGTACTTCTGCGGTGAGTGGTTCCAGATAAACAATGTCGGCAATGTCTTCGTCTGTCATGATGGTAGCGGGATTGGAATTTACCAGGACAGTGGTGATACCCTCCTCCTTGAGAGATTGACAGGCTTGAGTGCCTGAGTAATCAAATTCAGCCGCCTGCCCGATGATAATGGGGCCGGAAGCGATAACCAGGACTTTAGACGGTTTAAGCATTTATATTATTCTCCCTGCTGTATCCAATATTCCTGCTGTCATCGGGATAGTCGTCATAATTTTTCCTCGCTTTTTACCATTTCCAGAAATCTCTCAAACAGGTACAAATTATCTAGCGGACCGGGGGAAGCTTCGGCGTGGTACTGGATTGTTATCAGGGATAGTTCCTGGTGCCGTAGCCCTTCGACCGTGCCGTCGTTTAAGCTTATATGGCTGATATCCAGCCCGCCTTTGAGCGTGGCGGCATCCAATGCATAGCCGTGATTTTGGGCGGTAATATAAACTCTGCCAGTGGCTATATCGCGAACAGGGTGATTGCCGCCTCGATGTCCAAATTTCAACTTGAAGGTTTTGGCTCCCAGTGCCTGGCCTATCAACTGGTGGCCGAGGCAGATACCCATCATGGGTTTTTGCCCTGCGAGTTTTTTGACTGTTTCCGTGATGTCTTGTAGTAATGAAGGGTCACCTGGTCCTGGCGAGAGCAGTATACCGTCGGGAGCTGCAGCCAGGATATTGTCCGCTGAGGAAGTATGGGGAACAACCGTCACGTGACAGCCCATCTGTCTCAAAATACGTAAAATGCTATATTTTACGCCGTAATCAATAACTGCTATGTGGGGAGATTTATCTCCAGCCAGGGAAGGGGTTTTCCTGTTGGTGTTTTCATCTTCTTGCCAGGCGTATACCCGGTCGGTACCGGTGTCCTGAACGAAGCGGGTAGCGTCATATTTGGGTAAATTTCTCACTTGCTCTTGTGCTTCCATGATGGTCATGTCTGAGCTGATAATTCCCATCATCACTCCGCCGGAGCGGATGTGGCGTGTAACAGCCCTGGTGTCTATGCCGCTAATTCCGGGAACATTTTGCGATATCAAAAATTCGTGCAAAGTGTACTCGCTCTGCCGATGGCTTGGCTGGTGGCAACATTCGCGAATGGCAAAGCCTCGTGCCTGAATGTGCTTTGACTCGAAATTCATTTTATTGATACCGTAATTGCCGATCAGGGGATAAGTGGGCATCAGAATTTGTCCTGCGTATGAAGGATCGGTGAGCATTTCCTGGTAACCGGTCATGCTGGTGTTGAAAACTACCTCACCATAGGTAGTAGACGTCGCGCCAAAAGAAGAGCCTTCGTAGAAGGCTCCATCTTCAAGAACCAGAATGGCTTTTTTATTTATCAATTATTTTTTATCCTCTCCCCTTTCCTTATTTTTTGTTGCAGAAAAGGGTTTTGGCAGGGGCAAGGAACTGTCCCTGTAGGCTATCCTGCCGTTGATTATGGTTGCCATCACTTTGCCTTTGAGGGAATAGCCGTGAAAGGGTGTATTTTTGCCTCGAGAAACGAAGTTCTGGCCATCCACCTCCCACTCGCTGTCCGGGTCGAATATAGTGATATTTGCCCGAGACCCCTCCTTTAAGGTGCCCAGTTCACTCCCTCTGCCGATTATCTTTGCCGGTTCGCAGGTCAATTTGGAAATCAGCAGAGATATGCTTAACTGGTTGCTGTGCACCAGGCTCATAAGGCAGCCAAGGGCCGTCTCAAAACCGCTAATGCCAAAAGCCGCTTTGTCCATATCACAGTTTTTGTCTGCCAGAGTATGGGGAGCATGGTCGGTAGCAATGGCATCAATCACTCCTTCCCTGAGCCCGATGATGAGATGCTCTATGTCCTCCGCTGTTCTTAAAGGAGGGCTTACCTTAGCATTGCTGTTATAAAAGAGGGGAATGAGCTCTTTCTCCTCCCGGCTGCTTGCATGCTGGCGCAATTGCCGCAGGCAAAACGGCTGTTTGCCTATGACACTTTCCTCCGTCAGCGTCAGGTGATGGGGTGTGACCTCGGCTGTGACAGGCAAGCCCTTTTCCTTTGCCTGTCGGAGCAAGTCTACCGATCCCTGCGTGCTGACATGTGCGACATGCAATTTTGCATGGGTTAATTCTGCCAGAATGAGGTCGCGGGCCAGCATAATTTCCTCAGCGGCTGACGGAATGCCCTTTAATCCCAGCATAGTCGAGACCCATCCTTCATGCATAACGCCGTTATTGCTCAACGTCGTGTCTTCGCAGTGACTGACAATAGGCACTCCGAGGGCACGGCTGTAATCCATAGCGTGGCACATTAGTTGTGAATTGGTGACGGATGCCCCGTCGTCACTGAAAGCAATCACGCCTGCCCTTGCCAGCTCGTCCATATCAGCGAGCTCCAGTCCTTTTCTGCCCCTGGTAATACAACCTACCGGCAGGACATGAACCGAGCTTTCCTGCGCCGCTTTCCTCGTCACATATTCCACAATTGCACCGCTGTCTATCGGAGGATCTGTATTGGGCATGCAGCAAATGGTGGAATAGCCGCCCCTGGCAGCGGCGGCTATTCCGGTAGCTATGGTCTCTTTGTTTTCAAAACCTGGTTCGCGGAGATGGCAATGAAGATCAATGAACCCCGGGCAAACAATCATGTTATTGGCAGGGAGAATAAGAGTGTCCTGTGGCATCTCTGGCACTCCTTCCCCTTCGTAAACGATGCTATCCCCAAGCACCAACAGATTGCCGATGCGGTTTATTCCTCTGGACGGGTCGACCAGGCAACCTCCTTTGATGAATAGTGCCTGACTCATTCTGCGTGATTCCCTCCTGTTATTAAATAAAGAAGTGCCATGCGTATTGCTACCCCGTTGCTTATCTGCTTATCGATTACAGATTGAGCCCCTGAAGCTATTTCCGGTGTGATCTCAATATCTTCGTTTATTGGGCCAGGGTGGAGAACCAGTGCGCCGGGTTTAGCCAGAGAGAGTCGCTGTTCTGTCAGTTGATAAAGGCGTACGTATTCTCTTATGCTAGGCAGCAACCCGCTTTCCTGCCTTTCTCCCTGTAATCTCAAAAGCATAATCACATCTGCCCCCCTTAGCGCTTCCTCCATATTGGTCGTGACAACTATGGGTGCCAGATGAGAATTACTGACAAAACCGTCCAGGTGTCGAGGCAACAGAGTATATGGAGCACAAAGGGTAATTTTTATTCCCATAGCATTCATTCCCCAGATATTGGATCTGGCTACGCGGCTGTGTTTGATATCGCCGACAATCGTTACCTTTAATCCCTCCAAATTGCCCAGGCATTGTCGTATTGTATAGAGGTCGAGAAGGGATTGAGAGGGATGAGCGTGCCAGCCGTCTCCGGCGTTCAATATACTGCTCCTTATCTCCCTGGCGGCAAGGTAAGGAGCTCCTGCCTGAGGATGGCGGATAACTATTGTGTCGGCTCCCAGGTTTTGCAAAGTATGCAAGGTATTGATAAAGGATTCTCCTTTGAGCATGCTGCTTTTAGCAGTATCCAGACTGATTGTACTGGCTCCGAGGTGTTTAGCGGCGAGTTCGAAGGAGGAGCGAGTGCGGGTACTTGGTTCGATAAAGAAATTAGCAATGATCTTACCCCTGAGCGTGGGCACCTGTTTTATTTTTCGCCCCAGTACCTCCAACATGGCGTCTCCCGTTTTAAACACGAGCTCTATTTCGTCTTTGCTGAAATCATCCAGGTCGAGGATATGTCGACGTCGCAGAGTGGCGGAAGGAGACGAGAAACCGCTGGCGTTGTCGTGTTCTGAAAATGCTGTCGTCATGGGTTTTGTGTCCTCTTTGTGATGATCACCTCGTCTTTGCCTTCTGTTTCCTTAAAATGTATCTTTATTTCCTCATTTTGGGAAGTGGGGATGTTTTTGCCTGTGTAGTCGGCTCTAATAGGTAATTCACGATGCCCCCGGTCAATGAGCACTGCCAACTGAATTGATTTTGGTCGTCCCGTGTCCATGAGAGCGTCCATAGCAGCCCGGATACTTCGTCCTGTATATAGAACGTCGTCAACAAGTATGATCTGTTTGCCTGTAATATCGATGGGTATGTCGCTGTCGTGGATAATAGGCCTGAGATTATTCGTAGAGACGTCGTCACGATATAGGCCGATATCCAGGGTGCCCACAGTAACAGCTATTTCTTCAAATTCTCGAATCATCCCTGCCAGACGCTTTGCTAATGGCACCCCCCTGGTTTGTATTCCGATCAGCACAAGATTTTCCGTGCCTCTATTTTTCTCTACGACCTCATGGGCGATGCGGAGCAATGTTCGCTTGATATCACTCGAAGTCATAAGAATCTTCTCGGACATTAAAAAACCTCCTGCCTGTTGACCGGCAAGAGGTTTATGCATGAAAAACCCTCGTAGAACAAACCGCCACAAGTTTGCCTACTGCGCATACCATTCCTTACCGGCCTCACTGAACCGGTTTAAAGGTCCGACTTAGATTCTAGCATGATGTTGCATGTCCAGGCAACTGGCTTTGTTGTAACGCGTAACGGGAAAGAAGGAAAGCTCTTGACAAAAGAATAGTTGTCTTTGATAATGATTACCTTGGCAGCAGGCGGTTTAAAAGATGATGTTGAAAAATTAAGGCAAAGCCTTGTTAGCTTGCCGTCGCCTTGTGTGGACACTCCTTTTGTGGTGGTTTGTGGCTTGCCTGGCATGGGGAAGTCTCTTTTTTGTCGTAAGCTTGCTGAACGATTGCCTTTTGTAAATTTGTCCAGCGACGCGTTGCGCAGACAGCTTTTTCTTCGTCCGTCCTATAGTGACGAAGAAAATAAACGCCTGTTTCCTGTCTGCCATATCTTGATGAGGGATCTTTTGAAGCAGGGCATACCTGTAATCTTTGATGCCACAAATTTGTTGGAGCGCCATCGAGAATATCTCTACCGCATCGCTGACGAAACCAGAGCAAGGCTTTTCTTAGTACGCGTGGAAGCTCCACCGGCTATAGCGCGTTGGCGCCTTGAAAATCGCAAGCGTAAGATGCAGGATGACGGTGAGTCGGTAGCTGATTGGGAAATATATCGGCGAATGAAGTTGCGAACAGAGGCTATTTCCCGCAATCATTTCGTTGTTGATACCTCCGGGGATATCTCTCCGGCGATTGAAAAAATTGTGCGTCTAATCAAGAAGTGAGTAACTTCCCTCTTCATTTTTACATGCAGGTAATGTAAAATACCTCTCTGTCCTAATTAAAAAGGTGTCTGCGCAGGGGGGATAATTTCATGGAATTCAAAGTTTTATTTGACGACATAGCCCGAATTGAGGCTGATGCTGTTGTGGTTGCCTTGTTGGAAGGAGAAAAAGAGCTCCAGGGAGCTATTGCTTTGGTGGATAGAGCTTTGAATGGAGCTATCAGTTCTCTTATTGAACAAAACGGTTTCAAAAGCAAATTCAAGGAGCCCGGCATAATTTATACTCTGGGCAATTTGCCCTCCAGGATGGTGGCGGTTGTCGGGTTGGGAAAGAGGGAAGAGCTGACAGAGGACAGCGTTCGCAGTGCAATCGGGGAGGCTGCTCGTTCTCTGCGCAGGCTTAATTGTCGTAGCATAGCCGTGTCGTTGCACACTTTCGGTGCCGAGATTATTGAGCCTGCCGCCCTGGCTGAGGCCGTCGTGGAGGGTTCTCTTCTCGGGCTTTATACTTTTAGCTCATATAAGGAATCTGAATACGGAGAGGTTGAGCGGATAATTATGGTGGCGGGAGATAAAAAAGAGCTTTCTTCTGTCGAAAAAGGGATTTGCCTGGGGCAAGTAACAGCAGAGGCCACCATTATGGCTAGAGACATGGCTAACGAGCCGGGGAATGTCATGACGCCTGGTCGGATAGCTGAATTGGCAGGAGAGGTGTCACGGAAATATGGCTTGGGTCTTGTTGTTCTAGACAGGCAGGAAATGGGTCTGCTGGGCATGAACCTTATTCTGGGTGTAGCAAGCGGGAGCAACGAGCCACCTAGCACGGTAGTGCTTGATTATCGAGGAGATGAGTCGTCTCAGGACTATTTGGGTTTTATTGGCAAGGGAATTACTTTTGACTCCGGGGGAATTTCTATCAAGCCGGCAGCGGGCATGGAGGAGATGAAAAGCGATATGTCTGGAGGGGCGGCAGTCATGGCGGCATTAAGTGCCATTGCCAGGTTGAAGCTCAAAATCAATATTATCGTGGTTATCCCGGCTACGGAGAATTTGCCCGGTGGTAGCGCTATGAAGCCTGGCGACGTGATAAAAGCAATGAATGGCAAAACGGTGGAGGTGGTGAATACCGATGCCGAGGGAAGGCTGGTTCTGGCTGATGCTTTGAGCTATGCCGTGAGGGAAAGAAAGATATCCGCACTGGTGGATGTAGCTACCTTAACCGGCGCCTGTTGTGTCGCTTTGGGCACCGGCTACAGTGGCATTTTTGGTAATAATCAAGAGCTTATAGATAAGATTGTCAACGCGGGGGCTGAAGAAGGAGAGAAGTTTTGGCCAATGCCCTTGCCAGAGGACTATAGGCAGCAGATTAAAAGTGAGATCGCTGATATCAAGAATACAGGAGAAAAATACGGTGGAGCTATAACTGCGGCCCTTTTTCTTTCTGAATTCGTTGAGGAAGTTCCCTGGGTGCATCTGGATATAGCGGGCACTGCATTTGGCAATAAAGATAGTGGTTATCTGACAAAGGGAGCGACAGGGGTAGGAGTACGCACTCTGATTAAGTTCGCACTAACGCAAGCCCAGGAGAAAAAGGCGCGATGAAGATATATAGTGTTTGGGGTAGGCCTGTTCCCTGTTGATATTCCGGGCATGAGAGATGGTGGTGAGTCTTTATATGCAGGGAAGGGATAGGTCCATTGAAGAAAGGCTTCTCTCTCTTTCTCTCAGGTTGTGGTTTTGCCGGCGTTTCCGTGGTGATAAAGAGATTATGCTTAAAATGGGATTTATGCGGTAGAGTACGATCTTCTTATCCCGTGGATGTCGTTGAAAGATAATGTTAATAGAAGCAGATAAATTTGAGTTTGTTGCCCCGCGCCAGCTTTCTTGGGCGCGGCGCGTTTTGATCAAGCCGTGCGCCGGATATCCTGCACCTTATCCTGTAACTACCGACCCGAAGATATTGAAAGTTATCGTGGAGGGCATCAGGAAGGTTAGCGACGCTGATATTCTCATTGCCGATGGAACTCCTACGGGAGACTCTATTTATCCCGTATACAAAAAACTGGGTTACGATTTTTCGCATGTGCTCATGCTTGATGTCAAGGATTCTATTTTTGTGGAAGTGGAAAACCCGCTGCCTCAATTTCTGGCCGTGCCTACCTTTTGGATACCCAACATTGTTTTGCGTAGCGATTTTCTTATCAGTGTGACGCCTTTCAAAGTCGGTCGAAGCGCCGGTTGGCTCAGCATAGCGAATCTTTTGAGTTTGCTGCCTGTAGACAGGTATCGGAAAGATGATTCTGGTGGTTGGGGAGCGTTGTATGAACTGGGTATAGAAAAGGTGTTGGCTGATCTTTATTTCACCATTCCTTTTGATATGGGAATTATTGAGGCAGGGAGGAGGTTCTCTTTCATCGACAATCCTGTTGAAGGGCAAGAGAGGAAAGAGGAACGCGGCGGTGTTTTTTATGGTGAGCCATATGAAGTGGACAAAGAGGTTTCGCAGCAGTTTGGTCTGGAAAAAGGCTACCTGGAATCGATCGGCAGTGGCGGAGATCAGGCAGGCGGCTGAAAGAGTCGCCTTTGGTATTTCATGAAAAAGTCCTTATAACCCAAGCAGGTATTAAATTCCGGCAATAAGTGGGTATGCTCTGTTTTTTTCCAGTCGGTTCAATCCGGCTTGGCGTGCTAGCGCCATCGCTTCCTGGAACTCTGTCGCCGTTATGGGTCGTGCCAGGGCGGGTGTTTTATGCGCCATGTAGCAGGGGTAATATTGGGCCAGAATGTTAACATAAGTATTAGAAGAAATTTCATTGGCAAGGAAAGTTGTTATTTCTCTGGTCCCCGCCAGACCATGAGGAAGCACCAGGTGGCGGACAAGGAGTCCGTGCTCAGCTATTCCCTCTTTGTCCATTTGCAAATCGCCAGATTGTCGGTGCATTTCCTTGATTGCATCTTTGTTTATTGCCGGGTAATTATCTATTCCTGACAGCTGTTTGGCAGTTTCGGCGTCGCCGTATTTCATATCGGGCAGATAAATGTCGATAATATTTTCCAGCAATTTCAGGGTCGTGACTGAATCATAACCGCCTGAATTGTAAACCAGGGGGAGGTGTAGTCCTTTCCCTATCGCTATTTCCAGCGCTTCCAGAATTTGTGGCACCACGTGCGTAGGAGTTACCAGGTTGATATTGTGACATCCTTTATCCTGTAGGAGCAGCATGATCCGGGCCAGTTCTTCCGCGCTTGTCTCCTTTCCTTTATTTGTCTGGCTTATGTAGTAGTTTTGGCAAAAAATGCATTTCAAGTTGCAGCCTGAGAAAAATATGGCCCCCGAACCGTGCTTTCCCACAATCGGCGCCTCCTCTCCCCTGTGGACACCATAACCGTATACTATTGCCCTGGCGGATATCTGACATTTCCCCACCTCTCCTGCCAGCCTGTTAATGCCGCAATGATGCGGGCATAGGGTGCATCCTTTCAGCAACGCCTGTGCTTCTTTTATGCGTCCTGCTAGTTCGCCGTGATGTTGTAATTGTAAATATGCTGCCGCCTGCAAGGCAGGGCTCCTTCCAGTCGAAACCATCTTTGCATAATATTAGTTTGTGTTTTTCGGAAAAAGGTCAATGCCATCCTCTTCGTTCATGATTATTTCCCAGGCTGAACGGGCTGCCGCCATTTCCGCTTCTTTTTTGTTCTTCCCCGTACCCTGTCCCAGGGCTTTATCCTTCACGAACACTTCAATGACGAATTGCCGATCATGATCCGGGCCGGATGCTTTCAATACGCGGTAAGTTGGCGATGCCAGTCCCTTGCTCTGCGCTAATTCCTGTAAATATTTTTTATAGTTAAATATTATTTTGCCTTTCTTTAGTTTTGTCATCACCGGGCCAAATTGCGAGATAATAAATTCTCTGGTCCTATCGATCCCCTGGTCAAGAAAAATAGCCCCGATGACTGCCTCCAGCGCATTTTCCAGGTTGCTTTGTCTTTCTCTGCCGCTATTTGCTTCTTCGCCATGCCCCAGCAGAAGATAATGACCAAGGTTGAGAGAAAATGCTATTTGTGCCAGAGTTTTATGGCAGACCAGCGATGCCCGCATAGTGGTCAGGTCTCCCTCCGTCAACTGGGGGAATTCCCTGTACAGTTGTTCTCCTATGACGAAATTCAGCACAGCGTCACCCAGGAATTCCAGTCGCTCGTTGCAGGGCAGGGGAAAGTCCGGATCTTCGTTGAGGTAGGAACTGTGGGTCAAGGCTTGTTCCAACAAAGAAGCATCCTGGAAGAAGACGCCCAGGGTACTTTGGCAGGTTTTCCAATTGTTCATCTAGTTTCTCTTGTGTATCGCCTGAAGAGTATATCAGCATCAGATTATATTGCTCAATGGCAATGATGTTTTATGGCCGTTCAGCGAGCGGCCTTTCCTTGGTGTTACTTTACATAAAAAGGAGAGCTTGATGACTTTTGTCTCGGGCTTCTGGTAGAATTCACGGGAAGAGATTTTTGCCAGTGCGATGTTCTATCGTTTCCTTGATCTCTAAGCGACAGAGTCCAGGAGTATCAGGTGTTTCATGTTTAGCTTAATTCCATCAGGTAGCATTACTGACGTCCCCGGGTTTTCGTCAGGAGCAGTGCGTGCTGGCATAAAAAGTACCGGCGAGCTTGATCTGGCGCTCCTCTTCTCCAGAGTGCCCTGTGTTGCTGCCGGTGTATTTACCAGGAACCGGGTGAAGTCGGCTTCAGTCATTTTATCACGAGAGCATTTAGCGATCGCGTGTGCACAGGCGATCGTAGTGATTTCGGGCTGTGCTAATGCTTGCGTTGGTGAAAGGGGCATGGTTAATGCCGTAGAAATAGTGGGGCTTGTGGCGGCAAAATTAAGGATATCTCCCGATGATGTTTTGCTGGCTAGCACAGGGGTGATTGGTTCTCCCTTGCCTATGGTTTGTGTCAGGAGAGGAATTGAGCAAATAGTGCTGAAAGAAAATGGCGGGCATGACATGGCTCGTGCCATGATGACCACGGACACCGTTGCCAAGGAAGTATCACTGCAAGTCAGGATAGGGGATGTCGATATTACTGTGGCGGGGGTAGCCAAGGGAGTGGGAATGATTCATCCTGATATGGCGACCATGCTTTGCTTTGTGGCTACTGATGCGCTGGTGGAAGCGGATTTTTTGCGGGAAGCGTTAAAAAGGGCGGTGGCAATCTCTTTTAACATGATTAGCGTTGATGGTGATACCAGTACCAACGATTGTGTTTTTCTGCTGGCTAACGGGCTGGCAGGGGGTGAAAGTATCAATTCCCGCAACGGCGGGGTATTCCAGGAAGCTCTGAATGAGGTCTGTATCCACCTGGCTAAATCTATGGTTCGCGATGGCGAAGGCGCAACCAAACTTATTGAGGTTGTGGTGGAAAGAGCAAAGAATCAGGAGGAGGCGTGCTGTGCTGCGCGCGCGGTTGCCTCCTCGTTGCTGGTTAAAGCGGCGGTGCATGGCAGTGATCCTAACTGGGGAAGAGTGGTTGCTGCCCTGGGAAGAAGTGGCGCGCAGGTAAAAGAGAGCAAGCTGGGTATTTGTCTGAACGACGTTTGCCTGATGAAAGAAGGAAACGCTATTCCTTTTGATGCGGAAAAATTAAAATTGAGCCTGAAGAATAGCGACTGTGTGGTAATAAATGCGGAGCTCGGCCTGGGTAATTCCGGGGCAATAGCCTGGGGCTGCGACCTCTCCGAAGAGTATGCTACCATAAACAGCGCTTACACAACTTAGCTTTGCAGGAAGACTGATGCGGCAAAAAAACGTAGTAGTGGTTAAAATTGGTGGTGGTGTCTTGGGCAATCGGGATTCCACCATGGAGGATCTGGCGAAGCTTCAAAAGCAGGGTGTTCCTTTGATAGTAATCCATGGTGGTGGGCAGGTGGTTTCCGATTGGCTCTCCTGCCTGGGTGTTTCTCCTTGTTTCGTACGGGGGTTAAGGGTAACTGATAAAGAGACCTTGAGAACAGTGGTGGCATTGTTGGGAGGGCTGGTTAACAAAGAACTGGTGATGGCAATTCAGGCATTGGGAGGGAAAGTCGTGGGATTGAGCGGTTGTGACGGTAATCTTCTGAGAGCGCGGATGAAAGATCCCGAATTGGGATATGTGGGGGAGATTGTTTCTGTGGACGCTTCTTTGCTGGAGACGCTGCTGGGAGCTGGTTATATTCCTCTGGTTGCTCCCGTGTGCACCGGCCTGGTTAATGGGGAAGAATCTCTGTTTAATGTTAATGGCGATAGCGTCGCGGGCGAAATTGCTGGCGCTGTCTCTGCCAGGGAGCTTATTTTTTTAACTGATGTTGATGGTATTTACGATGAATCGGGCAAAGCAGTGCCCAAACTTGGTCGCAAAGAAGCAAGAAGAATGGTTGACGCTGGACTAATTTCTGGAGGGATGATTCCCAAGATAGAGGCAAGCCTTAAGGCGTTGTTGACGACGCGTATTGTTAGAATTATTGATGGCCGAGAGCCCCATGCATTGTTTAACGAAATCAGCAGCGAGGTAGGAGGAACCACCATTGTCGCAGAGTAACTGGCAAGAACTGGAGCAGAAGCTTTTTTTAAGAACTTTTAAAAGATTGCCTGTGACGTTGGTGCGTGGGCAGGGAAGCCGGGTCTGGGATGATGAGAACAGGTGCTATCTTGATTTTGTCAGCGGTTGGGCGGTTAATAGCCTGGGGCATTGCCACCCGGTTGTGGTTGGGGCGCTGGAGGAGCAGGCACGGAAATTGATACACGTGTCCAATCAATTTTATTCTGTTCCACAACTGGAATTGGCGCAATTGCTGGTGGAGAATAGTTGTCTGGATAGAGTTTTTTTCTGCAACAGTGGTGCTGAAGCGAATGAAGGAGCGATAAAATTGGCTCGCAGGTACGGGCAAATTCATCTCCAGGGAGCCTATGAGATAATTACCGCTTGTGATTCTTTTCATGGGCGCACGCTTTTCATGACTGCCGCCACGGGGCAGCACCGGTTTCAGTCTCTCTATGAGCCTCTGCCTGCCGGGTTCGTGAATGTCCCTTATAACGACGTGGAAGCTGTGCAAAAAGCAACTTCTTCTCAAACATGTGGAGTGCTATTGGAGCCGATTCAAGGGGAGGGTGGAGTAAATATTCCTGATGCGGGCTATCTGGAGGAAGTGCGGCACTGGTGTGAAGACAAAGGCATTCTCTTTATCCTTGACGAGGTTCAGACCGGCATCGGACGTACAGGCACTCTTTTTGCTTACGAACAGTTTGGCGTAAAGCCAGACATAATGACGCTGGCTAAAGGATTGGGCTCCGGAGTTCCTATCGGGGCTTTTCTGTCCAGAGAGGAATTTTCCGTGTTTTCCCCTGGAGAGCACGGCACCACTTTTGGAGGCAATCCCCTGGTTTGTGCCGCCGCCCATGCCGCCTTGCAGTTCATTATTGAAAACGATATTCCCGGACACGCTGGAGAAGCAGGAAAGTATTTCGTGGGTAAACTGGAGGAGTTGAAAGAGGAATTTGATATGATTAACGATGTGAGAGGGAGAGGGTTGTTGATTGCTCTAGGATTGACCCGCGAAATCGCAGACGAAATAGTGAAGCAATGTCTGGTAAGAGGGCTGCTTGTTAATAAACTAAAGCCTGACGCACTCAGGTTTATGCCGCCGCTTAATGTTACCTTTGCGGAAATAGATGAGGCGGTAGATATTTTAAGACAGGTTTTGGCGTTGCAGTTGTCCTGATGAGGCGTAGGATATAGGCGGATTGCTGTTGAGATTTTGTATCTCACATATTATGGTTTACATAGAGGGAGGTTAAGAAACATGGCAGATAAGGTAATCCTGGCATATAGTGGAGGGCTGGATACGTCGGTTGCCATAAAGTGGCTCAAAGAGAAATATGGGTTTGCTGTTATTACTCTTACCGCAAACTTGGGCAATGTGGCTGATCTTTCCGCCATAAAGCAAAAAGCGCTGGATATGGGGGCTGTCAAGGCGTTGGTGGTCGATGTTAAGAAACAGTTCGTTGAGAGTTTTGTCTTGCCTGCCCTCCAGGCCGATGCCGCATATGAAGGAAAGTATCCTCTGGCCACTGCCCTGGGCCGTCCCCTCATTGCTCAACTTCTGGTAAATGCAGCCGAGAGTGAACAGGCTATTGCGGTAGTTCATGGCTGTACGGGCAAGGGCAACGACCAGGTACGGCTTGATGTGGGCGTGGCTACTCTGGCTCCTGCGTTGCAGATACTGGCCCCGGCCAGGGAATGGGGTATGACTCGTGAACAGACGATAGAATACGCCAGGCAGCATAATGTGCCAATCCCCGTTACGGTAGATAGCCCCTACTCGATTGATGAAAATCTATGGGGCCGCAGTATAGAATGTGGGCTTTTGGAGGATCCATGGAATGAGCCGACTGATGATGTTTTCGCCTGGACGAAATCGCCGACAGACGCTCCTGATAAACCCGCCTATCTGGAAATTAGCTTCGAGAAAGGGGTTCCTGTGGCGATTAACGGGAAGAATTTTGACGGGGTAGCTTTGATACAGAAGGTTCATGAGCAGGCCTGCGAGCACGGCGTGGGCAGGATTGACCACATAGAGAACAGGCTTATCGGGATAAAATCACGGGAGATTTACGAAGCGCCAGCGGCAGTGGTCTTGCTTGAGGCGCACCAGGCGTTGGAGGATATGGTGTTAACACGTGAGCAGTTGCGCTTTAAAACCCTTGTAGCCGCTGAATATGCTAGCTTGGTCTATAATGGGTTGTGGTTTTCTGGTTTCCGTCGCGATCTGGCCGCCTACGTGGAAAGTACGCAGCAGTATGTGACAGGAACAGTGCGACTCAGGCTTTGCAAAGGCAATTGTCACGTAGTGGGTAGGAAATCCCCTTATTCTCTCTACGATTACGGTCTGGCCACTTATGACAAGGGCGATGTTTTTGATCAGGGTGCTTCTCCTGGCTTCATTCATCTCTGGGGATTGCCGACGCGAACCCAGGCCAGGGTGCAACGGTTGAAGTTAGAGGGATAATCTCTAAGGGAGGTTCTTCTTTTGCCCGGCGATTTTTTGCGCACAATCACCCCTCAGGGGATCCTGAACCCAGTAACGACGACTACAGGATAACCAGAGAGATGGTCTTTGCCTGTATTGTTAATGTAGCCGGCTTATTAGTCACCGAAGTAAATTGTTATCCAAACGGGATGAACTGAGCTGTTGCTCGTGTTACGATAGGATTAAATTTCGCGTTTATTTGCCATAAATAGCCCAGACAGTCGGAATAGCTATTGACAACGTATGTAGATATAGTTTATTGTGTGCTTTGGTAGCGATATTACGAAGGAGGTAGATCTGATGCAAGCTTATTGTATGAAATGCCGCGCCAAAAGGGAAATGAAGGACACCAAAAGCGTTGCTTTGAAGAATGGCAGGCCGGCGACACAGGGAGTTTGTCCTGTGTGCGGGACTAAGATGTTCAGAATAGGAAAAAGCTAAGAGAGCCGGCAAACCGGATTTTGTAATATTACCCGGAAGGCTGGATGCCTAGCAGAGGTATCCAGCCTTTTTGTTGGTGTTTTTATTCCCTCGATTTATTATGTAGGCGGGAAAGGTCTTTCTCTAAAAAGAAGAGTTGAAGAAGGTAGCGGAAAATTGAATGATTTTCGCCTGGTGCGAACCTGTTGCGACAGTAATGCTCGGGCGGGCAATTTGGAGACCCTTCATGGGATTGTTCCCACACCGGTGTTTTTGCCAGTGGGCACCCAGGCGGCGGTAAAGGCAATAACCCCGGATGATCTCAAGGAAATAGGAGTGCAGATGCTTCTGTCCAATGCCTATCATGTTTATTTAAGGCCGGGCATGGATGTTATTGAGAAAATGGGAGGACTGCACCGGTTTATGGGTTGGGATGGGGCCATGTTAACCGACAGCGGAGGTTACCAAGTATGCAGTCTGGCTCGCTTGCGGCGGATAAGCGAAGAAGGAGTTCTCTTTCGTTCTCATGTCGACGGCAGCGAGCATTTCATAACGCCCGAGAAGGCGATACGTATTCAGGAGATTATCGGAGCGGATGTGATCATGGTGCTGGATGAATGTCCTTCTTGTTCGGATGAATTTTCCCGGGTCAAAGAAGCGGTAGAGAGAACTTGCCGGTGGGCAGAAAGAAGCAAGGAAGCTCATACCCGCAGCGACCAGGCATTGTTTGCCATTATCCAGGGGGGTGTTTTCTCCGCACTGCGGCGTAAATCGGCAGAGAAATTGGTGGCGCAGGATTTTTCCGGTTATGCGCTCGGTGGACTGAGCATCGGCGAACCCAAAGATTTGATGCATTCTATGATCGGGGAAACGGTAACTTTACTTCCCGGGAATAAACCGAGATATTTGATGGGAGTGGGCTCTCCTGAAGATGTTGTGGAAGCTGTTTCTATGGGTATTGACCTTTTCGACAGCGCTCTGCCTACGCGGGTGGCTCGCAATGGGGCTCTCTTTACCTGGCAAGGCAGGTGCAACATCCGCAACGCTGCTTTTAGACAGAAAGAAGGGCCTGTCGATCTGGCCTGTGGCTGTTTTACCTGTCGTAATTTCTCTGCCGCATATTTGCATCATTTATTTAAGTGCAGGGAGCTGTCGGGCTACAGACTGGCCAGCATTCATAACCTGTATTTTATGAATAATTTGATGACTGTGATGCGGGAAGCTATTCTTAACGATTCTTTTCCTTCGTTCCGTGACAATTTTTTGTCCTGCTACCGGCCTCCTGACGAAGGAGTACGTCTTGCCCAGAAGCGGAAAGGGTTATCTGCCTGGGGTCGCTGAATAATATTTATTGGCAAGAGAAGACATGTTTTCAGACGTACTTTTTAACAACCTGCTCTGGGTCGGCTTTATCCTTGTCAACTTGGCGATTGCTGTCCTTGTTTATCGTCGTTTTGGAAAAGTCGGGCTCTACGTTCTCATAGTTGCCTCGGTCATTACTGCCAATATCCAGGTAATAAAAACCGTCGAGCTATTCGGTTTTGTGGCGACATTGGGTAATGTGCTCTATGGCAGTGTTTTCTTTGCTACTGATATTCTGAGCGAAGTATATGGCAAAAAAGCGGCCAGGAGAGGAGTATGGCTGGGGTTTGTCGGCATGGCGCTTATGACATTGTGGATGTGGGTGGGCTTGAAGTTTATTCCCCATGCATCGGATTTTTCGCAGGGTTCCCTGCAAACGATTTTTGAACTGATGCCGAGGATTGCGGTGGGCAGCATGACGGCTTACCTGGTTTCCCAGCATCACGATATTTTTGCCTTCCATTTTTGGAGAAAAAAAACCCGGGGAAAGTTTCTCTGGCTGAGAAATTGTTTCTCGACAATGGTTTCTCAGGCGATTGATAGTGGTATCTTTTGTCTGATTGCTTTCTGGGGTGTATTTGAAACCGACATATGGCTCCAGATCCTGGGAACGACATATTTTCTGAAATGGCTTGTCGCCGTCATTGATACACCGTTTCTGTATCTTGCCAGAAAGAGCAGCCGCAGCGTATTGACAAAAGAGCAGGGGGTTGCGCTGGTGGAAGATGAGTGACTTCTTATCGGGTATAATTGGACCAACGATGTCTTTGTTTCAGAGGGATACTCTCTATTTAGCCCGGGGGCAATGTTGAGGCCTGCTCGTCTTGCGTGATAAGATAGAGCCTCGTGGTGATTGTGGGGCGAGAGCGTTTGCAGATGACAGGTTGTTTAGCGGGCCTTGAATGATGACGCAGTTAGAATTAGCGCGTAAAGGAATTATTTCTTCGCAGATGAAGGAAGTGGCCCGCATGGAGGGGAGGGAAGAGGCGTTCATCTTGAAGGGATTGGCCGCTGGTGAGATAGTTCTTCCGGCTAATTTGCGGCACACAGGATTGGTGCCTCGTGGCATTGGAAAGGGACTGCGCACCAAGGTCAACGTCAATATAGGCACCTCGCCTGATTTTGGCGACCTGGATTCGGAAATGGAGAAGATGCGAATTGCGGTTGATTATGGGGCGGATGCAGTTATGGATTTAAGCACGGGAGGAGATATCTCCTCCATACGGCAAGCGATTATTGATGCCTGTCCTCTGCCTGTAGGAACCGTTCCCATTTATCAAGCTGGGATTGATGCCGTTGATAAGTACGGAGCTATTGTGGACATGACCGCTGATGATATGTTTGCCGCTATAGAGGATCATGCCAGGGATGGTGTTGATTTTATGACTGTTCATTGTGGTGTTACGCAGGCCTCCATAGCGCGTTTAAAGCAGCAGCGCAGGGTTACCGGTATAGTTTCCCGGGGAGGGGCTTTCCTGGCTGGCTGGATGCTGCACAGGAACGAAGAGAACCCCCTGTTTTGTCGCTATGACCGTTTACTGGAGATAGCTCATGAATACGACATAGTTTTGAGTCTGGGGGATGGCTTGCGTCCGGGTAGCTTGGAAGACGCTACCGACAGAGCACAAGTGGAGGAATTGATTATTCTGGGTGAGCTGGTGGAACGTGCGAGGGAAGCAGGTGTTCAGGTTATAGTGGAAGGACCGGGGCATTTGCCACTGGACCAGGTAGCCTGTAATGTGCAGCTGGAAAAGAGTGTCTGCCGGGGGGCGCCTTTCTATGTTCTGGGTCCGCTGGTGACCGATATAGGCGCTGGCTACGACCATATTACCGGTGCCATAGGTGGTGCCGTCGCCGCGGCTGCCGGGGCAGATTTCCTATGTTATGTCACTCCCACGGAGCATCTTTCCTTGCCTGATGCCGAGGATGTTAAGGAAGGGGTTATCGCTTCCCGGATAGCTGCCCATGCCGGTGACATTGTAAAAGGGGTGAGCGGTGCCCGAGAATTGGATAAGAATATGGCCAGGGCGCGCCGGAAATTTGACTGGGCTACTCAAGCTGATTTGTCATTGAATCCAGAGCGGGTGCGCCGTTTTCATGATGTCAAGCATTCTACCTCCGGGCGGGCTTGCAGTATGTGTGGGAAGTATTGTGCCATGGCAATGGTGGAGGAATATCTGGGTGATGCGTTGAATAGAGAATAAAGAGAAAAAGATAAGAGAGGAGACAGAAGAGGCTTAATGCATTTGATTATAGACGGTTATGTTGATGACCGCGGTATTCTTAAGGACGAAAAATTCCTGCGTGGCTGGCTGGAGGGGTATCCATCCAGGATAGGCATGCAGAGGATTTCCCCCCCCTTCGTCTTCGAATACGGCAAACATAATGTGGACGACTGGGGGATATCAGGGTTTGTTTTTATTGCGGAGAGCCATATCAGCTTCCACACTTTCGTTGAGCAGAGCTATGTCAATATAGATGTTTTCTCCTGTAAGGATTTTGACACAGATAAAGCTATCGAAGAATTTCGGGCGGAATTTGGCGCGGTTCGCATGAGGACCTGCGTTATCGATAGAGATTGGCAAGCGGAAAGAGAGCCAGTGGTATCTGCCGCACCGTCTTTTGCTTATCATGGAGAATGAAGTAAGCTCATTTCCCCCGGGAGCTTTTGCCGCCCTCAGTTCTCCGTATTGTGATTTTGACAAAGCTGGCGCCGTTATTCTTCCTGTGCCTTATGACGGTACCACGGAGTGGCATGCCGGCAGCCGCAAAGGACCACAGGCTATCATCGAGGCCTCCCGCTACCTGGAGCTTTACGACCTGGAGCTGGACCGTGAGATACATCACGCAGGCATTCACACTTTACCCGAGATTGAGCCTGTGTTGAGTGGTCCTGCAGACATGGTAGAAAGAGTTTACCAGGCGGGAAGGAAACTGGTGCAGGAGGGGAAATTCGTGGCCATGTTGGGAGGAGAACACTCTCTTACCCTGGGCATGGTGCGTGCATATCGCGAGGAATTTGCGGATATGTCCGTGTTGCAACTGGACGCTCATGCCGATTTTCGCGATGAATACATGGGCACCAGATTTGGGCAGGCATGCGTCATGCGGCGCGTTTTTGAGATCTGCCCTGTCACTCAAGTGGGAATACGCAGTCTCAGTCGCGAAGAGAAAGAATTTATAGACGGGAAAAGCGTGAACACTTTCTCTCTTCCCTTTGTTTTGCCGGAAGATGAGATTATCGAACGGGTATTGGCTTCCCTGGGGCAAAATGTTTACGTAACTCTGGATGTGGATGTTTTTGATCCCGGGATCATGCCGGCAGTGGGCACGCCTGAACCAGGAGGAATGGGTTGGCAGACCGTTCTGAGTGTGTTGAAAGCAGTCGCCTCGCGCAAGCGCGTGCTTGGCTTCGATGTTATGGAATTCTGTCCTGAACAGGGGCCACCTTCCTGCGCTTTTTTGCTGGCCAAGCTGGTTTACAAATTCCTGGGCTATGCCCTTCCTTAGTTTAGTGTGTTAATCTGCTTCATTCCACGGCAGTAAGACTCGACAGCCTGTCTAGAATTGTTGCCAGAGCGTCTAATTCCTCTCCATAGCCAGCCCAGTCTCCCGCCATTTGATACTGCAAAGCGAGCGCATAGTGCCGTTGTGCTTCTGCTATTAAGCCGGCAATGGTATCATTTTCTGCGTCTCCTGGCCCCGGGGTGGGAGGTATTTCCGTCGTGGGGGGAAGCAGGTCCTCGTTATCGTAGATAGCTGCCAGGCTTTCTCCCAGCGTGGCTTCCATAGCTATTTGGTCGCCGGAGGCCACGATCACTCGTTTCAATTCCGGCAGGCCGCCGGCTTCTGCCTGGAGGAAAACGGGTTCCACATACAGGTTGGATTTTCCCATGGGAATCATAAGCAGATTGCCGCGAATAACACTTGAGCCCCCCCGCCCCCACAGGGCAAGCTGTTCAGTGATGACGGTGTCCTGCTGGATACGGTTTTCAATCTGGCTGGGGCCGTAGATCAGTTTATCTTTGGGGAAGTGATAGGCAAGCAGCTTGCCGTAGTTCTCTTCGTCACAACGGGCAGCCAACCAGCCGATAGTGTTGTTCTTGTTTGCAGGAGTAAAGGGCAGCATGAGCAGGAATTCCTCTTTCTCCCCATCAGGCAGACGCATAATGATGTAGTATGGCTCCAGAACCTGCTCGCTTCCGGCATAGACTTCTCTGGGCACGGCCCACAGATCCTCCCTGTTATAAAACACCCTGACATCCTGCATGTGATAGGCCTGGTATACCGTCGCCTGAATGTTGAACATATCTTCCGGGTAGCGCAGGTGAGCCTTGAGCTCCTCAGGCATCTGTTCCGCCGAAGTAAAGAGGTCAGGGAAGATAGATTGATAGGTCTGGATCAAGGCATCCTCCGGGTCGGTGACATAAAAAGTGACATCGCCGTTGTAGGCGTCGACAACTGCCTTCACGCTGTTGCGGATATAGTTTACCCCGCCGTAGACGGGCTGGGAATAGGGATATCGCTTGCTGGTGGTGTAGGCATCCTGTATCCAGTATAATTTGCCGTCCACGACGACTAAATATGGATCACTGTCCAGTTCCAGGAAGGGGGCCAGATGATTCACCCGGTCGGCGATGTTTCTGTAATAGAGGATTTTGCTCTCGGCGGACAATTCTCCGCTGATCAGGATGTTAAAATCTCCAAATTGCCAGGCATAAATTAACCTTCGGAAGAAGCTGTCGAGGTTGACACCGCCCTCGCCCTGGTAGTGGCCATAGACATTCTCCTCTCCCAGGGGATAGTCGAACTCCTGAGTTTTCGTGTTAACGATTACATAATCACCTGTTTCTTCTCCAAAATATATCTGAGGTTGTTCTACTCGCAATTCTCCTGCAGGAGGTATGTCCTTGATCAGCAATTCTGGCAGACCCTCTGAAGTGATCTCGTTGACGGGGCTCATGGCGAGGCCGTAACCGTGCGTGAACTGCAATTTACGATTGACCCAGGTCTGCGCCTCGCTGGACAGCTTCTCGGAAGACAATTCCCTGGCCGCCAGCATAACCTGCTGATACTCACCGTTTATGGTGTAACGGTCGACGTCAACATCGTGGAAGTAGTAATAGAGACGTATGGACTGGATCTGATTATAGGTATCTTTTAATGGTCGATGGTCCCATAGCCTGATATTGTCAATAGTTGTTTTGTTCTGGACTATATCCTGATAACTGGGCATCTCTTCGGCTGGAAAGGCCTCCTCTTCGATATGGCTTAAGCCGAAGGCTTCCCTGGTGGCCTGAATATTGTACTCGATATAAGGCGTTTCTTTGGCCAATTCATTGGGCTGCACTTGAAAACGCTGCATGAAGGCAGGAAAGATTGCCCCGCAGACGATGGCCACGGCGACCCAGGCCCCGATACCGTAGAGAAACCAGCGCGGCCTGTGTTTCAACATGGCGGGCACGAAAACGCCCATACAGACGAGTACCACCGCGAAAAGTATCCATTGGGCGGGCAGTTGGGCATGGAGATCGGTATAACTGGCGCCAAAAACTACCCCCCGGGTGGAGAAGACCAGTTCCCAGATGCCCAGCCTGTAGCCCCAGGCAAAAAGCCCCAGGATTACTAGAACCAATCCTCCGATGTGGGCCAGAACAGGCCTGGCCAGGTTCTCTATTTTGAAATCTTTGAGGTTGCGGCCTGGAAGGTATTTGATAATAATGCCGACGAGACAGACTATCAGCGCTCCTGTAAACCAGCCGCGTAATGTTTGCATGAAGGGCAGAGAGAAAACATAGAAGCCGATGTCCTGGTGGAAGATGGGATCAAGTGCGGCAAATGGCTGCTGGTTGGAGAACTGGAGCACGGTTTGCCAGTTGCCCTGTGCTATCGATCCAAATATCAGGCTTAGAATAATTGTTCCTATCAGGATGCCTTTTTTGGTCTGCTCCTTGTTCCGAGCCTGGCTCCAGGGCCAGATGCCGGATTTTGATTCTGTGGATAGACGGGCGGCCAGAGACAGGTTTCCCAGAAATAGAGCAGCAAAGAGCACGGCTCCGGCAAAGAAAAGCGACACCTTGGTTTTGAGAATAGTCGTGTAGACACTGCCATAATCCAGGCTGCTAAACCAGAGCCACTCGCTATAAATACCCTTTAGAATGCCCAAAACGATGGACAGAATCAGGATTATGCCTATAATCTGCACCGGGCGATGGGAAAATAAAGAAGGTGAAGTCTGTTTACTCTGTCGAGGATATGACGGCGGCTTGTTGTCTTCTCCCTCGGAAAACCACTTCTGCCACTTTTCAGAATCAAATGTGCTCATTTTATCAAGCCAGCCTTATTCCCTTTCCAAAACAGGATTTTCTGGCTTATAATCCTACCTGGTCTCCCCTTCGCTGTTTGTCGGATAAGATAGTTTATTTTAATGATTGGCAGGATAACAAAGATGGATGATATCAGTCAAGGCTCGGGGCGGCGGGATTTCTTTTATGGTTGGGTGGTCGTTGCGGCGTGTTTTGCGCTGGGTTTCCTGGTGGGAGGCATTCGCTTTTCGTTGCCGCTTCTTCTTCCTGGCTGGGTGGATGAATTTAGCTGGACTATGGCTGCCGGTTCCATGGCCATTGCTATCACGTCTTTTGCGCAGTGTGGCATGGGGATGCTGGCGGGGAAGATTATTGATGCGCGGGGACCTAAAGTTATGGCTGTGGTGGGATGCTTGCTGATAGGGACGGGACTGGTGCTGTCCAGGCAAGCGTCTTCGCTGGTTCAGTTCTATGGATTATTTGCTGTCCTGGGAATAGGGCTTTCCGCTGTTTACCTCATTCCGTCCGCCATTGTGAACAAGTGGTTTGTGCAGAGAAGGGGGTTGGTTACAGGCGTAGTCATGGCAGGAGGAGGGGTGGGCACACTGGTTCTGCCGCTTATTGTGGGCAGATTTATTTCGGTGGGAGGCTGGCAGTATGCCCAGTTGTTCCTGGGGATACTGGCGTTTTGTTTCACCGTATTTGCCTTTCTCTTGAAGCATTATCCTGAGGACATGAATCTCAAGCCTTATGGGCAGTCCGGCGAGGGAGATAAAGCAAAATCGGTTGGCGAGGAATCCGGGTTCTCCTGGACATTATCTCAGGCTGTCAGGACCAGGGCTTTCTGGCTGGTGGCTCTGATCGGGCTAGCTTCCGGGTTCGGGCACTATATTCCCTGGACACAGCTCGCCAGCTATATAGGGGAGTTGAAGCTGCCAGCAATGCTGGCTGCCTATACCTTGAGTGTGATTGGCGGCTGCAGTGCCATAGGCAGGGTGTGGGGGGGCAGATTGGGCGACAAGCTGGGGAGAAAAGCAGTGGCAGGCAGTTGTTTTGCTTTACAGGGAGCAGCGATACTCTATTTATCTCAGGCTGGAACGGCTGAAGCTTTTTATCTTTTCGCTGTCGTTTCGGGGTTGTCTCATGGCGGCATGATAGTCCAGTTTGCCCCTATGCTGGCGGATTTTTACGGACGCCATAACCTGGCCTCCATCATGGGTGTTTTTCAGGCAATTACGGGACTTGGTTGGGCGCTGGGTTCATGGGCGGGCGGTTTTATCTTTGATATGGCGCAGAGTTATCACACGGCTTTTTTCGTCGGGGCGTTATCATACGTTGTGGCAATCGTACTTCTTGTTTTTATAAAAAAGCCGGAGGCCGTACAGGAAGGGACGCAGAAAAGGAATAATAGAGGAGCTGATATTTGTAAACTTTAGCTTATCAGTTGCTCTTTCTGCTCCCGCAGTGCTTTTTCATACTGGGCGTCCAACTGGCTTCTTGTCTTGAGCCACATTTCCTGGAATTGAGGCTGAAGTTCGGGATTGATGTTAACTTTGGTTCCTGTTTGCTGTTCCATGGAAGCCGCCATGCTCTGCAATCTGGCAGTGAAGCTTTCTTTTAACTGCGTGAAGGCCTGCTGTCTGGCCTGTTCGTAGTAGCCGAGCAGGGTTTCAAGTTGGGCAAGCATCGCCGCTGTCCTTTTTTGGTCCTTCTTTATTGCCTTAATCCCCGCCATGGCCTTTTTGCCCGTCTTTTTATCCTCTGCGTTTCTGGGCAAGAAGATGTTTTGCAGGAGAACTTGTTCTATTCCCCGCGTGATGTATTTCAGGCCCGGGTTTTCTTTGTAACTGGCTAGTTTTGCGTCCAGACAGAAGTTTTCCTCGTGGAGGTATTGTGCAGCGATAGCCTTGCCCAGGGGGACATATTTGAACTCCTCAAGCTCCTCCGGTGACGGTCGCTCCAGTTTTTCCACCCTTTCCATGGCCTTTTGCCAGGCGCTTTTGATCTCTCCCATGCTTGAGTTTCCTCCTGCTATAATTTTAACACACATATTGCCGCGCAGTGCGTAGTAGTTTTCTACGCTTTGATGATGGCATAGCCCTTTTTGTCAAAGCTGAAAGAGAGGAAGGCGAGCGCTTCGGCGTCATGGTTGCGCTGAGAAACGACCACTATGGTGACTTTCCTCTCTCCTTGAGACAGAGCTTCCGTGAGCGCCTGCGCGGCCGGGTTTGAGTGGGCTGTCTCTCCCAGGGTTTTATACTCTATCCCGAGCAGGCGAAACAGAGCCTCGGGCGCCTGGCCGTGAATATTGCGAATGCGGCTGATATCGGCTCTCAACCTGGCAATGTCCGGAGGGTTTAAATATCTGCGGGGATTAGTAAAGGCAACTATCTGCAGGGATAGCCTCAGGGCAGAAAAAACGAGCTTCTGTGGTGGGAGCTGAGGAGTGACTAACCTGACAGCTTCATGGTCGTATCCTGCCAGCGCGGTGGGGATGTTTTCCCGGGCCAGACAAATTGCCGTGGTGATGAGTTTATAGCTCAACTTGTCTGCGTCTTCCGCGTCGGCGGCAGCCAGGTTGACCCACATTACGGCGGATTGGCCGTGGGAACTCTTAAAGTCCCTGGTGACGAGCTCATTGAGTTTTATGGAATGCTTCCAGTCTATGTTTTTCAGGTTATCACCCGGTTGATACGGACGGCTGGCATGGTACTCC
>DKFF01000004.1:42638-49866 GCA_002452795.1 Dehalococcoidia bacterium UBA6803
CAACAAACCTGGCCTGGTGGCGGCGAGATACCTTTGTGCCAGCCAGCGGGCGTATTTCGCCCGGGGGATGATATAAAGCGACAGAGGGTTGATTTCAAACCTGGACTGGCTGAATCCCCAGCGGTCTGTGGCATAACATGTGAGCGTGATTTGCGCCGGACCTGCCAGAGGCGGTGATAAAGATATCTGGAAGGAGAGCTCTTCTCTGTCAAGCGACAGGGTGTCCGGGCCTGGTTTCAGCCAGGCGTAGGGCGATTGCAGGAATAATTTTCCTCCCACCCTGCTTTTGTTCATTAACCTGAGACCGATAGTTTCTTTGGCGCCTGCTACCATGCGCTGCTGTACCCGAATCTCTTCTACTGGCTTTGAAGGCATGCCACGCAGCGCCTTTCTCATGGTAATCCCGAGATAGAGGGCAGAAAGAAGGCTGGTTAGCGCCAGTGCGTGGCTGCCCAAAAGCAGGGAGATAATCAGTATCACCAGAGAGGTTAATGATAGGGCCATAAAAACTCTGCCGGGTGCACGCCGGCGTTTCTGCTCTGCGCGCTGGCGTGATTGTGCGACACAAAGCAGGCTGTGATCGACGAGCACAAGCACCGGCAAAGAGATGAGCAGGGGGAAAAAGGTGCCTGTGACCGGCTGAAAAAGTATGGTCAGGGCAAAAAACAGAAAGTAGTTTGCCAGCAGCCCTGCTGTAGCGTTAAGGGGTCTCCACCACAGGTAAAGGTAGAAAAAGAACAGCAATAGCGGTATGGTGGACAGGGACAGATCAGAAAGCACCGCCGCTACTAACAGGGCAATAGCGGTGTATATCCTGGTTGCGAACAAGCCGCCTTTTTGCTCCAACGGCGTTATATCTCCAGCCTGGGGATGGGAACGGCGTTCAAGGTTCTTTCCAGGATCATGCCGGGAGTGATGTCGTCCATCTCGGCCTCCGCCTTCACTCTTATACGGTGCCCGAGAGCGCGGGCGGCCAGCAGTTTGACATCGTCGGGAATAACAAAATCCCGCCCGTCCAGCAGGGCTATCGCGCGGGAGCACTTGTAAAGAGAGATACTTCCCCGGGTGCTCGGGGCAACGAGCACATCGGGGTCGGAGCGGAGAGAATTGATGATGTGGACGATGTACTCTATGATGCCCGGCGCTACCTGGACCTGTTTGCCCATGCTCTGCAGTTCCGCTATTTCCTCCAGATTGAGCGCTTCCGTGGTAGCCAGTGTATCTATAGCGTCGATACTGGCCATTATCTGTTTCTCTTCTTCCTCTGAGGCGTACTGGCTGGTTACTCTCAGGAGGAACCTGTCGATTTGCACGTCCGTCAGGGGATAAGTGCCTTCTCCTCCTGCCTCGACCTGCGTGGCTATGACCATAAAAGGCTGGGGCAAGGGATGGGTCTTTTGTTCTATGGTAACCTGATTTTCGGCCATGGCTTCCAGCATGGCGGATTGTGTGCGGGGGGTGGTGCGGTTCAGCTCGTCAGCCAGGATGATGTTGGCGAAAACAGGACCCTGGATGAATCTGGAGTTGCCATCGGGAGAGTAAAGGTAAAAGCCGGTTATATCCTGGGGCATCATGTCCGGGGTAAGCTGTATTCTCTTGAACTCACCGCCGATCGCCTGGGCAAAAGTCCTGGCCAGCTTTGTCTTGGCTGAGCCCGGCAGCCCTTCTATCAGCACGTGTCCCCTGGCGATGAGAGCGAGCATAAGCGTCTCCTTGATTTCGCCCTTGCCGATGATCACCCGGGAAACCTCGTTTAGAACCTTTTGATATAGTTCGGCCGTTTTTTCGCTATTAATCACCTGTTGCTCCTTTCCTTTCCTTAAGCGTGTATCTGGATATCACTACAAGTATTATCGCCACCAGCCCCAGCAGAGAATAGGGTCGGGAAAGCACGGCACGCACATTTGCCAGGCCGAGCCGTGACGCCTCGCGGGGATCTTTGCCCAAATGCTGGCGGTCAATCAGTAAATCGCCCTGCCCTGTTTCCGGGCCGATCAAATAATTGACAAAAGCGCGGTTGTCGTCTCTACGAATCATGCTGTTGATAATAATACTGGGGTCGGATACAAGTATCACTGTGCCCCTGCCCACATGGTATTTTGCCGCCACCGGGAAGAGGCCTTTCTCCTCGGCAGGGGACCATTCGTCATTTTCATCAAAATCCAGGAAGCTGGCGGCAGACGACCAGGCAATTACATCTGATTCTGCCACATCTGTCAAGACGGTGGCATGATTGAATACCACCACTTCGACGCCTTCCCTCTCGATTTCCGGCGCAAAGTCCGTTATTTTGGGCAATTGCTGGTTTCGGTAACAGAAGAGAGGGTCGAGGAGGGGTATGCCACTGAACCTGGCTTCCAGCCCCAGGTATTCCAGCAGGCTGTTTCCCTGTCCACGATCATCCAGCAGCAGCAGCCTGCCGCCCAGAGCGACGAATTCCTGTATCTCTGCCAGACTCTCTTCTTCATACGGGAGAGAGGGGATGGATATTAAAGCCTTCCCCTGGGGCGAAGAGGGAAGCCCTGTTAATGAATCGATGCTGGTGGCGCCGAACTCCTCGGAGAGATCCTGCACACCGTTCCACAGGCTGTTGGCGGTCATAAAATCCTGCACCGAAGGGGAAGCCCACAGGCAAACCATGGAAATGACAATAGTTAACGCCACGGTGGGCAGGAGAATGTCAAAGGTTTTCACTTTTTGATCTCCTTTTCCATGTCGTGGTAGGCATGTTCGCTCGCGGTGGTATCCTGCTCGGTCGGCTGGTAGCCGGAATAAAGGAGCCTCTCGGTCATATTGGTGAGCCCTTCAAAGAACCTGGCTGCCGGCCCCAGCAAAGAGCGGTTTTCTCTCAAGAACTCTCGCAGCGTCTGCTGCGGGCTGAACAGTGCGCCGGTGACGGATTGTATCAGCCTGACGGCCTGGCGGTAGAGATAAAATATTTTGCCGCGCGGCTCCCGGGGGATTTCCCCTCCTTTTGTGGAAATAATGGCGGTGGGGCTGTGGGCAAAAGCTGGCTGCGGCGCTTCTGTCACACTCCCGGTGCGGGGTGCGCTGCGGGCTGCTTTACGCTTCTGGCGCAACCTGCTTTGCGCCAGGAAGCCGAGGCCGATTAATATAATAAGCAGGATGCCCGAACTTGCCATGTTGATCATTACTATATTTCTGGTGGTGCTGCTCACGGCGTGCCAGGGTTCATGGGGAATGACCTGTATCTGCATGTCCTGAGAGCCTATGGGGACAAACTCCATTCCTGTTTGGAGGCGGATGTTGAAAGTGCCCGTCGTAGAGGTGACGAACCCGGTTTCCGCTCCGCCCAGGCGTATCTTCACATCCGCTGTGCTTGCCGGTCCCACAGGAGAATATACCCGGCCGCTGAGAGGGATGCTCCCTGGCATGAGGACGATACGGGGCAGCTCCATGTCCACGACAGGGACAGCCCTGATTATTTTCAAAGAGGCACTGGCGGTTACAGGGGCATATCTGCCTGCCGCGGGTGCGGCGATGGTGAGCAGATGAATCCCTGTTTCTGTTGGCGGCGGCACCGGGAATTCTTCCTGAAAGTTTGCCGTAACCGTGCTGCTGCCGGCAAAGTTATTGTCCAGGTAGAACTCAATTTCTCTTACCCCTGCCGGCGGGCTATCTCCGTAGCTAAAACTGCCGTCGATGCCTGTTTCTCTTCCCGGGTACGCCTCATCCTCGCCTGTTAAAGCCAGGCTTCCCTCGTAGAAAAGGATGTTCAAAGTCATCTCCGGGCTTAAAGAGGAGAGGTAAAGCCCTGTGTCCTGGCCCCGGGGGTAGTACAGGGCTTGCGCCGTCACCAGCGGCGTATACCAGTAAGGCAGCAGCAAAGTTCCCTGGTAATACCCGTCTGTATCCGTGGTGGAGATAGCCTGTTCGGACTGGTTGAGGAGAATAGTTATTTCCTGCCCGGCCAGTGGCCCGTCCGGAGAAGTCAGCCTCCCCTGAAAATGAATTTCCTCGCCCACGAAAGCGGCGGCAGGATTGATTTCCAGTGTAAGCCCGGTGGGAGTAAGCTGTTTCTCGAAAATAGTCTCAAGCCCCAGCAATATGTCGGTCGTGAGATTTTTGTAGCGGTCGAGCATCTCTGCTATTTGCTCAATCCGCGTAAGCACCCCGTCGTAGGAGCGGCTCAGCTCGTTTCGCTGGCCGGAGGTAACGTTGAATTCCTCGCCGCTGGCTACGGTCGATGCCCTGAGACTGTCCAGGTTTGTGCACGCCTGTGATAATGTGTCCGCGATGCGGTCCGCCAGCCCTAGAGCTTCCTCAAAGCGGGATTGCGCCATGAGTTCCCTCAAGGTATTATGCTCCCCGTCAATATCTGTCACCTGCCAGGCGAGGGCCGTGCCTTTATCGGCAAAAACACCTGCCGGCCCAGCAAGGCTCTCGGGGATATTGACAAAGGGCATTTTTTGCAGCCTGGCTTCTGTGCCGGGGGCGTCTTTCTGGAGGATAAGATCCAGGGAGCCTGAATAATACTGAAAAAGGGAAATGCCGCTGAATTCTAAGGGGGCGGTCTCCGGATTTTCGTGAATTATTTCTGCCTCTGTCTCCGCCAAAGCGGGCGTGTATGAGGCGCACAGGGTGAAAACGCAGATGGCCAGTACGAACGGTTTTCTCAAACGCCGAAGGAACTCTCTCATCTATCGCAGTATCTCTATTACTTTGACTGCTACTATCACCAGAAAGCCGCCGAAGAGCACTCCGCTCAGGGTGCCGATGACTCTCTTTGCCCGGGGATTAAGATGCACATAAAGCAGGCTTACTATGAGGTAGGCAATGATATTGGCGCTGAAATAGACCTCCAGTTCGCTCTGGTCCGCCGCCGCCAGCGCTATGTTAACTCCGCAGAGCACGAGCGCCAGAGCTATGATATAGAGGTTGTATATTCTCAAGCCAGCACCTCTAGTTTGATGTTGCTTTTTTGAGCATTGCCGCTTTCTCCAATAACTTTCACCGGTTTACCCAGGGCCTCGCAGGAGACGGTGGCGGCGATGGAGGCCAGGGGGCTGCCCAGGCACTGGTAATACCAGATATCCTCGTAGCTCAGGCGGGATTCTTTTATTTCCACCTCCACGCGGCTTTCGGACATACTGACGGATACCGAGCTGGCCAGGTCCAGCAGCCCTATCAAAATGTAGGACAGGGCGGATTCGATCTCCTCCGATGTTGGTCCCGGACGGGATTCCAGTGTAGCGATGTTCATGCTTCCCGGCGTGGTGACCGCAATAGCTATATCGTCGGGATTACTCCCGTAGCGCACTATCAGCCGCCCGGGGATTTTCTTTCTGACCTGCTGGATAATTCCTTTGTCGCTTAAAGGAATCAGCGCCTGGGGATGGCCATCCCGCATGCTTGCAGGCAGGTATATCGCCTTGTTTTTCAGCCCCAGCTCCTCCAGCAGTGCGGCGGTGTTCTCCATGCCTGTTTTGAGCATTACCTCGCAGGCCTCGGGAGAAATATAGGGGCGGGTATTGGCCAGGGCAAAGCAGGAGAAGCCGATGATAAGCATGGATATCCCCATGGCCGCCAGCAATACTGAATTTATGATAAACAGCGATATCGGAGTAAAAATTACTCCTGCCAGTATCAAGCTCAGCCCCAGAATTCTGTAAGGGTTAGTCATAACTCCTTTCTTTTAGCGAAAAGTAAAGGCCTCATAGCTTGCAGTATTATAAACCAGACAGGGCGTATTATCCATGCCAGCCTGTGAGCCTGAGGAAGGGGGCAGTTTGAGGAGCCATTCGGGGGCGCCCTGATGTTATAATGGCGGCTCGCCCGATGTGCGTGGCAGGTGGGAAAATGTCAGGAGAAGATTATGACGTTCTGGTTATCGGTGCGGGGCCGGCGGGAAGCTATGCCGCTTACCGGCTGGCCGCTCAGGGCTACAAGGTGGCTGTGCTGGAGCAGAAGAAGGCTGCGGGCGAGGATGTTTGCTGCTCGGGGATTATCAGCGTGGAGTGCTTCGACTCCTTTGGCATTGACCCTGCGGTGATATTGACCAGAGCAAGCTCGGCCAGCTTTTTTTCGCCCGGCGGGCGGCGGCTGAGGCTGAGCAAAGATAAAGCTGTTGCTTATGTAGTGGACAGGTCTCTTTTTGATGTGGCGGTAGCGGATAAGGCACAGGCGCAGGGCGCCCGATATTTCTGCTTTGCGCGGGTGGTTGACGTGATGGTGATGGAGGATTCGGTGCGGGTGGAGGTGGTTGAGCGGGGTTTGCGCAGAAAACTGGAGGCTCGTGCGCTGGTCGTGGCCGGCGGTTTTAAGCCAGGGCTTTCCCAAAAGCTGGGGTTGGGCAGGATAAGCAGGTTTGCCGTGGGAGCGCAGGCGGAAGTGCTGGTGGGGGGACTGGACGAGGTGGAAATATACTTCAGCCAGCAGACGGCGCCGGGGTTTTTCGCCTGGCTGGTGCCTGTATCGGGGCAAAAAGCGCTGGCGGGAGTGATGGCGGATACCCGTGCCGGGGAATACCTGGAGAAGTTCCTGGCAGGTCCTTTCTGCCGGGGCAGGGTGACGGAGCGGGTGTCTGAGACAAGGCAGAAGCCCATCCCGATCGGTTCTCTGCCCCGTGTTTACAGAGACAGGGTGTTGGTGGTCGGTGACGCAGCAGGGCAGGTGAAGCCCACTACAGGAGGAGGGATATATCTGGGGAGCAGGGGGGTAGAGGTGGCGTGCGAGACGCTGGGACAGGCACTAAAGGTTGACGATCTGTCTGCGGCCTCTCTGGCCGGTTACGGGAGGTGGTGGAGAGGAGCGTCGAAAAAGGAACTGGCCCCGGGATATCGTGTCCGCCGGCTGTATGGCAGGCTCAGTGATCGCCAGATAGAGCGTTTGTTTGCTTTCGTTTGCTCCAGCGGCATGGCGGAAGCCTTGCTTCGCTCGCCGAGTTTTTCTTTTGACCTGCATAGCGGGTTGATTAGGGATGGTTTAAAATACGCCCTGACCTATCCTTTGATAAAGGCGGGGAAGGTTTTTAGAGGCAAAGGCGGAGAAGAAGGATGACTCAGACAGCGGAAAATATCCCCCGGCATGTGGCTATTATCATGGATGGCAATCGCCGCTGGGCAAAGCAGCGGCATCTGCCAGGGTTGGTGGGGCATGAGAGGGGAGGAGATAATATTCGCCATGTAGTGGAGCTTTTTGCCCGGCGTGGGGTGGAATTTCTCACCTTGTACGCATTTTCCACCGAGAACTGGGGGCGCCCAAAGGC
>DKFF01000007.1:0-2030 GCA_002452795.1 Dehalococcoidia bacterium UBA6803
TCGGCGATGCCAAGCGCGGCGATATCGGCAACACCGCCAGGGCCTATGCACATGCTCTTTTCTCTGCCTTTGCCTTTGACGCCGTAACGGTGAATCCCTATCTCGGTCGCGATTCGATAGAGCCTTTCACCGCCTATCAGGACAGGGGTGTTTTTCTCCTGTGCCGCACTTCCAACAGCGGCGCCGGAGACTTCCAGGAGCTGCAGCTTGCCTCGGGCCTTTCCTTATACGAAGTCGTGGCACAGAAAGCCAATATGTGGAACACTTCCGGTAACATCGGGCTCGTGGTCGGCGCCACCTGCCCGGAGGCATTAAAGAGAGTGCGCTCTCTGTGTCCGGAAATGCCCCTGCTCATCCCGGGCACAGGCGCCCAGGGAGGGGGACTGGAGGAGGCGGTGCTTCAGGGAACGGACAATTTGGGCGAAAAGGCTATACTTAGCGTGTCCCGCCAGGTTCTCTACGCATCCAGTGGCAAAGACTTTGCCCGGGCAGCGCGCCGGGAGGCAGAGAGGCTTCGCCATCAAATCGGGGCATACCAGGAGAAAAAGAGGGACGGCTGGCGTTAACTTTCTTCCCTTGTCCGAGCAGCAATAAAACAAGTATAATATCGCCCATATTGTTACCTTAAAGAAAAAGGAGTGCAGAAAGATGCCGGATTATGCCTTTTTTAAAAAACAGTTCATGCCGATCGAGCAAGCCAAAATCGGCATTTTGACGCACGCCCTCCATTATGGCACAGCTTGTTTCGAGGGTATCCGCGGCAACTGGGACAATGGAGCGCAGAGATTTTGCCTGTTCAGAGTGGAAGACCACTACCGGCGTCTGCTCGATAGCTGCCGCATTTTGAAGATTTCCCTGCCCTATTTGCTGGAAGATTTGTGCCGGCTAACTGCAGAAACCGTGCAGCACAGCGGCTACACAGAGGATGTCTACATCCGCCCCCTGGCATATAAGAGCTCGGAAACAGTAGGTGTCCGCCTGCACGACCTTCAAGATGATTTCCTGATCATCGTGACCACTTTGCCTGCCTATCTTGATACCGACGGGGGAATCCGCTGCTGTACTTCGTCCTGGCGGCGGGTGGACGACACCATGATCCCGGCCCGGGGTAAAATCAGCGGCATTTACATCAACAGCGCCCTGGCCAAAACCGAAGCGTGGGAAAACGGTTTCGACGAAGCGATCTTACTAAGCCATGACGGGCACGTTGCCGAAGGCAGCGGAGAAAACGTCTTCATCGTTAAAAACCACACGCTGATTACCCCGCCCTCTTCAGATAATATTCTCCTGGGAATTACCAGAGATACGATAATCACCCTGGCGCGCAACGAGATGGGCATGGACACGCTGGAAAGGTCACTGGACCGTAGCGAGCTTTACACGGCCGATGAATGTTTCCTCACCGGCACGGCCGCTCACATCACGCCCGTCCTGGAAGTGGACCATCGCCCGGTGGGCACGGGCAAGATCGGACAGACAACCACAAAACTGCAAAAACTCTTTTTTTCGATAATTACCGGGACAAACCCGTCTTACGCTCACTGGTATACCCTGCTTGCGCCCGGCAGGTAACGCTTCCCATCCCAAAACAACCTCCGTTATGTGGAAAGAAACGCCTCGATTAAACCTGTTTTACTGGCTCTGCGTCAGGGCGCGTAGCGAATAACACCTATTACTCTGCCCTGGATTTCTACATTATCCGCGGCGGTGTATATAGGCTGCATCTGTCGATTTGCCGGCTCCAGCCGTACCGTTTTCTCTTCGGGGAAAAACCTTTTCAGCGTAACTTCCCCCTCTTTCTTAAGCCAGACCGCCACCATCTCCCCTGCCTCCACGACTTTCGTATATTGCATCAGAACAATATCTCCGTCCTTTATCAGGGCATCCATCATGGAATCACCCTTTACCCGCAGGGCATAGATACCCTCCCTGCCTCGCAGCATGTCTGCCGACACGTCCGTCCTTTCGCCAATAAAGACAGCCGAATTTTCCGCATCGGGCACCGGGATGGGCGCACCGGCGGCAATCTC
>DKFF01000007.1:2066-3193 GCA_002452795.1 Dehalococcoidia bacterium UBA6803
CCCCGCGAGACATCACCGTGACGGCGAATATATCCTCTCTCCTCCAGTTTATTCAGGTTATAAACCACAACCGAGGTGGAACTTATGCGACATCCTCTGGCAATATCCCTGATACTGGGTGGATACCCCTGCTCGGACAAGAACGCCCGGACAAAGCGGATGATACAAGACTGCTTTGCAGAAAGCTCTCTGGCAACCAACTTTCCCTTCAAACTTTGGCATTCAACTTGCGCATCAGACGGGCTTTCAGCCTTGCCCCTTTGTTGCGATGAAAAACACCCTTCTGCACCACCCTGTCTATGCATTTGACGGCCTCCTGCGCCGCCTGCAGAGCTTCTTCCTTCTCCCCTTTGTGAATAGCCTTGCCCGCCGCGGTCATCCGTGTTTTGATGCTCCCCCTGTCCATACGGTTACGCAATCCCTTCCTCCCTTCCTCTCGGGCTGCCTTGTTTAACGAACTGGTTCCTGTCACTCTTTGTCCCCCTTCCTTGTTATGTTCACCACGTTCCACACAGAATATATCCTGGAGATAACTTTAGTCAACTGCAAAGTGTCTCTTACCTCCAGGGTGAAGTACAGAGAACTGGCATTGTCTTTCCTCTCCTCCACGCCGGCCTCTACAATATTTACTCCTGCGTCGGCGATGATCGCGCTGATATCCCGCAGCAAACCAACTCTGTCCCACACCTCAATTTTAATAGTAACAGGATAAGTCTGCTCCATTTCCCCCCACGCCACGGCAATCAGCCTCTCTTTTTCATCTTCATTCACGATATTGGGGCAATCCAAACGATGCACGGTAATGCCGCGACCCTGTGTGATATAGCCGATGATGTCATCCCCGGGAAGGGGATGACAACAGTTCGCCAGGCGGGTGAGCAAATCTCCCACCCCCAGCACTTTAATGCCAGCCGGGCTGATCCTGCGCTGGGGGGCACGGGGGCTGGGGTCATGTCCGCCGCTCAGTTTAAATTCTATCTGCGGAATGCTGATGACGCCGGAGCCAAGAGCGACCAGAAAATCCTCCACGTCGCTATAATTGACTGCCCTGGCCAGTTCCTCCGCAGTGACTTCCTGCCCACCCAGCCTCTTAAATTCCTTCTCCAGCAACTGCCTGCCGCTCTCCA
>DKFF01000007.1:3216-5873 GCA_002452795.1 Dehalococcoidia bacterium UBA6803
AATATAGCCCAGGGCAGGATTCAGCCAGTCCAGGCTGGGGCCCCTGCCTTTTCCCTTAGAAGCAATTATCTCCACCACCTCTCCATTGCCGAGCCGGTGGTTTAAGGGCACCAGTCTCCCGTTCACCTTTGCGCCGATACAATGATATCCCAGTTCCGTATGGACGCGGAAGGCAAAATCCAGTGGCGTTGCTCCCTTGGATAGCTCCTTAATATCCCCTTTGGGCGTATAAACAAACACTCTGTCCGCCAGAATATCGCTCTTCACGGACTCGAGAAATTCTTCTCCGCTGATGTCCTGCTGCCATTCTTGAAGCTGCTTGAGCCAGGCGACTTCAGCTTCAAGCTTCTTTCCTTTCTTTTCCCCTTCTTTGTAACCCCAGTGCGCAGCCACTCCATACTGATTTAAACGATGCATTTCATACGTGCGGATCTGCACTTCCAGGGGGGTGGTCCCCTGACAGATAACCGTGGTATGCAGCGAACGATAGCCATTATCTTTGGGAGTGGCAATATAGTCATCGAACTCGTCGGGAATGGGATGCCAGAGATTATGCACAACTCCCAGCGCCTTATAGCAATCCGATATTGAGTGCACCAGCACACGCAAGGCAAAAAGATCGTGAATTCTGTTGAAATCCTTCCCCTGCGCCGCATACCGCCCTATCTTCTGGTGAATGCTATAAATATGTTTCGGCCTGCCCACAACTTCCGCTTCTATGCCTGCTTCGCTTATTTCCCGGGCAAGAGCCTGCGTGACCTCCTCTATGAATTTCTCCCGCTGTCCCCTCCTGGTATTCACCAGATGAGCAATCCTGCGGTATTCCTGGGGCTCCAAATAGCGAAAGGACAGGTCTTCAAGCTGCCACTTGGCGCTCCAGATGCCCAGACGGTGAGCCAGAGGCGCATATACCTCCAGTGTTTCCCGGGCGATAAGGTGGCGTTTGTACAAAGGCAACGCTCCCAGAGTACGCATGTTATGCAGCCTGTCTGCCAGCTTGATAAAAATCACCCGCAGGTCATCTACCATTGCCAGGAGCATCTTGCGCAAATTAGCAGCGCGCTCCCCATCCACAATCCCCTCTTGCACCGGTTTCATCGCCTGCTCCAGCTTTGTTACGCCGTCAACCAGCCTGGCTATTTCAGGCGAGAATCCGCTCGCAATTTCCTCCAGAGATATCCCGCAATCCTCGGAAACATCATGCAGCAACCCCGCCGCAATGACGTCAGCGTCAAGCCGCAGGTCCGCCAGAATTACCGCAACTTGCAAAGGATGTTCAATATACGGCTCTCCCGAGAGACGCTGCTGTCCCCGGTGCGCCTGCTCGGCAAACTGGCAGGCTTTCTCAACCAGGGCAACTTTATCCTCCGGCAGATACTCTTTAATCCTCTCTATCAGTTGAACTGTTTCCATCTTCTTAATCCGCATCATAGCGCAACAAAAAAGCATGAGCAACCAAACGCGCGCCGGACGACCTGAGGAAGCCGAAAGACAGCTTGAGGCTGTCTACCTCAGTTTAAACCCGGCCGAGCTCAAGCGGAGCATCGACGCCAAACCGGATAAGCTCTATCAAATTTACGAGGAGAAAAAGAGGTCTTAAGCAGGTTAACCCAACGAGAAAAGTGATGCCCCATATGGTTACATCTTTTATGATGCAACAACCCCCTGTTGGGTTACCTGCTTAAATGATTTGACACGGGAACTGACATTTCCCCAACACGCTCTCATGTAGACGTCTGTTGAATGTTGCGGCATCCCTCAGTTCCTTCGGTATCCCTTCTTTCGGTAGGTTGCTAAGTTGACATCCGTTCCTTTCTCTTCTGTGTCGTGGACTGGAACATTTCTCGGCTGGCCCGGCGTGGGAGTAACCAGCGGCCTCTTTTTTATGCGAGAACGGAACTGCCCGAATTCCATCGTAAGGTTTGGGATGGTCTTGAGTGCTCGAAGGTATATCTGTTGCCTCTGGGGGGCTTGAAGGTCATTGGATCTGGGATACACTAGCGCGGTGAAGTATCGGATGCGGTGAATCTCGTGACGTGGGAGGAGAGCTTGGCAGAGCTTGGAGAGGTCAAGCCACTTGTAGGAGGTGCCTTTCACGGCTCGATTGTAGAGGTTGAAGCCATCTATGTAGACATTTGTTCTCATCACCCTCCCCTAAATATAAACAAAGGCTGCCTTGACGGCAGCCTCGGCCCTGCCGCCGAAGCGACAGGGGAAGTATCAAATACTATGGTAGCACATGCTTCACTTTTGTCAAGCGTCTGTGCTGGCTGTGTCAAGACTCCTTAGAAATGTCCTCTGGTGACCTCACGCCGGTAATGCCTGGCTGATGCGTTGAGTTTAAAGACTGTGTCTTCTCCATGGGTGATCCGGAGGAGGGACGTATTTCCTCTTTGGTTTTTGAGCTTTGTTGCTTTTGCTGAGTAACCATGGGCCTCCGGGGCAGCTCCTTGATCTCTGCGAAGAGGACATCCCTATCCCTGTAGACCATGTGGATTGTCCCATCCAAATGCTCTTGCACCATGGCCTTTCTTCTGGCTGGTGGAGAGCTGGCCATTATGACCTCTATACCCAGCTTCTGGCACGCTCTGCCAAACTGTGTCAGAGGACATTTCTATCGAGTCCTACAGAGGACATTATCAAAGAGTTTCGACATC
>DKFF01000024.1 GCA_002452795.1 Dehalococcoidia bacterium UBA6803
CAAAGCAAGGTTTTCCGGGATAACCAGGCAGTTGGCGAATTAATAATGGACCAGAATGCGCTTGAGCGGGAAAAAGGGATTACCATCATGTCTAAAAACACGGCCATAGTTTACAAGGGCGTCAAAATCAATATTATCGATACACCGGGACACGCTGATTTCAGTGGAGAGGTGGAGCGTGTCATGAGTATGGCTGATGGGTGTCTGCTTCTGGTGGATTCCGTAGAAGGTCCCATGCCCCAGACGAAGTTTGTGCTTCGCCTGGCAATGGAAATGGGCTTAAAGCCTATTGTGGTTATCAACAAGATAGACAGGCGAAATTCACGGATAGCAGAGGTGCTAAAGCTGACTGAGGACTTGTTTTTAGAACTAGCCGTCAGCGCTGACCAGCTTGCCTTTCCGGTGCTGTATGCCAGTGCGCGGGAAGGCACTGTTGTGACTGAATTGGGCACGGAAGGCAAAGATATCGTTCCTCTCTTCGAATGCATATTGGAAAAAGTACCCCCGCCGAAAATTGAAAATGGGCTATTTCAAATGCTGGTTTCCAATCTGGACTATGACAGTCACAAAGGCAAAATAGCTATTGGTAAAATCTGGAGAGGAAAGATTGCTTCACGCGACCAGGTAGTTAGAGTGGATGTTGATGGAAGTGTGACTCAGCATGAGATTAGCGAGGTGTTTACCTATCTTGGTCTCAAGCACGTGCAGGTGGAGGAAGCCGAGGCGGGTGACATAGTAGCCGTGGTCGGTCTCGACAAAGTCTGCATTGGCGACGCCATTGCCAGCCCACAGCAGCCTGAAGCGCTGCCACGCATAAAGATTGGCGAACCGACGGTGGAGATGACCTTTGGAGTAAATGCCTCGCCTTTTGCCGGAAGCGAGGGGCGTTTTTGCACCACTCGCCAGTTACGAGCACGACTTTATAGAGAGCTGGAAACTAATCTCAGTCTCCGGGTACAGGATACAGATAGTCCGGATACTTTTCTGGTAAAAGGGCGGGGGGAGCTGCATCTGTCTATTCTGATTGAGACTATGCGCCGCGAGGGTTATGAATTCGAGGTTTCCAGGCCGGAAGCTATTACCAAAGTAGTTGACGGTAAGCTTGTGGAACCCGTGGAGGCCCTTACTATTGATACTAAAGAAGAGTATATCGGAGTTTTAACCGAGATACTGAGCAAGCGGCAAGCTCACCTTACGGATATGCGCAATGATGGCCGGGATAATGTGCGTTTAGTCTTTCATGTGCCTACAAAAGGACTTATTGGCTTCCGGAACGCCTTTACTACCGCCACGCGTGGCGGTAGCGTCATGAATGCCACTTTTTTTAGATATGAACCTTGTCGTGGAGAGATAATTTCATCTCGTAACGGAGTGTTGGTAGCATCGGAGCAGGGTACGGCCGTTACTTATGGCCTAAATAATGCCCAGGGGCGAGGAGCTACTTTTATTGAACCTGGCACGCTGGTTTACGAGGGTATGATAGTAGGGCTGACTTCACGGCCGCAGGACATAGCCGTCAACGTGTGCAAAGAAAAGAAGAAAACCAATGTACGCGCGTCTACGTCCGATATCGCCGTAAAGCTAACTCCTCCTATTCTGTTGAGCTTGGAGCAAGCCATTGATTTTATAAATAATGATGAATTGGTTGAGGTAACTCCGGGGAATATCAGGCTAAGGAAAAAATTACTCACCCAGTCACAGCGATTGCGGAGTATTTCTTTTTCCAGTCGAAGTGTAAAGAAATAAGCCGGGGCTTATCTGAATTTCTTGCATGCCGTTGCAATAAGTTGCCGGATGTTATACGCTTGACTGTGAGGTAATAAGCTGTGGCATATCTTCATGACACAACCGAAACTTTACAGAAATTGGGTTATCGCCTGACGCCTCAGCGGCTGATGATACTGGAAGCTGTAGGGCGGGCAGAGGGGCACACCAGCGCCGAGGAGATATATGAGCAGGTACATATCCGCTATCCGTATATGAATATCTCCACGGTCTACCGTACTCTGGATTTGCTGGAGGCGCTGGGACAGGTGACAAAGACAGATATGGGTGACGGCAGGGTGCGGTACCATGGCATGGGAAAGGGACACCATCATCATCTCGTTTGCCAGAAATGTGGGGCGATCATTGATGTGGACGAGGAGTTCTTAAGTTCGTTATGGAAAGAGATTATGCGGCAATATGGTTTTAAGGTAGAGATGAACCACTTGGCGTTTTTTGGCCTCTGCCGGGATTGCTCACGATAAAATTTTTGCCTTACCTCGCGACCTAGTGCATCCGCATAATACTTCCCAAAGCCATGTTTTACTTAAGGGGGGGGTTGTTGATTATGAAAAGAGGTAAGCTTATCTTATTTGGAAAAAGTGATATGGCCGTCCGTCGCGCTTACCGTGACCGTGTCTCCCTCTCTAAATTCTCCTGCTAGCACCCTGACTGCCAGAGGATTTAACACGAGTCGCTGAATGGTTCGTTTTAATGGCCTTGCTCCATACGCAGGGTCGTAGCCTTCTTTTACCAGTAAATCTTTGGCCTTTTCTGTAAGCTCGACCTCTATATGCCTGTCTGCAAGACGTTTTTTCAGTTCGGCAAATTGCAGACCAACAATTTGCCCGATGTGTTCCCGCGTGAGCTGCTGGAAGATTATTATCTCATCTATCCGGTTGAGAAACTCCGGGCGGAACTGAGTTTTCAGAGCGTCCATAGTTTTTCTTTTTATCTCCTCTTCCTCTGCCGGGCCGAGTTTGGCTATCCACTGGCTTCCCAGATTGCTGGTCATGATAAGTACCGTGTTCTTGAAGTCTATCGTGCGGCCGTGTCCATCTGTTAGGCGGCCGTCGTCCAGTATCTGTAATAAAACATTGAATATATCGGGGTGAGCTTTCTCAATCTCATCCAGCAAGATCACGGCGTAGGGTTTTCGCTTCACTGCCTCGGTGAGCTGCCCTCCCTCCTCGTATCCTACGTATCCAGGCGGCGCCCCAATAAGTCGGGAGACAGTGTGTTTTTCCATGTATTCGGACATGTCTACGCGCACGATGGCTCGTTCGTCGTCGAAAAGAAATTCTGCCAGCGCTCTGGCTAGCTCTGTTTTACCGACACCAGTGGGGCCCAGAAAGATAAAGTTACCCAGGGGACGATGTGGGTCCTGGAGCCCGGCGCGGGCGCGACGAATGGCGTTGGCTACCGCAATCACAGCATCGTCTTGTCCCACCACGCGATCATGCAGGCGCTTTTCCATATGCAGCAATTTCTGAATCTCTCCTTCTACGAGGCGGCTTACCGGTATGCCTGTCCATTTGCTGGTCACTTCCGCAATGTCTTCCTCGTCCACTTCCTCCTTGAGTAACCTTTTCTCCTTTTCATCGGGGGAAGCCAGAAAAACCTCCTTTTCTTTTAGCTGTTTCTCCAGATCAGCAAGAGTGCTGTATTTAAGCTGGGCCGCTCTCTCCAAATTAGCCGCGCGCTCCGCTTTTTCTATGTCGTGGCGAACTTCCTCTATTTTTTCTTTAAGCCGTTGTAATTCCTGGATGCTTTGCTTTTCCTGTTGCCATTGCGCTCTGAAGCTACTACTTTCTTCTTTGAGATCGGCCAGCTCTTTTTCAATGTGAGATAGACGTTCCTTAGATGCTTCATCTTTTTCCTTTTTCAAGGCCTCACGTTCAATGCCCAGTTGTGTAATACGCCTTTGCACTTCGTCAAGCTCCTGGGGCACACTGTCTATCTCTATGCGCAGATGGGAGGCAGCCTCATCCATCAGATCTATCGCTTTGTCAGGCATAAAGCGGTCACTGATATAGCGGTTCGAAAGAACGGCCGCAGCCACCAGCGCGGAATCTTTAATTCTCACCCCGTGATGCACTTCGTAGCGCTCTTTGAGCCCGCGCAGGATAGAGATGGTGTCCTCGACAGAAGGTTCCTCTATCAGTACTTGCTGGAAACGACGCTCTAGCGCTGCGTCTTTCTCGATATATCTGCGATACTCATTCCGGGTGGTGGCGCCGATGCAGTGCAGCTCTCCTCTGGCCAGCATTGGCTTGAGCATATTGGAGGCATCCATAGCCCCCTCGGCCGCCCCCGCTCCCACCACGGTATGCAATTCGTCGATAAAGAGAATAACATTTCCCTCTGATTGCCGGACCTCCTTGAGCACTGCCTTGAGCCTGTCCTCGAATTCACCACGATATTTGGCTCCGGCGATTAATGCTCCCATATCCAGCGCTACGATGCGCTTATTTTTTAGCCCCTCTGGAACGTCTCCGCGGGTGATACGCTGTGCCAGTCCTTCGGCGATGGCGGTTTTGCCCACGCCGGGTTCGCC
>DKFF01000036.1 GCA_002452795.1 Dehalococcoidia bacterium UBA6803
GATACTCCCCCACATAAGTCTTGATACCCGCTCGTTCCAGTTCAACAATCCCACGGCCCGAGACTAAAGGGTCAGGGTTTAAAGTCGCCACATGAACCTCTGCTATGCCAGCATCAATTATCACCTGTGTACATGGGGGACCATTCCTGTAGTAACAGGCTGGCTCCCAGATGGTATGTAAAGTAGCACCCCTGGCCATGTCTCCAGCCTGGGAAATTGCCATCACCTCTGCGTGTTCCGAGCCAGCCAGCTGAGTATGCCCCATGCCAACAACGACATTATTCTTAACGACAATAGCCCCCACCGACGGATAAGGCTTGGCATATCCCAAAGCTAACTTAGCCAGAGAAAGAGCATGTCGCATATAGTCTGCAGACAACACTGAACTCATCAACTCTCTCCTGCATAGCCCTGATAATATTTGCTGGCAATAGGGCCAATCTGTCCTTGATATTTGCTCCCCAGCCCGGGGGAGCCATAAAGATTGTCTACGGGAGAAGTTAAACGGAGAAAAGAAATCTGCCCGATCTTCATGCCACGGTATAGAGTTACCGGGAGTTTGGCCACATTGGATAGCTCAAGTGTCAACTGACCTCTCCAGCCCGGATCAACATAACCCGCCGTCGAATGAATTAAAAGACCTATCCTGCCCAAGGAACTCTTTCCTTCAAGCCTGGCTACCATATCACAGGGCAAAGCGATCAACTCCACTGTGCTGGCAAGCACGAATTCTCCGTTACCAAGCAGAAATGGCTTATCTTCCCCAATCTCTACCTCCTCCACCAGATTATCCATGTTCTGCTTGACATCAATATAAAAGGGCTGGCTCCATGACTTAAAGACAAGCAGTTTCCTGTCCAGATGAAGATCAACACTGGCAGGCTGAATGCAACTCGGGTCCAGCGGGTCAATAATCAATCGCCCTCTAGCAAGTTCCTCTTTGATCGTTCGGTCACTCAGCACCATATAACAAAATTGTAACATCGGGTATCCCAAAGCGCAAAAGTCTCCGCAATCGTTACGACAGCCAGATTATCCTTTCACTTGCCCTTGATGATAAAATAACCTTCGCTGATGAGAATTCTTCGTGAAATCGGCATAATCTGCCTTGCGGCACTGGCCATTGTCGCAATGATTACTCTTGCCTTTCCCAGATATGGAGTAAATTATACCTGCATGCTGCCCAACATTAGCAACGGGGAAAGGATTGTTCTGGACAAGCTGCACTATCATTTCTCAGGCATTGAAAGAGGAGAGGTAATCGTTTTCATACCGCCACCTCCTAACAATCCAGAAGAGAAATTTATCAAAAGAGTTATCGGATTGCCCGGTGAAACAATAGAGATCAAAAACGGCAGCGTCTACATTGATAACACATTACTGGAAGAAGAATACCTCCTGGAACCTATAGACTATGACATGGCGCCTGTAACAGTTCCAGACAATGAATATTTCGTTCTTGGTGACAACCGCAATCTTAGCAATGATTCTCACCGCTGGGGCACGCTGCCACGCGAAAACATCACGGGCAAGGCCTGGCTTGTTTACTGGCCATTAAACCATTTACGGCTAATACAGTCAGCCCATTACTGACCCACAAACTAACAAACTAGGTATGAGCTAACAACATGGTTTTAATCATTTTCAATTCAAACGGAGGACATTAAATTGGACAGTGAAATAATAGACATCTTCAAGGCTACCGGAGCGATTAGAGAAGGACATTTCCTATTGACTTCTGGCTTGCACTCCCCGGTGTATTGGGAAAAATTTCGTGTTCTCCAGCACCCACATTATACTGAAAAGCTTTGTCACCTTATCGCGCAACGTTTCGCAAACGAAAAAGCGCAAACGGTTGCCGGACCAACCACAGGTGGTATTATCGTCGCTTTTGAGACGGCCCGACAACTGGGCATACGAAGCATCTTTTGCGAGAAAGAAGGAACTGCAAGAGCTTTTCACCGGGATTTTAGCATCACGCCAGGAGAACGAATCCTTGTTGTTGATGACATTCTGACCACAGGAAATTCCATACGAGAGACGTTGAACGCCGTAGATAAAATGGGGGGGAGCACAATCGGCATCGGCGTTCTTGTTGACCGCAGCACAAACAAGATAGATTTCGATGTTCCTCTCTTCAGCTGTCTCCACGCTCCTACCGCGGTCTACTCCGCGGATAAATGCCCATTATGCACTGCTCATATCCCTCTTTCTCGACATGGAGAACTACCCTGAGTTCCCTTCCTTGACATTAACAGATAGAAAAACCTAGAATATCTTCTACGCCGAGGTAGCTCAGGTGGTAGAGCAGCGGACTGAAAATCCGCGTGTCAGCAGTTCGACTCTGCTCCTCGGCATTTTTGGTGTTTCCAGCAAAAAACAAACTTTCGCACAGGCCGAAGTGGCGGAATGGTAGACGCGGCAGTCTCAAAAACTGTTGAGAGGCAACTCTCGTGTCGGTTCGAGTCCGACCTTCGGCATTGAGTTGCTTTTTCAATGCCGAGTTGTGTAGCGGTAGCACGGGGGACTTTGAATCCCTTAGCCCAGGTTCGAATCCTGGCTCGGCAGCCAGATTGGAAATGGCTTTTCTCCAAAAACCGCGTCAGTTGCTTCACGGAAGATTTTGGGAATGCTTAAACGCATTCCTTTTCATCCTTTACCGGTAAGATAATCTGGGGAGCTTTAGTTTGAGGATGAGGGGCTATTTCCACTGTAATAGAAAAGACTTCACTAAGTAACTCCGACGTGAGGATTTTATGAGGAGAGCCATCAGCTACGATACGTCCTTCTTTAAGGAGAATAAGGCGCTCAAAATAGAGCGCAGCTAAATTGAGATCATGTATCGCAGCAACAACAGTAATAGCTTGCCCTGAGTTACCGGAATAGAAGCGTCCTGCTGCCTCTGCATTAAGTTTTTTCACCCAATCAAGAATTTCAATCTGGTGATTAATGTCCAGGTGAGCTGTCGGTTCGTCAAGCAGGAACAATTTGGGTTGCTGTGCTAAAGCCATTGCCAGAACTACTTTTTGACGCTCTCCACCACTTAGTTCATTGAAAAAGCGTCCCGCGAGAGGTTCAATCTCCAGTGCCGTCATAGCCTGATTGGCTATCGCTACATCTTCATTTCCGCCAGCAAACATCTTGAAAAATGGCGTTCTCCCCAACTCGACTACTTCCTTCACGGTAAAAGCAAAAGGTAAATCAAATTGCTGTGGCACTACAGCTATCTCTTGAGCAATAGTCCTCCGATCTAGTCTTTTCAAATTTACACCATCCAGATAAATTTCCCCTTCACCTGGAAGCAAGACGCCACTTATGAGCTTGAGCAAGGTAGTTTTCCCCGAGCCGTTGGGGCCGATCAAGCCAATTCTTTCGCCATCCCTGATTGAGATGGTAATGTTCTTAAGCCCAATCCCATCGGAATAACTGAAAGAGACGTTCTTTAAACTAACTTTAGCCATTTTCAAAAAGTGTATTCCCGTCGGTGTTTACGAAGAAGATACAGAAAAAAGGGAGCTCCCACCAAAGCAGTGATCACCCCGATAAGTATTTCCCTAGGTGCTAGAACGGTACGTGCCAGAAGATCAGTTAAAACGATAAAGCTACTGCCAGCTAAAGCTGAGGCTAAAATAAGCAGGCGATGACTTGGCCCCAGAAGCAAACGCATCGCATGAGGGACTACCAATCCGACGAAACCAACCAGACCACTGATTGAAACAGCCGCAGCAGTTAAAAGCGCCCCTAATATTAAAATTAGTTTCTTTTCTCTCTCTACTTCGACACCAATATAAGCTGCACCTTCCTCTCCCAGAGAAAAAGCATTGAGATAAGGAGCATGAAGCCACGCAACAATAATTCCACCAATAATCAAAGGAGTGATCACTGCCAGTTGCCACCAGCTGGTTACTGAAATACTACCACCTAAGAAACTAAGGACTCCGCCACGAAGAAATGATCTTTCAGGAAACAAAGTAATCAATAAATACATGAGGGCAGACAGCATAGAACCAACTACAAATCCCGCTAGCAACATGCTAACTACTGGTGTCTTGCCTCCAACTTGAGCTATATTATAAACTAGTGTCACTGTCGCTAAAGCACCAATAAAGGCGAAAACCGGCACCATCCCAAAGCCAAAGAAAGTCAGACTTAATGGCAATAACATAGCAACAATTGCACCTAAACCAGCACCAGCCGAGGTGCCGATAATATAAGGGTCAGCCAGCGGATTGCGCAATAACCCCTGAAAAAGAACGCCAGCAACAGATAAGGCAGCACCAACTAATGCTCCGCCTACCACCCTGGGCAACCGGACTTGAAAAATAATATCCTCCCACCTTGAAGGCCAAGTAGGCATAAAATCAAATACAGGAAGCTTATTTAAGCTCATCTTGATAATGTCTGGCATTGGAATAGAAATTGTTCCTATCGCCGAAGCAACTATCATGCAACATATCAGGACACTAATAAGCGAAATTACAATAGTAATCCGTTTGCAACTCATCAATTTAGCCAATATTTATACTTTCGACTCCCCGATGAAATAATTCAATTTCACCTTTAACTAAAGCACTCTTACACCGCCGTAGCAAAGCCCTCTTCTGCAACAAAATACTAACCAGGAAAAAGCTCAGGATGAATTATCCGGGCAATTTCCTCCAATCCATCAACAATTCGAGGGCTTTGACGACTGGTAATATCAGCATTGCTAATTGGATAAATGCTCTCCCCTTTTACAGCGGTGATATTGCCCCAACCGGAACGGGCGGCAACTATTTCTGCGGTCATCCCGTATCGAGCATCCTCGAGTACAATAATCTCGGGATTGGCTTCAATAATTGCTTCAACATTCATTTGATACCAGCTGGAGATTCCAGCGGCGACATTTTTGCCGCCTGCCAGAGTAATAAGTGAATCCTGGAAAGTTCCTGAACCAGTAGTCCAGGGTTTGGTCGGGTCAGTACCATCAACTTCGTAAAAGACCAACGGTTTTTCAGTTACTTTAGCTGTTTTTTCGATGATAACATTGACTCTTTTTTCCAAACTGGAGACAAGTCTTTCTGCTTCCCGTTGTTTGCCAGTAATTTCACCCACTATTTGAATATCCCTGAAAACAGCAGGGATATCATTAGGCTGAAGAACCACTACTGTTAGGTTGAGATTATCCAATTCGTTGACTATCGTGCCCGCAACAGAAAAAACTATGTCTGGATCAAGATCAACAATTAGCTCCAGGTTAAAACCGGAGAAAGGAGACCCAACTGAAGGCAATGTTCCTGCCGCTGGCGGATAATTGCAAAAATCAGTTCTCCCCACCACCCTGTCGCCCAGACCTAAGGCAAAAAGGATTTCGGTACTGCTTGGTGCTAAAGAAAGGATCCTCTGCGGGGCGTTCTCTATACAGATCGGTCTGTTGTTGTCATCAATACCAGTTATTGCTCCAGCCGGCTGAGCACAACCGGGCGAAGAAGCAACCAGCGCGATCGTCAAAACCACCAAAATTGATAAAATTTTCCTCATTTTTCCTCCAAAATAAGTTTTCGTCATACATAACGAAAGCCATTCACTCAAAAAATAGCTGCTGTCCGAAGGGTCAGTCCGGAACGATAGCTCTAACCGAAAGATTATTCCAAAACAAGGAACGCCTAACAGAATACCATCGCCTGCATCAAGCTCCTTGGATATGGAAAACAGCACACAGCAAACAAACGTTTCCGTAAAGAGCTTGGTGGCAAAGAACAAACCCTCCCTCTCTTTAGAATTGAGGGGTTATGCTGCTTGAGTCATTTCTTTCCTCTCCTTTCCCCGCGGAGGCGGAATAAACTATTGAGGCTGGCGTTCTGGTTCCTGGCTTTAAAATACCAGTCACAGCGGCGGAAACCACTTCGGAATTTCACCGACTTGCTTTCCATTTAAGCTCTGGTTCACACCAGAGCACCTCAACTACCAAAACAAGTTATAAAGTATTGCCTATTTTGAATCAACTTAAATGCTCAAGCGCAGAAAAACAATTCATCATCTTGATTGACCCGGAGAACCCTAGCAGGATCATCAACTTCCCTTTAGCTTTTCCTCCGCTTCTTCCGCAGAAGCATAACCAGACTGCTTCACCATCTGTTCAAGCACCACTCTGGATTTATTGATTCCCTTGCTTTTCTGCTCCAGGAGTCCTTTATAATACAGTTCAAGTGTCCTTTTGGAATAAGTCTCCAATTCACCACGGAGGTAAGTTTCCTTGGAGGTGGCAAATTGGCTGTCCTGCGAGCTATGGATAGGCCTACCCCGAGCAGTAACATGCGGAAATTCTCGAGAAAGCTCCTCTTCCCAGCCAATCACGATGTCAGTTATCTTGGCCACCAGTGGCGCAACCCCTTCTTCCAGAGAAGGAAGCTGTCCTTCAATGCGCGCATACTCCCGGGGAGATGTTGATTTCATCATGCGGGCATACTTTTCCGTAAGCAAATTCCTGCCCTTTTTGTCAGCGTCCTGCAGATCGCCGAGATAACTCTCCATGGCTTCGTCCGACCAACTTGCAAACTGGCTGGACCGCATAACATCAAAGGTCTTTTTATCATCCTGGCACGTCGCTCTTCCGCCTATGTTCTGCACTTTCTGAAACTTGTCCCATTCAGCTTCCAGGATTTTCTCTATCAGTTCTTCCCGATTGCCCATGTTTCCTCCCTTAAAAGATTACTTGTCTCTCCAAAATTTTATCCGCATCAGAAAACAGACGCTATCTCTGTCTTACTTCTTTCAGTTTCTCTTCCACTCCCCTGACTTTGCTCTCCATCGTCAAAAGTTTGTCTCGTCGTTCATCTATCCTGATGGTCGTAACCACCCTTAAAACTTCTTCGGCAAAAGCCGCCTGGTGCATTTCTTGCACAATAGGGAAAACCTGCTTCAGGTCGCCCTCTATGATCGTGCCCATCGGCGTTAGCTCGTACTTTATGCTTTCCTTGTCCCGCAGAACCCGAAGTACCCGAGCAACGTGCTGACTTAAAGAAGGTGTCTTCGTTCCCACAGGAATAACGCTCACTTCAACTATAGCCATGCCTCACCATCCTACTGGCAAAAACCATCCGAAAGTATCTTATTCTTCCTGTATCTAGAGGTCAAGCATTGCTAATCCCCACCCAGGAAATATTTGGACAAAAAAAACCAGAGGCATTCCAAAATACGTGCTTTGGCCGTCATAAACCCTCCAGGCCAGTAGCATATTAAGGGGAAATCAAATATAATCCAATTGCCCGGCACCTGCTAGATGAAGAAAGAACACAGAAGTGAATCCTTCGATTATAGATACGCACGCTCACCTGGATATGTCCTCTTTCGACAATGATCGTTATGATGTGATCTCCAGAGCGCTAAACGCGGGAATAACCGTTCTCATTGATGTAGCCATTGATCTTAAATCAAGCATACAAACAACCGTGCTGGCGAGCAAACATGAAGAAATCTTTGCCACAGCGGGCATTCATCCCCAGGAAGCTGAAGGAATAAACGAAACTGATATCGCAGAGCTCGCCCGAATAGCCAGGCATCCCCAGATAGTCGCTCTGGGGGAAATCGGATTGGATTTTTATAGAAACATTTCTACCAAAGAAACACAACTGCAGGTATTCAAATGGCAACTGGGGCTGGCAGATGAATTAAATCTGCCCGTCATTATCCACTGCCGACAGGCAGAAGAAGAACTTTTACCTGTGTTGCAAAACTGGACAGCTTCTCGTCGCTACTTTGGCAAGCAACCTGTGGGAGTAATTCATTGCTTCAGTGGCGACAGAGCAATTGCCGAGCAATTTCTGGGTATGGGGTTTTTTCTTTCTTTTGGAGCCTATGTTAGCTACCCTTCGTCACTCCCCCTACACGATGTCATCAGAAGAATCCCCCCAGATAAATTCATGCTGGAGACCGACAGCCCCTTCCTGCCTCCACAAAGCCATCGTGGGCAACGCAATGAACCAGCATACCTGAAAAACACCGCAGAGGTTATCGCCAGAATCAGGCAAGAATCTTTCGAAACAATAGCCAGCAGAACAAGCGCGAATGCCAGACTATTATTTCGTTTGCCAGAAAATGATGGAGAATAGGCCTCTTCTCATTAACAGGCAAAATATGCTACGTTATAAAGAGTGCATTTCAGGCTAAAAACAACCGGGGTAGTTATTGCAAGAAAATGAAAGTTCTTATTCAGCGTGTTTCCCACGCTTCGGTCAGGGTCAATGACAGAATATCCGGGCAAATCGGCCCAGGCCTCGTGGTTTTTGTGGGTGTCGGAAAAGATGACTCCAGAGATGATGCTTGCTACCTGGCCAATAAACTGTCTAACCTCCGCATATTTGCCTGTGACGGACAAGAGTTTGCCCTCTCAGCATTAGACATCAACAGCGAGATACTTATAGTAAGCCAGTTTACCCTCCTGGCCGATGCGCGGAAGGGGCGGCGTCCCAGCTTTGGCGAAGCAGCTCCACCCGATAAAGCGAAGGAGCTTTACGACTTTTTCATAGAGCACCTGCGCCACACGGGACTAAAAATAGAAACAGGTGTTTTTCAAGAACACATGCAGGTAGAAATTCACAATGACGGCCCTGTTACTTTGCTGCTGGAAAGCAAGTAGCTCTTGCTGAGATAACAGGGTTCTCATGAGAGATTGAAAGACAGATTAATATCCAGAGCATTAAACGAGTGCGTCAGCGCACCTATCGAAATAAAATTAACTCCCGTCTCGGCCACAGAGCGAACTTTGTCCAGGGTAATCCCGCCGGAGGCTTCCAGCAGAACGCGTCCGCCGGCAATCTCCACTGCCCGGTGCATATCTTCAAGTGTCATATTATCAAGCATAATAATATCTACTCCAGCTTCCAATGCCTCATGCACTTCTTGCAGCGTTCCTGTCTCTATCTCTATTTTCATCTGGCATGGCGCGCCTTGTCTAGCTTTGGTTACCACATCATTAACAGTCATTCCAAGATGACGCAGTATCTCCAGGTGATTATCTTTAATCAAGACGCCATCCCCTAAACTCATGCGATGATTAACCCCTCCTCCCATTCTCACGGCATACTTCTCAAACGAGCGCAGGCCGGGAGTGGTCTTTCTGGTATCGAGAATCTGCACCGGCAGCCCCTGAACAATCTTCACGTAACGGTTCGTCTGCGTAGCAATTCCGCTCAGCCACTGGAGAAAATTCAGCGCCACCCGCTCCGCTCTGAGGATACTGGCGACATTTCCCTCCACACTGGCAATCACATCATCTTTGTTAAGCTCACTCCCATCAGCGATCCACACATCCACCTTAAGAACAGAATCGACTCCGAGAAATGTCCGTTTAGCCATATCAGCACCGGCCAGAATGCCTGCTTCCCTCGCCACAATGTCGGCAATGCCCTGCTGGCCGGGTGATATCAGAATATCAGTGGTAATATCCCCTCGCGCCAGGTCCTCAGCCAGGGCACGAGCAATTACCTCAGCAATTTTCGCTTCGGACAACATTTTTATCTCTCCCCGGATATATCTTTTTTGAAAATTATATGCTTGAGCCAGGCAGGAGAAGAATGAGGAAAATCAGTGCGGAAATGAGCTCCTCTGCTCTCCTCACGAAACAAAGCGGCTTCTGCCATCAACCGGGCACATAAAATCAGGTTATTCAGTTCATGTGAAAACCTGTCAGAAGGAGGTTGCAAAATCCTTTCCCATGCGGCCAGAAAGCCCGTAGCTTCACCAAGCCCGCTGCCCGAACGAACAATACCTACTTTATCCCACATAAGAGACTGAAGCTTAGAAAGATTCAACGAAGGTACTTCAGGTAAAGCACTACGGGAAGGTAGGGCAAGATAAACATTCTTATCTTCAGGTGTTTTGCCTTCATGCCAGACACAATCCTTTTTTTCCAACATCTGGCTTCGTCGTATCACCCGCTTGCTGAAAACCACCGATTCCAGCAACGAGTTTGACGCCAGGCGATTGGCTCCATGCACCCCGGTACAAGCAGTCTCGCCAGAAGCAAACAGGCCGGGAAGACTGGTTTCACCCCAGCTATTCGTCCTGATGCCCCCCATGAGATAATGGGCCGCTGGAGCTACAGGAATATATTCCCTGGTAATATCCAACCCGCAGCCCAAACAAAAACGATAAATATGAGGAAAACGAGCAGTAACCAGATGAGGCGGCAGATGGGTAACATCCAGGAAAACCTTATCGTCTCCCGTCTTCGTCATCTCATAAAGAATGCTGCGTGCTACCACATCTCTCGGTGCCATCTCGGCTTCAGGAACATAATCGGGCATAAACCGATATCCTGCCGCATTCCTTAACACTCCCCCCTCCCCTCTCACTGCTTCAGAGATAAGAAAGGGAACCACTCCTGGTAAACGAAGGACAGTAGGATGAAACTGAAAAAACTCCATGTCACTGGCCTCGGCACCAGCCCTGACAGCCAGCGCTATTCCGTCGCCGGTAACCACACTGGAGTTCGCGGTATATTTAAACAATTGGCCAACACCGCCTGTTGCCATAGAGAGATAGCGGCATCGATATTCTTCTTCCAATCCTGTACGGCAATCAAGCGCCTTAACCCCTGTAACTCTTCCCTTAGACAACAATAAGCGAGTAGCCAGGCAATACTCCAGAACCCTAATGTTCGATGAATACACTCTGCTGCTCAGTGCAGTTTCTATATATTCACCCGTTGCATCTCCCCCCGCATGGAGAACACGTGGAGCGCTGTGAGCCCCTTCTCTAGCCAGGCTCACTTCGCCATTCAAAGTATCGAAAGGAACACCAAAACCAACAAGATCAGCAATACAGCTTGTAGCTTCGTCCGTCAGAATATGTGTTGTTTCCAAATCGCACAAACCATTTCCTGCCTGCACAGTGTCCTGAAAATGAAGCTGCGGGGAATCGTCTTTGCCCGTAGCCGCAGCAATTCCCCCCTGGGCATGCCTGGTGTTGCAATCGTCAATGCTGCCCTTAGTTAGGATGAGAACGCTGCCATATTCCCGGGCTAAAAGGGCAGTATAGAGGCCAGCAATACCACTACCAATTATGATATAGTCGTAATAATGCATCGCGCCTTCTCAGGTTGCCTCAAGCATTCTGTCAATAGCCTGTCGCGCTTTCGTCCTTATTTTCTCGGGCACAAAAACAATGCTCTCCCTTTTTTCCATAACATCAACAATCGTCTGCAAGGTAGTTTTCTTCATATCGGAACAAACCATATCGTCAGAAATAGGGATAATTACTTTGTCTGGATTTTGTTTTCTCAAAGGATATAACATCCCTTCCTCCGTACCGATTAAAAACTCTTTCTCGGCGCTTTCCCCGACATAGCGCAACATCTGAGAAGTGCTCAATGTTGCATCTGCCAGTTCAATTACCTCAATGCGGCATTCCGGATGAACCAGCACCCTGGCTTCCGGATAACGCTGTCTGGCCAACAGGACAGCAGAGACAGTGAGCTTTTCATGAACATCACAAAACCCGGGATATAAGAGCACCTTCTTATCAACCATGGCGGATACATACCGTCCCAGATTACTATCAGGAACAAAAAGAACTTCTTCCTCTCTGAGGCTATTCACTACCGCAACAGCGTTAGCCGAAGTACAGCAAATATGGCTCTCCGCCTTGACGGCCGCCGAAGTATTGACATAGGCCACTACCGCAGCTTCGGGGTATTTTTCCTTCCACTGTCTCAAAACTCCTGCATCAATTGTATCTGCCAGATAGCAACCAGCTTCCGGGTGAGAGAGAAGAACCTGTGCCCCCGGATTAAGAATGGCCGCCGTTTCCGCCATGAAGCGGACCCCGCAAAAGACGATCACTGCTGCCTTTACATTGGCGCATTCTCTGGCTAGCTCCAGAGAATCACCAACGAAATCAGCAATATCCTGAACCTCCGGAGGTTGATAATTATGAGCTACAATAACAGCATCCAGCTCGTTTTTTAACTTGCCTGCTTTTTTCTTAATCTGCTCCAGTCTGTCCATCTGTCGTCGTCTCTATGCCAGCAAGCTTTCTAAAAACCCAAACCAGATATACCATCCCTTACAGGCTACCAGCGCTATCTACCTTGCCCAAGATATTGCCTTTAGCAATCACCATTGTTGCCCCAGACTCCACTTCCAGCGATACGGCTTCGGCATCTACCCTTTTGATCTGTCCGTATATCCCGCTGCTGGTAATAACCTTATCCCCCTTTTTTAGCTCTCTCATTATCTCTTCATGCGCTTTTCTCTGCTTTTGTTGCGGCCTGACGGTAAGGAAATAAAATATGGCAAAGATAGCCACCACAAATAAAATTGGAACCAAGTTTTCCATTTTTTCCTCCCTTTGTTATTTATTTGGCTCGACTACTCCCTGCAATGCCCAGGGGCCTGTTCGGGTAATTTCAATGTTCATCATTCGTCCACAATAATCCACACTGTCATTGCCCGGGAAAAACACTAGTTTGTCAGTTCCGGTGCGGCCATACCATTTCTCTTTCTTCTTGCCTTCTACCAGCACTTCCATCGTCTTGCCCATAAGCTGTGAATTAATTGCAGCAGCTACCTCAGCTTGAAGCGCCTCCACCATTTTCACTCTCTTTTTTTTGACCTCTTTAGGAACATCGTCGTCATATTTACTGTCTGCTGCCGTGCCGTGACGAGGAGAATAGCCTGCCACGTGAACAACGTCAAATTTAAGCTCTTCAAGCAGAGCAAGAGTACAGCCAAACTGCTCATCGCTTTCTCCTGGAAAGCCCGCTATCACATCTGTGCTCAAAGATATGTCTGGAACACGTTTCCTGATATCCCCAACAAGTTCACGGTACTGCTTTACCGTATATCCTCGCTTCATGCTTTTCAGTATAACATCATCTCCTGCCTGAATCGGCAGCTCCAGGTGTTTACAGACCTTGCCCAAAGAAGCCACCGCTTCAATAAGCCTTCCGTCTACGTCTTTAGGATGATTTGTCAAAAACCGTATCCTGAATAAATTCTCTATACCGCTCAACCTTTCCAGCAATTCTGCCAGATGAGGGCGCTCGGGCAAATCATGTCCGTAAGCACCAATATTCTGTCCCAGCAAAATCACCTCCCTCGTGCCATGCTCGACCAGAGAAGCAATCTCACAAACTATTTCCTCTAACGGACGACTACATTCCCGGCCCCGTCTATAGGGCACAATACAATAAGAGCAAAACCGGTTACAGCCTTGAATAATAGAGATGTAACGACGCAAAGAAGAATTGATTCTGTCCACACTCCGGCAAAGATGACAAGGTAATTCATTTCTCGACGCTCCTGCGGAAACAGGTCGCTCTTTTAACCAACTTATCAATTCACAATAATCTCCCGGCTTAAAAAAAAGATC
>DKFF01000045.1 GCA_002452795.1 Dehalococcoidia bacterium UBA6803
GATATCCGCTCGGTGGCGGAGAGAGCCGTAGATAATGCCAGAATGAGAACTGCAAAGCATGATTTACAGGTCGTGGTGCCTGCCGGGCTGCCGTCAGTTAAAGCGGACGAGGACGCTATACTGGAAGTGCTGGATAATCTTTTGACCAATGCGATCAACTACTCTCCCGAAGGGGGAAAGATAACAGTCTCGGCGGAGAATATGGCCGACCATATCAAGATAAGCGTTTCCGATGAAGGCATTGGCATACCTGAGGATAAAAAAGAGTTGATCTTTAACAAATTCTATCGCATAGATACGCCTTGGAAAGAGCAGGTAGAGGGGACAGGGTTGGGGCTTAGCTTGTGCCGGGCGCTGGTGGAATCTCTGGGGGGGCGTATCTGGGTGGAGGGCGGAAAAGGGACAGGCTCTACCTTTTCTTTCACCCTGCAGGCGTGGGATAGGGTAGAATATGGAGGCCGTGCCAGAGTTACCGCGGGGGAGAGAAAGTGAAAAAGATTTTGATAGCGGATGATTCCGTCCATATCAGGGATTTAATGAGGGCAACGCTGGAGGCAGATTTTTTTCTGGTGGAGGCTGCTGATGGAGAGGAGGCACTGGCAAAAGCCAGGAAAGAGAAGCCCGACCTTGCTCTACTGGATGTGATGATGCCCAGGAAAACGGGGATTGAAGCCTGTCGCCAGTTGAAAGCGGACCCGGCGACAAAAAATATTCCGGTGGTGATGCTCACCGCCTTGAAGAGTAGCGAGGATATACGCAGAGGGAAGGAAGTGGGAGCCGATGCTTATTTTACCAAGCCATTCAGCCCCCGCGCCCTCTTGGATAAGGTGAACGGGATACTGGAAGGGGAGTAGCTAAGAAACAAAGGGGACTAAGACAAAAAGGTGATAAAGATAGATGGACGAAATACAGATGGATGATTGTTCTGCAGGGACAGATATAGAACAGGCGAAGCTTTATGCCAGGGACTTAAGCGAGCTTTATCGTGCCGAGAGAAAGAGGCGAGAGGAGCTTGCCGAGGAGAAACTCGTGCTGGAGTTTAAGCTCCGTGAGCTGGAGGCCTTAAACAAGCTTTTTCAATCTTATATGGAGAGGCGGTTTGAAGCGTTGCGGGCGTATGAAGGGTTGATCGAGGAGACAAAAAAGCTTCTGCAGGGGCAGTTACCCCGGGAACTGGAAGAAAAATTTGAGGAGCTGCTGGGCAGAGCAGGGGCTCGCAGGAAAGAGATTGAGCAGACGATGCTAGAGGCGAAAAGTTAAGGTTTGCAGGGAGAAGAGTATGGACAAGCAGGAAGCCGGCGAGCGGCAGGAAGAACAGTTTACAGAGGGGAGCGATATGCTTGAGCGTATCGCTCAGCGGGAAAGGGAGGTAAAGGCGCTTAACGAGCGGGCGGTGGTGCTGCTTAACGACCGGGCCAGGGTCATAGAAGATCTGGAGAGGAAAAATAAAGAGAACACGGCCATGCTTTCCATGGCTCGAGCTGTGGGGGGGACACTTGATGTGCAGCAGGTCATTGAGATAGGGCTGGAAGAGGGGTTAAAGGCGCTGGAGGTGGAGGGGGGCTGCGTACATCTCCTGGAGAATGGCAAACTGGTCTTAAAGGCCTGCCGCGGCCTTACCCCGGAGGCGGAGGAAGAACTGGCCTGCGTGGAGGTGGGGAGAGGTATCTTTGGAGAGGTGGCTAGAACAAAGGAAAGGATTGTGGTGGATGACCTGGACGCTGATCCCAGGCGTGTCACAAACGCCCTGCCGGCAGCGGGATACAGGGCGGTTATGAGTGTCCCGTTGCAGGGACATGAAGGGTTTATGGGAGTTGTTGGGGCTAGCACACGCTTGAAGCGTTGTTTTAGCGAGGAGGAAGGGTGTTTTATGGAGGCTATCGCCGGGCAGATGTCCGGTGCCCTGAAGAATGCTCTGCTTTTTCAACAGGTTGAAGAGAGGAATGAGGAGCTTTCCTTTCTCGCCAGGATTACCCACATAGTCGCCTCCGCCCTGGACTTTAAGGAAATGTGCGATGCCGTGGTGACAGAGCTGAAAAAGCTGATCGATGTCGACTGGAGCGCGCTGGGCACTATCGAAGGGGATAGACTGCGCTTCCAGAGCTTGTTTACTGGCGTGGGTTCGGCCTGGCAAGAGGGAGAAAGCATACCTCTGGCAGGAACGGGCAGCGAATGGGCGGCGAAGAATAAGGAGGTGCTGGTTGAAGAGGACCTCCTGGAGAAGAGGCTGTTCGGGACGGGGGAGAAGCATCTCCAGCAAGGCATACGGTCAATCGCCTATGTGCCACTTGTCTCTGACGGGGAGGCTTTCGCTGTGATGATTTTCGGCAGCCTGCGGCCGGGTGCGTATGGCGAGAGGGAGAGAGGGTGGCTGGAACATCTTGCCTGGCAGCTCGCGCCTGGCATCAAGAAGGGCATGCTCCATGCTGAACTGAAGGAAGAGAGGGATAAGCTTGTTTTCATCTCCCGCCTTTCCCGCATTATCGCTTGCGGCACAAGCGTGGAGGCGGTGTATGGTGATTTCGTCGCCGAGCTGCGGAAGATCATTGACGCAGACTGGGCAAGCTTAGTCCTCATCAAGGGGGATAAGCTGTGGTACTACGCCCTGGAGACAGAAAGAAAAGGCCTCCGTCGGGCGGGAGAGAGCGTTCCGCTGGAGGGAACCACAACCGAGTGGGTGTCTCAGCATAAGGAGCCCGTGGTGCAAAATGACCTGTCGCGTGAAGAGGAAGGGTTTCCCAGCGGCAAGTATGTGAAGCTGGGGTTAAAGTCTGTCGTGCACCTGCCGCTTGTCTCCAGAGGCGAGGTTTTTGGTTGCTTCATCGTGGGCAGCTTGCGGCCCGGGGCGTATGGCGATGGAGAGATGGAATGTTTGCGACATCTGGCATGGCAGCTCGCGCCGGTGATATCTCCGCCAGGTGGGGGGGTAGAATACTTGCTTGAGAAGTAGCGCATGGCGGCTACCGGGGTAGATAAGTAATATCCAGGCGGGGATTAGGCGGTTGGGGGAGAGGATGGTGGCCGTTATCCTCCATGGAGGAGAAGTGCGTTGCGCGAGAGGGGTGGCTGTTTTCTGCTTCATCCCTGATCAGCCAGCCGTAGTTGTGGAAGGAGCCGTCGATGAAGGACTGCACGCTGGCGGAGACGTCCCAGCTCATCCATCGCTGAGAGGAAGGAGTGGTGCTTGTGTCAATGGGAACAGGCGGGGTTGAGGGCTGATTGTTCCAGGTGACGGAAGGTTCCTGCCAGCTGCCAAGTATCTGGTAGACGCCGTAGGTTCTGGAGGAAGGGGGGAGGGTGATGGCGTATAAGTTCAGAGAGGCAGATTGGATGCTGGCGCCTGCCGGTATCCCCGTGATATCAAACATCGCCAGCGAGCGCTCATTCTTATAGAGACATTGGCTGCTGACCTGCAGGTGATGGGATGCTCCGTAGTTTGTAGCTGGATGCTGCTGGTCAATATAAGAATCCTGGCTTGCCGGCAGGGAGAGGATAACGGGAGCATTCTGCATAAAAGTAGCAGTAACGCTTTTGTTGTCGTCCATGATGATAGTAGTATTGGCCGAAGCGGGGTCGGTGACAGCGCCTGTCCACGAGGAAAAGTGCCAGTAAGGAGAGGGTATGGCGGACAGAGGTACTATTGTGCCGGCAGCATAAGTATAAGTGCCTGCAGCGGGGGTGGTCGTGCCGCCGCCCACGGGGCTTACCTGTATGGTTAGAGTGTAGTGAGGGGGTGGCGGAGGAGGAGAGGAAGCAGCGGCGCCGCAAGCGCTGATGAGCAATATGCCCAGGTTGCATTTATCAACGCCTGAATCGGGCTGGTGGTATATGACAGAACCGTGGTTGTAAATGTCGTCGGTGCCATCAAATCTCTGATCCAGAGAAGCGCAAACTTTCCGGGGCACTCCGTCCAGGTAAAGATAACAATCGTTTCCCGCAGGAGAAAAACCACTGATGTCGAAAGCGTAATTATTGAGGAGCGATCTGGACGACGCTTTGTCGTTCACGATACGCATGACCCCGCCCCAGTCGTTGGAGAGGAAAGGGCGCTCCAGATAAGGGCTTTGCCAGCCAGCAGTCGCCGGCAGATTTTGCGAGAGCTGTCTTATGGCAGGGTCGTCGCTGTATTCCCGGGGGCAGCCTCCGGTATCGTAATAGAAGGAGAAGCAGGCCTCTTTGGCTTTCTCCACTTGCCCCTGAAGCATGACGGTTTTGCTTTTGCCGATGGTTGAGGAGAAGTTAGGCAAAACAAGGCCGACAATAACAGCCAGGACGGCCAGCACCACGATAATCTCTAAGAGAGTGAAACCTTTCTGACCGCGGATCAGTTTTTTGCGATTGTTTATGAAGCGAGATAACAGCATAGCTTGAATTGTAGGGTAAACAAGAGGAGAGGGGAATTCCCGGAAAGGGTGATTTTCGGCTAAGCCTTCAGGGGTGGATTACGCTACTTCTATTGAGTGAGGCAAGGAAGGGAGGGCGCCCGGGAAGCGGTGTTTTTTCAATTTTCCTGCCAGGTGTAGATGATCACTTCCTGCTCGCTCCAGCCTGCGCTGTTCTTTGTCCAGGTGAGGGGAGGGGCGCACGGGCCGGGGATTTGCCTGACGTAAACGGTAATAGTTGCGTCTCCTGCCGTGGAGCTCAAAAGGTAATCTTTGTACGCGCTGGCGAAAACCCAGGTGCTCTTGCTGCCGCCGGGGGCAGAATAAGGTGAAGTCGTCTTGTCGCTATTGGCTATATTGATGGTCTTTTTCCCCAGCTTTTTCTCCTGCCAGAGGGGATTGAAAAATACTATGTCATAGGTGCCGGGGCCGGTTATGGTGACGCTTGACTGATTGCAGGAGGAGGTGGAAACGCCTGTGTACAGGGGACTTTCCTCAGGCCAGGAAGAAATTCTCCCTGGCTCAAGCGAGGTCTCTCCTTCCCATATCCCTATGCGGGTCAGGCCGGCGGGGCTGTAAGCCCAGTTCACCTGAAGCTTGCCCGGATGCAGGTAAAGCCTGAACAAATAGCCATTGCCCGGCTCAAGAGATTTTAAGTGTGGGTCAGCGGTGTTCGGGTCGAAGCGGTTTTCCGGCGCGGCAGGAGTGCTCTGTCCGGATTGCGGGAGAGAAATGGTCACCTGCGGCGTGTCACCGTTGATGGTTAGCGACGGCAGCGTATAGGTGGCGCTGGCGACATCGGCCCCATGCCGCAAATCCGCCAGGAGGGTGTTTATGCCTGCCTCGGCGGCACGATAAGCGAGCACTTTTTGCTCTGCTATGGATTGACTGCGAGAGATAACCTGGATCTGGGGAACGATAAAAGCTACCAGCAAAGCTGACACGGTTATCACGATAAGAGCCAGTGGCAGGGTTTGTCCTTTTTCCGATCTATGTTTCAAGAGCTTGTCTCCGGGGTAGAACGAAGGGAGAAGGTCAAGGAAGAACTGCGCGAAAAGACATTGCTCTTGCTCTCCCTGCTTGAGGCGATGTTCACTAATAAGGTATCTGTCGTATCGTCCCGGGTGAAGTTGACATCCTTTTCCTCGAGGATGTTTCTGGCCACAGAAACGGTGCCGATGATTACACCGTTTTCCTCCTCCATGCGCATTAAAGATGTGGCTGAGGAGTCGTAATAGTAGGAGATGGTGCGAGTAACTGCCGGGTTTGTCAGATAGTCATGCCACTCAAAGCTTCCGTAGGCAGGGGAGGAGAGGAGCGTGAAACTGTTTGCGGCATGCGCATCGCGGGCGAGCCAGGTGCGGGACATTTCCAGGTCGTGCTCTATCTCCAGTTTGTAAGCCGCCTGCGGGTAGATACGCACCACGGTGGGCAGAACAGCGCCTAAGACGACAACGAGCATTGCCCCGATAAGCAGGGAGAGCACGAGCTCCAGCAGGGTAAAACCTTTTTCGTTTTTCGCCTCTCTAGCCAATTTTATATCCCTCAAGCTCTGTCGCTCCGTAGTGACCTGTGACCGTTATGTCAATCTGCTGCACTCCCCCGGGCGCTTGCCTGCCGTCGGGATAGCGGTAGCTGGAAATGACAGAGGAGGTTATTTCTATGGAGTATCCATCAGGGGCATTGATGAGAAAATAGTCCTGTGCACTGGCCATGTATTCCTGTGCCTGAATGTACTCCATCTGGCTCTGGGCCAGCTCCAGCCGCTGTGCATGGTCGGTCAGGTGAGCGGTGGACTTTAGCATCGTAGAAAAAGCGGTAAGCACTGCCGGGATGGCTATCCCCACCAGGGCCAGGGCGATGATCACCTCAAGCAGAGACTGCCCGCGCGCCCTGCCGGAAAACAGGCTTGATAAACTCTTTCGTGGAGATTGCGGCAGCACAAAGGCCTTCACAGAAAGGATTATATAAGTTCAGGCGCGGGAAGGGAAGCAAAAAGGGGGAAATAAAGGAGAGGGGGCACTAGCCCCCTCTTTGTATGTTCTTAGAGTAAGGTTTTAGCCGCGGGATTAAGGATAGATATCCTGGTAGCCCTCTAGCCACTTCCCAGTGGTGGCATCGTAGTACATGGCGGCTACCTCGCCGTTCTCGTTGACATACCAGCAGTAGGAGCCAGCCAGTTCATCGATGTCGCCGCTTTCGGCGTTATAGCCGCAGGCGGACTTGGGGTAGTCACCGATATAGCCTTCCTTGATGTGGCCGTCGTTATCATAGCTGCCGGAAGACATGAGGAAGTCCATGTTGATGATGGGGGAATCAGTGTCACGCGCCTCATGGTCATTCACTGTCCCGGTGAATGGCCATTTCATGCCCTTGCCGCTGTAGGTGGGGTAGAGCATAGGGCCTTCAGGGTCTCCTGGGAGGTCACCGCGGGTAACGGAACTATCGCTATAGTAGGCGTCCGAGGCGAGCTGGAGGGTGCTTGTTTCGCTGGTAAAGGCAGTGCTCTGCCCGCGCCCCAGGAAGCCGCCCATGCGGGGGACGATAACGGCAGCCATAATGCCGATGATCACCAGCACGATGATAATTTCGATCAGGGTGAAGCCTTTCTGTCCTCGTTTGAGATTGTTCATTTCAGATTCTCTCCTTTCTTATAATAATTACAATGTAAATCTAACATGAATAGATAAATGGAGGCAATACCCCTAAAGGGTGATTTAAGGAAAAAGGGGGGGAGTTAAACTCCCCCCCTTTTTTTAGCGGGTAAAAGACAAGGAACTAGTCGGAGATGAGGATGCCGAGCAGGCATCTGCCTGAGCCATCGTCGTGGTAGATAACCATGCCGCCATTGTAGCCGTCATCCGTGCCATCGATAGCCTTGTCCAGGGTTTTGCAGACCTCTCTGGGCATATTGTCCAGCCCCAGGTAGCAATCCTTGCCGGTGGTGGCAATGCCGCCGATGGAGAAGCTGTGGGTGCCTACCCACTGGGCCAGCCTGGGGTCGTCATAGAGGATGCGGGTAACGCCGCCCCACTGGTTGGTGACGAAAGAGCGTTCCAGATAAGGGCCGTCCCAGTTGGCGATGATGTCGCCGCTGGTTTGCTTGCCATTGGTGAGCTGGCGATAGCCGTTGGCGTCGTTATCGCTGTACTCGTCGGGCCAGGTGCCGGTATCGGCATGGAAGGAGAAGCAGGCTTCCCTGGCTTTCTCCAGTTGACCCTGGACCATGGTGGTCTTGGCCCTGTCAACCATGCCGGTGAAGTTGGGAAGGACCAGCCCGACGATGATGGAGAGGATGGCCACGATAACCATCACCTCGATCAAAGTGAACCCCTTTTGTCCCTTGTGGAAACCCTTCATTTTGTGTACCAGATTTTTCATTGGGTATGTCCTCCTTGCTTTTATTCTTTACAGTGCAAGTTTAAGGCAAGGAGGAAGGCAAAGGTATTCCCGAAAAGGGTAATTTCGGCTAATCAACAGGAGTGATTAGCTCTCTACCCCGACTGAAGTAGAGAGGCTATCTTCAGTCACAGAGATTTAAAATGGTTAACAGCTTTGTATGGAGGGAAATAAAGAAGAAGGGGGCATAATATGCCCCCTTCTTTCCGCCTTAATGCGAACGGTTAGCCTTTATTCTTTGGCGATGATGATGACCATCTCAGCTACACCATCGGTGCCGGGCTTGCCGTTTGCCAGCAGAACATCCAGCTGCTGCACCGCTCCCGTAGTGGTTGTGCCGTCATCCATGGATGCTTCCACGGCATTATACACCTCGGTGGGCACATTCTGGTAGACCAGACAGGTGAAGTTGCCGGCAGGGTTGGTGAGCGCTACGGTTTCCAGCACTCCCCACTCTCCGCCCCACTTGTCCTGCTGGAAGATAGGCCTGTCAACATAAGGGCCGTCCCAGCCGTCAACAGTGCCAGTACCAAGATCATCCTCGTTGTTCCAGAGCTGATGATCTCCTTCTGTGGTGAGCGCGGCGCCGCTTAACTCAGTGGGCCACTGGTCGCAGTCCTGGTGGTACATATAGACCGCTTCCATCATCTTCTCCCTCTGCCCCTGGATGATAATGGCAGGGGCGTCTTCGGTGATCTTGAAGAAGTTGGGGAGAACCAGCCCGACTAAGAAAGCCAGAATGGCCAACACCACCATTAGCTCCATCAGGGTGAAACCGCCCTGTCCCCGGTGGGTTCCTTTAATTTTCCCGAGCATTCGTTTTTCCTCCTTTCGTAAAGATACTGCAGGTCAATCTTAACCTGTAAGCGTTAGCGTGACAATAACCCAAAAGGATTATTAGAGGGTAATACTGAGGGGTTATCCGGGACCAGGGCTACACCAGCCCCATTTTTGCTGCGTAAGTGGCGGCCTCTGCCCTGTTTTTCATGTGCAGTTTATCCAGGATGTTCCTCAGGTGAACCTTGACGGTATTTTCGGAGATGAACAGGGTGCCCGCTATTTCCTTGTTGGTGTGGCCGCGGGCAACATATTGCAGCACCTCGCCTTCCCTTGGGGAGAGAGCCTGTTCTCCTCCTTTTTTCTCCCCGCGCGATTTGAATTCGCCGAGCAGCTTGGTAGCCATGGAGGTGGTCAACCTTACTTCACCGCTGGCCACCTGCAGCACGGCGGCGATGATTTCATCAGGGTCGACTTCCTTGAGCAGGTATCCCCTGGCTCCGAACTTGACGGCGTTAAACAGGTCCTCGTCTTTTTCGGAAATGGTGAGCATGAGAATTTTGCAGCGGGGCATTTCTTTTTGCAGAACAACCGTGGCCTCCAGCCCGGTCATTTCCGGCATCTGGATGTCCATGAGGATAACATCGGGGTCCAGCTTTCGTGCGCTCGCCACTCCTTCCTTCCCGTTGGAGGCCTCGCCCACCACCCTGATTCTCTTATCGGCGGAGAGTACGGCAAAGACACCGCGGCGGAAAAGGGGATGGTCGTCCACCAACAGGACACTGATGGGCTTTTCTACTATCTCTGTACTCATGTTTGCTTTACCTCTCTTTCAAAAGGGATTTTGACCAGCACCTCGGTGCCTTTTTTTGGAACAGAAAGGATCTTCAGGCTACCGCCGGCCTCTGCTGCTCTCTCTTTCATGATATGCAGCCCGTGATAACCGCCCTTGCTCCCTGCTCTGGTGGGAGAGAAGCCGCTGCCGTTATCTTTGACGCTTATCGTCATAGTTTCCCCTTCCCCTGCTATTTTAATCCATACTGTGCTTGCTCCGGCATGTTTTTTGATGTTCGCCAGCGCCTCCTGGAAAACCTGCAGAAGATTGAGAGAGATGGAAGGAGGAAATACGGGCTGTTCCGTGGGAAAGGACTTTTCTACCTTTAAGCCGGTTTCCAGCTGGAAAGCCTTGATGTTCTCCCGCATTGCCGAAAATAATTCTACTGGCGGAATTTTTTCAGCATACAGGGTATCAATAGAATCTCTCACTTCCTGGTAAACATTTTTGATAACTTCGCTTATTTCCTTTACCCCTGCGCAGGTGTACCTTTCAGCGTTGGAGGCGGACAGGGAGTCCTCCAGCAGCCTGATTTTCATATTGAGATAAGCCAGTTTCTGGGCGGCGCTGTCGTGTGTTTTACGGGCTATGCGCTTTCTTTCCAGATATGCCGCCTCTTCTTCTATGTGGCGGTGGACATTGATATTGCTATGCTGAGAAAGAACAGGAATAAAAAAACAGATGATGCAATATGTCACAAAGAGAGTGATAAGATTGCTTTCCTGAATGCTGGCAAAAGAGTCGCTATAGCTGAATAAGGTATGACAGAGGAGCAGAATTAAGGGAAAGAAAAGGGCTGTGGGACGGGCGATTTTATTTTCCAGCAGGAGCGCAGCGGTGAGCATGGGGCAGAGAGAATACAGGAGGAAGCCGCCGCTCAAGCCCCCTGCGAGCAGGAGAAAGGCCAGGCAGGCGGCAATATCGCCTCCGATGATGAAATAGGTCCAGCTGTCCCTGTCGTATATGCGCAGGGGAGAAAGGGACTTGAAAAGGGTATAAAGACCCACCAGCCCGAAGAGAAGATACTGCCAGTCACTGGATATTTCCGCAGGGGAGAAGAGGAAGAGAATCATCGTTGCCATAGCAAAGGCAAAGAGGCGATAAAGCGAGAGGAGCTGATATATTTTCCTCTCGTAAGGTAATTGCCCCCAGCTTACCAGGTGTAAACGCTTCATACGGTTAGTATACACAAATCCGGCTTTGCGCAATAGGGGGACAGAAGTCGCCGCGCACGACATTCGCTAAAAATAGAAGCACGCGGGCTTTGAAGCCAGGAGGGATGCCTATTGTTAGAAAAAACCCAGATACCAGTTGACGATGTTTTGCCCCCAGGCCAGCGCTGCCAGCGCCCCCAGCGAAAGAAATGGGCCGAAAGGGATAGCCTGCTTTCTTTTCTTACGACCCGTCAACAACAGCACGGCAGCCATAATTCCGCCTGAAATCAGGGCGATGGCTAACGCTGCCAGGCTGGAAGGGAAACCCAGCATAAAGCCTGTTAATCCGGCCAGCTTGACATCTCCCCACCCCATGCCCTCCTTGTAAACCAGGCAGGGAACAAAGAGGATGAGGAAGGAGATTGCTCCTCCCAGCAGTGAGCTGTACAGGGCTGCCAGCAGGGAGTTGCTGACGAACATTCCTTCGCCTTGCGGGGGCAGAAAAAGCAAAGAAAGAATGATAGCCAGGAGATAGGCGGGATAAGTGATCTTATTGGGAATTATTCCGTCCTTAATATCGATAGCGGCTACAGTGATCAATATGGCCGAGTACAGAGCGGAGATAAGCCATAGAGCGCTCAGGTCGTACTTGAAGAAAAATAGCAGGAAGATAACGCCTGTTATCGCTTCAATTGCTGGGAGATAGCGCGGGATAGGGGCATGGCAATAACGGCAGCGGCCTCGCAAGAGCAGGTAGCTCAAGACAGGGACCAGATCCAGCCGCCTTAAACGCTGCTGGCAATGAGGACAATGTGAAGGAGGTGTGATAATGGATTGCTCAAGAGGCAGCCGGTCTATTACTACATTGAGAAAGCTCCCGACAGCAATGCCAATCAGAAAGATGAAAAAAGACATCACGTATATCATAGCGTTTTCAGGGCGAGACCTAGATTGACCATCATCTGAGATGCGGGAAAGTCTCGGGGGAATTGCAATACCATATCTGGCTGACCGACAGGGCGTCCGGTGGCTTCTTCCAGTTCCTTTGCCAGGTCGGGGTAGGCACTTAAAAAGCCACAGAGATAAAGAGGAGTATCGGGAGACAGGGGAGCACCCGTGCGGCTACTGCTGTAAAAAGTGATAGTTCGCTCTATCTCTTCTGTTAGCCTGGCGCTGATATTGTCAGGATTGAACTCTTCCTCAACGAAGAAGCTTCTTACGCCCGCGGGCAGACTGTTTGCCATAACGATGATGTCAAAACCATTGTTTTCGGCGCGGGCGATAATTGCCTCGCTCTGGTTTACCCCCCTGGCCAGGGCCAGGGGGGACAGATCAATGCTGGAGGGAGTAAGCCCGGCCAGTTTAAGGGTTCTTATCAGGGCATCCAGCGGCTCCTTGGGCACTGCTAATGTGAAAAAAGGCCTCTCTTTTTCTGACGGGGCTAGCGCCTGCCAGAACAGGTAGTTGTTTTCCAGAGAAACGGAAGCAACTCGTCTCATTTCCCTGGGAATCACTATCTGTGGTTCAACCCCTTTTCCCTTCGGGAGCGGAATGATTCTGACAAGTGAATCGAAACCGGGCAAAGAGGCAACCACTTCCCTGGCCAGTATTTTCTTGGAAGAAAGGGCGTTTTTGATAATTTTTGCCATGCCTGCTTCGTCATCGATAAAGCCTTTCTTGAGCAGGTTAGGGTTAAAAGGCAAACTGATCCAGTCCTCTACCTGAGTTTTTTCGTGAGTGAGCATGCGTAATACTGCGCCGTCGAAGCTGAGTGTAAGCCTTACCATGCAGAACCTCCAATTTCAGGTTGAGCGTAAAGAGCTGTTTCAAGGGAGATATTCCAGGTCTCCTCGCTACCGGACAGCACCATGCTTTTAATAACCAGAGTATCGTATACAGACCCGGTAATGTCCCCGAGAAAAGCTGTCAAATTTTCTGGATCTCCTGCTAGAGATAGCTGCGAGCTGAATACGGGATAATCCAGATCGGCAATCGTCTCGGTTGTCCAGGTGCTGGAATAGCTAAGAATGACGAGTTCGTTTTGCTCCGCTATTTCCAGCAGGACAAAAGGTAATTCGGCACAGTCCTCTCTAGCGGGGAAAAAGGCGGTTAACGTTGTTAGCTGATTTTTTAAAGAGGACAGGTCGCTCTCCATTTGCTCGCTGTTGGAGGTGTTTTCTATCTGTGCCAGCCTGATTTTTGCCGCAGAGAGTTCTGATGCGATAAGGGCTTTTTCTTCCCTGGCGGTGGTGTTGCTCTGAGCGAATGAAAAAAGGAGCACCAATCCTACCACTATTACAGCGATAAAAGAGAAGTCCAGGTTGCCGAGTTTTCCTCGTTCCAACACTACCCTTCTCCCCCGGCGAAATCGACTAACAGGTTAAAAGAATAAGCGTGTTCCCCTACTTCCTGGGTGTAAAGGACTGTCCACAAAAAAGCATTGTTCACCTCGGGATAGCTCAGCAGTTGCTGGCGGTATTGCTCTACTGTTTCTCTGGC
>DKFF01000016.1 GCA_002452795.1 Dehalococcoidia bacterium UBA6803
GCAGGTCTTTTTGAATGCCTGTTTTGTGAGCTATAATAAGAGCCGTGATAAATAAAGGAAAGAACTCTCCTGTGGTGATTGCCGTTATCGGTGGCTCTGCATGCTCCCGGGAAGAAGGGGAGATGGCGGAGGCTGTGGGCAGGGAGATAGCGCGGCGGGATGCCGTTTTAATATGCGGGGGGTTGACCGGTGTGATGGAGGCGGCCTGTCGCGGTGCCCGGGCAGAGGGGGGTTTGACCATCGGAATTCTCCCCGGTGCGGACGGCAGGGAAGCTAATCCTTATGTGGATATTCCTGTGGTTAGCGGGGTGGGCTATGCCAGAAATCTGGCGGTGGTGAAGTCGGCCAGGGCGGTAATTGCCGTGGGAGGAAGCTACGGGACGCTCAGTGAGATTGCTTATGCACTGGCAGATGGCATTCCTGTGATCGGGATCAATACCTGGTCTCTGCGGCGCGATGGAAAAGAAGTTAATGAGATTATTCAGGCTGATAGCGCGGAGGATGCGGTGGGCAAGGCTATTTCTTTGAAAAGGAGGTAGAGATTAGCATGGATTTAGAGATAGCGTGTATAGAACAGGTGCATGCCAGGGAGATCCTTGACTCCCGGGGAAATCCTACGCTGGAGGTGGAGGTCTTTCTGGATGATGGGACCGTGGGGGCGGCGGCAGTGCCTTCGGGGGCCAGCACCGGCAAATATGAGGCTGTGGAGCTTCGTGACGGAGACAAGAGCAGATATAACGGGTTGGGAGTGCTGGAGGCGGTAAGACATGTTAACGAGGATATTGCCATGGGTGTAGTGGGCATGCCGGCACTGGACCAGCTCGCTATAGACAGGGAGTTGCTCGAAATTGATGGCACTGTTGATAAATCGCACCTGGGAGCCAATGCCACAGTGGGGGTATCTCTGGCAGTAGCCAGGGCCGCATCTGAATTTCTGGGGGTTCCTTTATACCGCTATCTGGGAGGCGCGGGAGCCTGTCTTTTGCCGCTGCCCATGTTGAATATTCTCAATGGCGGCAAACATGCCCCGGGCTCAACCGATTTGCAGGAATTTATGATAGTGCCGGTGGGGGCAGGAAGTTTTGCTCATGCCCTGCGCATGGGCAGCGAGATTTACCATTGTCTGCGGCGGGTGCTGAAAGATAAAGGTTTAGGCACCAACGTGGGAGACGAGGGAGGCTTTGCCCCACCCCTTAACAGCAACAAAGAGGCGCTGGAGCTGATTTTAGCAGCTGTCGACCTTGCCGGATATAAGGCTGGAGGGGATTGCTTTATTGCCCTTGATCCGGCTGCCAGCAGCTTTTATGAAAATGGCAAGTATGTCCTTGCTCGTGAAGGAGTTACGCTGTCTTCCGAGGAGATGGTGGATTATTACGCCAGGTGGGTGGAGGAATATCCGATCATCAGTATCGAGGACGGCCTGGCCGAGGACGATTGGCAGGGATGGCAATCAATTATGTCCAGAATAGGCAAGAGGGTTCAGCTTGTGGGGGATGATCTTTATGTTACCAATATAGAGCGGCTGAAAAGAGGTATTGCCGAGCAAGCCTCTAATGCTGTCCTGATCAAGCCGAATCAGATAGGGACATTGAGTGAGACTCTGGCTGTGATTGAAAGGGCGCAAAAAGCAGGATGGACGGCGGTGGTCAGCCATCGCTCCGGCGAGACAGCAGACTCCTTTATCGCCGACCTGGCCGTGGCTGTCGGGGCAGGCTTTCTTAAAGCAGGCGCTCCCTGTCGCAGCGAGAGGCTGGCTAAATATAATCGTCTTTTGGCCATCGAGGAAGAACTCGGTGGAAGCGCTTGCTACGCAGGACAAGAGGCGTTTTATAATATAGAAGGTCCATGGAAGTAGTATCGGGCGTTTATCAGATAGAGGTTCCTTTTCCCGGGGGAAAGGGCAGATATACCAATGTCTATGTGCTGGAGGGGCAGGACGGGCATGTGCTCATCGATAGCGGGTGGGGGGACCTGGAGGCGTTTTCTGCCCTGAGAGAAGGTTTGACCAGAGAGCACTTGAAGTTCAAGGATATTAAGAGGATCGTGATAACGCATATCCACCCGGACCACTACGGGCTGGCCGGCAGGGTAAAGGAATTCTGTGGAGCGGAGATGGTCATGCACCGCCTGTCCGCTGAACTTATTCCTTCACGCTATATTGCTACGGGTGAACTTCTGGAACAGGTAGAGGAAGAGCTTTCCCGTAATGGTGTTCCCATGTCAGAGCTGCAGGGGATGCGGCGGGAAGCCCTGTCGCTAGAGCAATTTGTCTCTCCCTGTCTGCCGGATACGGTTCTGGATGGTGGTGACAGCTTTTCTAATGGCCTCTTTAATTTCGAAGCGATACATACGCCGGGGCATTCTCCCGATCACCTGTGCCTTTATGAGCCAGGGAGACAGTTTTTGTTTTCCGGGGACCACATTTTGCCCGATAGCGTTCCTCATGTTGGCCTGCACCCCCAGTCCGGGGATAATCCCCTGGGTGATTATCTTGCTTCCTTGCAGGCGGTGGGCAGCCTCAAGGTGAAATTTGTTTTTCCCGGGCATGGGTCCGTGTTTAACGGCCTTAACCTGAGGGTGGAAGAGATAGGTCGCGCTCACGAGCAGAGAAAAAGGGATGTACTGAATACCGTCAGGAACGATTTGAAGACGGCTTACCAGATAGCGGCGGAGCTTTTCTGGAATGATGATTGCGGCGAGGTCGCCTTTCGCAACCTCGCATGCTGGGGCAAGCGCATGGCCGTGCAGGAGAGCATGGCCTATCTCAGCCTGCTGGTCAGGGAAGATAAAGTTGGTGCAATTGAGAAGAAGGGAGTGCCGCTCTATCTGTCCAAAGAGTAGGCGGAAGGAAACATTCCTGGATTATGGAGAAAGGAGGCATGTAAATGACTACAAAAATCGGAATTAATGGCTTTGGCAGGACAGCGCGACAGTTTCTCAAAGTAGCACAGAGTAAATATCCTGATCGCCTGGAAGTGGTGGCCTTGAACGCCCGGGCCGACGCCAGGACATATGCCCATCTTTTTAAATATGACAGCAGTTTCGGCATTTATCCCGGCACGGTAAAGGCTACGGATAATTCCATCGTTGTTGATGGCAAGACGGTAGCGCTTACCAGGGAAAGCACCCCTGAGCGGATTCCCTGGGGGGACTACGGGGTGGAGATAGTGATAGAGGCAACCGGCCGTTTCGCGGCCGCGGAGAAGGCCGGGGGGCACCTCCGGAATGGCGTTAAGAAGGTTATCGTTGGCGCTCCCTCTAAGGGCGCGGATGCGACCATCGTTCTTGGCGTTAATGAGAAGCAGTACGACCCGGCAAAACACATTATCATCTCCAATGCTTCCTGTACTACCAACTGTTTTGCTCCCGTGGTCCAGGTTTTGCATCAGAATTTTGGCATTGGCGGTGGATTATTGACCACCATTCATGCCTATACTAATGACCAGATGATACTGGACAAATCCCACAAAGATTTGCGGCGAGCCAGAGCGGCTGCCATCAACATCATTCCCACTACCACGGGCGCTGCCCGGGCAGTTACTCAGGTTATTCCTGCTCTGGCGGGGAAGCTTGACGGCATGGCGGTGAGAGTGCCGGTCGCTACGGTGTCGCTGTGTGATTTTGTGGCTACTCTGGAGAGGAAGGTCACCGTGGAGGAAGTCAACAATGCGTTTTTGCAGGCGGCTCAGGGAGAATTGAAGGGAATCCTGGAATACTGCGATGAGCCGCTGGTGAGCTCGGACTTCAATGGCAACCCGGCCAGCAGTATCTTTGACGCTCT
>DKFF01000021.1:0-398 GCA_002452795.1 Dehalococcoidia bacterium UBA6803
TGGCTTACGGTTTCAGCAGACACTAATTCCCTGGGGCCCGGCAGATGAGGCCTGCCAAACGGATGCGGAATGGAAACCAGCGCTCCCTGTTTTCTGATACGGGCTATCGTCTCTGCCACGGATAATCCCCCTGGAATCCGTTCAGTCAAGAATAAACCCATTAATTCACCGACAGGAGTTAGAATTTCTTCAGCAACGATAACTTTAAAAGGTGCTATCTCCTTTAATTTCAAAGCGCCTTCTATAGTCCCATGATCGGACACCGCAAGGCAATTTATTCCTGTTTTAAGACACTGAGCGATGATCTCCTCCAGTGGAGTGGAAGAGTCCATGGAATAACATGTGTGTACATGTAAATCAGCTTTTAACAATTATCCTGCCTTTTCCAGATATTCTCC
>DKFF01000021.1:443-6091 GCA_002452795.1 Dehalococcoidia bacterium UBA6803
GTAGCCGTATCCCCTTTTAGGCCCGGATCTGCCTGGATTACCTTAAGGCTAACCGCAGCAGGCAGATTCACAGTTATCGGCTCTCCTTTGCAGGTCAAAATTTCCAGCATGAGCTGTTCGTTTAAGTATTTTATTGCTTCTCCGCATTGCTCCACAGTCAAAACCATCTGTTCATAAGTTTCGTTGTCCATGAAGTAGTAAAGCTCACCTTCATTATAAAGATACTGAACAGGGCGATGTTCCAGAAATACCGGTTTGAATTTTTCATTGGCTTGAAAGGAACGCTCCAGTGTATTACCATTGCGGATGTCACGCAGTTTCAAGCGCACCTGGGCAGAACCTCTCCCCATTTTAATATGGTGAAAATCAATTATCTGGTATGTTTTCCCCTCTAACTCGATAGCGCTACCTTTTCGTAACTCTCCTGCTCCAATCATAAACGTCTCCCTCGTTTAGCTCTCACTGAAATAATTTCCCTTTAAAATTTTTCAAAAAGCAACAGTTAATTTTTCGGCTTTAGTCAAAACGCTGGCCTTGTTGTCCTCAAGTACCACCATGTCCTCAATTCTAATTCCTCCCCAACCGCTAATGTAAACGCCCGGTTCTATAGTGAATACCATCCCTTCCTGCAACAAACTTGCCGAGCCGGGGGAAATAGAGGGAAGCTCATGCCCATTCAGCCCAACTCCATGCCCTAAACTATGTCCGAACGCCTCTCCGTATCCTGCTTCCTCTATAATATTTCGTGCCAGACGGTCAACTTCAAGCCCCTGTACGCCTGACCTGGCACCTGCTATGGCAGCAAGCTGCGCCTTCAAAACGAGATCATAAAGCCGGGAAAAGGTTTGATCAGGCTTACCCAAGCATATAGTACGGCTCAAATCGCTGCAATATCCCTGGAATCTGGCTCCCATGTCAATGAGCACAGGTTCTCCACAGGAAATGACTTTGTCGGTGGCTTTGGCATGCGGCAAAGCAGCATTGGCCCCCGATGCCACGATGATATGAAAAGGTAGGGACTCGCTTCCGAGCTGGCGCAAATATACCTCTATTTCCCATGCTAGGTCACGCTCTTTTATCCCGGGATGAATAGTTGACAGGGCATGCTTGAAACCGGCGTCAGCCAGCTCCGCAGCTTTAGCTAAAAATTCCAGTTCCTGCGGTTCCTTAACAACACGAATTTTTTCTACCAGATCAACGGTAGGGATAAGCTGTATCGCGGGATACCCCGAATTAAAAACCTCGCAAAGCTGTCGATAAATGGCAAAAGAGGTATGTTTCGCCTCAAACCCTACTTTTGTAAGCCCCCGTTCACATGTCACGGAGGGAAGCCATTTGTCCGGCCCTCCGGTGACCTTCAGTATCTCAAATCCATCAGTTTCTCTTCGCGCCTGTTCGGTGTAACGGGAGTCGGTAGCAAGCACAGCATTATTTGCAGAAAGCACTAACCAGCCAGAGGAACCGGTAAAATCGGAGAGGTAACAAAGGTTCTCTGTTTGCGAAACTAATAAGGCGTCCAGCTTCTCTTCGGCAATAAGAGATCGAAGTTTTTGCAGCCGGTTTGTGCTCACTCCTCTTCCTTCAATTCCGCTATCAGATACTGGAGTGCCGCAGCATATGCCCTCCAACCCAGTCCGCTAATCTGCCCGCTGGCAACAGGGGCAATCACTGAATTTGCCCGCCAATTTTCTCTGGCGTAAATATTGGAAAGATGCACCTCAATAACCGGTAAACCAGTGTCGGCCAGGGCGTCTCGCAAGGACAAGCCATAGTGAGTAAGTGCTCCCGGATTGATGATTATGCCATTAGCCGAAAGGGCTTTTTCCTGCAAAAAATCAACGATGTCTCCTTCAGAATTGGACTGAAAGAATAACACTTCAACGTGCAAAACCTCCGCCTGACGCCGCAGCAGAGAGTTGATTTCTTCCAGTGTTTTCTGGCCATAAATTTTGTTATCCCGCTTACCCAGTATATTCAAGTTTGGTCCATTCACTATCAGAATTTTCATATTACACGCTCTCCTCCTCCATTATTATAACAATACAAAGCAGTATATTCGTACACCTGTATATTTATCGCAATTTATTCTTCAGTATCAGTATAGTTCTTTCCATGATCAAGTTCAGACTGCTTCACCTTGTGCCCGCAGGATGTACACTTGGCCCAATCTTTTCTATCCTGTACCAGCAGTTTTCCGCACTGCGGGCAAGGGTAGGGGAGAGGTCGCGTTCCTGCCGCAAAACGACACTCAGGAAACCGGCTGCAGGCATAGAATACTTTTTTCTTTTTACTCATTTTCTTGACCAGGTCGCCGCCGCATTGAGGGCAAGCTATGCCTATTTTGTCCAGAAAAGGCCTGGTGGTTTTACATTCGGGATAGCCACTACAGGCTATAAACTTGCCAAATCTTCCCGATTTTATCACCATGGGGCGACCGCAATCAGGGCAGATCTCTTCGGTTGGTTTGGTCATATCAATCTTTTGAATATTCTGCGAAGCTTTCAGTAAAGTATCCTCGAAAGGATGATAAAAATCTTTTAGCATATTTATCCAGTTCTGTCCGCCATGCGCAATCTCATCCAGTTCTTTTTCCAGGCGTGCCGTAAAAGCGAGATCAACAATTTTGGGAAAATTCGTTCGCAACAGGCCGTCAACTATTACCCCCAGTTCTTCAGGAATAAATCTGCCTTTTTCTTTGCGCACATAATCTCTCTCCTGAATAGTAGATAGAATGGAGGCATACGTACTAGGGCGGCCTATCCCCTTTTTCTCCAACGTCTTTATCAGGGTGGCTTCATTATATCGCGGTGGAGGTTGAGTGAAGGATTGCTCGGAGAAAATATCCAGACACTCTAAGTTGTCGCCGTGCTTCATATCCGGCAGCGAAGATAAATTTTCTTCCTGATCTCGATCATCTCTGCCTTCGCTATAGAGAGTTAGGAAACCGGAGAATTTGAGAGACGAGCTTGCCGCTCTCAACAGGTAGTCCTCCGTGTCGGCTGTTGCCTCTATATCGACAGTAACAGTATCATACAGAGCTGTTGCCATCTGCGATGCTACCATCCGTTTCCAGATAAGCTCATAAAGCTTCCTCTGCTCCGTGCTCAAAAACTCCTTGATTATATCCGGCTCACGACAAATCCTGGTCGGGCGGATCGCTTCATGAGCTTCCTGTGCCCACTTTGTCTTCTTGGAAAAACCTCGCGGTTTCTGAGGCACAAATTCTTTGCCATACCTGGTGCCAATATAATCCCTGGCCTCTGCTATAGCAGAGGCAGCTGCATATGTAGAGTCAGTACGCATATAAGTAATAAGCCCGACAGCCCCCTCGTTTCCCAGTGGCAAACCTTCATAAAGCTGCTGAGCGATAGCCATGGTCTGCTTGGCTGTAAAATGTAATTTCCTCCAGGCTTCCTGCTGGAGCGTGCTGGTGATGAAGGGAGGTGATGGCTGGCGTACCACTCGCTTTGGCTCTATCGATTTAACCGTATAAAGGGCTTTTTTTAAATCAGAAACGATTCTGGTTGACTCGCCTTCACTGGCAACAACGGCTTTCTTACCGCCGGGCAACTCCACAAGTTTTGCCCTAAAACTCACTTTCTTCCGGTGAGAAGGCGCTAACTCGACCTCAACTATCCAGTACTCCTCAGATATAAAAGCCTGAAGTTCCCGTTCTCTGTCAACTACTATTCTTACCGCTGCTGATTGAACTCTGCCCGCGGAAAGCCCTTTTTGCACTTTCCGCCACAAAAGCGGGCTCAACTTGTAACCAACGAGCCTATCCAGGATACGCCGTGCCTGCTGGGCATACACCAGATCCATATCTATGGCGCGAGGATTCCGAAACGCTTCAAGGACAGCTTCACTGGTTATCTCATGAAAAACCACCCGTTCTACAGGTTTGCTATTTTCGTTTAGTCCGGTCGCCCATAGAAGATGCCAGGAGATCGCTTCCCCTTCCCTGTCTGGGTCAGTGGCCAGACACACAGAATCAGCCTTCTTAATTGCCTCTTTAATTTCCCGGACAACCTTCTTTTTCTGAGTAGGGATAACATACTTCGGGGTAAAATCTGCATCTACATCTATTCCCAGAGTTGCCCTGGGTAAATCGCGCACATGCCCCATCGATGCCGTAACGACGTAACTTTTTCCCAGTATTCTGCTCAGTGTCCTCGCTTTTGCAGGTGATTCAACGATAACCAGTTTTTGCGCCATAATTTATCCTATCTTAACCTTATCAATAAGGACATAGTTCATATTGCCTACTTGTTTTATCCTTCCGTTAATTTCCAGCATAGCCAAAGCGCTGCTTACCTGGGACACATCTAAATTGCTTAAGCGACATATTTCATCTATATGGCTTGGTTCGTAGGTCAACTGTTTTAACAATATAACTTCGTTCTCGTTTGTCGGTACGAATTCCTCTAATGCTACTTGCCTGGGTACGGTCGTCAAATTAAATTCCTCCATAATATCAGAGCATTTATCAATCAGCTTGGCTCCTTCCTGTATGAGGCGGTTAGTTCCTTTGCTGCCCGGTGAGAAAATACTACCCGGTACAGCAAAAACCTCCCTGTCCTGTTCCAGCGCCTGGAAAGCAGTAATCAGTGCCCCGCTTTTTTCCCTGGCTTCAATGACCAGCACTCCACGACTCATACCGCTCATAATTCGATTACGCAGAGGAAAATTTCCTGCTCTCGGCCTTACACCAGGGGGGTATTCGCTTACCAAAGCCCCCTTTTCCGCGATAGAACAAGCAAGATGACTGTTCTCAGCAGGATAAACGATATCCAGCCCACAGGCAAATACGGCTATTGTCCTCCCTCCGTTTTCTAAAGCACTGCGATGGGCGATAGAATCAATACCCCTGGCCAGTCCGCTAACAATTGTAGCTTTGTTTTGCACTAAAGCAGAGACGATTTCCTCAGTTACCCGACATCCATAGGATGAAGGCCGTCGTGTGCCAACTACAGCAAGACAGAATTCATCCTCCGCTGGAAGCTCTCCCTTTACATAAAGTACAGGGGGATAATCGTGTATTTCCTTTAATCTGGCAGGATAATCCTCGTCCTCCGGCATGAACGCCTTAATTTTATGCCTCTCCAGGTTGCTCAGTTCGTCTTCCGGCGATATTTCCGAACGAGCACAAACAAAGGCAGATGCGCTTTGTGAATCCAGCCCTGCATACCGCAATTCCCCCTCCGGAGCTTTCCACGCATCTGCCAAGTTGCCGAAATGCTTCTTTAAATAAGAAATTTTTGCCTTGCCGATGCCAGGAATTCTGGATAAGGCAATCCAGTACTTCAGTTCATCATTATTTGCCATAGCGCTTCGTTGGATTCTAACACAGGTTCTAGCTACGAACCAGTTCTTGTATCCTGGACATCTCTTTTTTCGCCGCAGCGTATCCCTGTAATATAGCCTCTTCTCCTTTGTAAAAGGCAAATATCCCGATATCACCGACATCAGGAGTTATCACCACATCCGCAAGCTTACCCGCAGTCCTGGCCAGCTCGTATTCCGTGGCGTGGAGTGATTGCATCAGGACATCGAAAATGTTTGGCCCCTGCAGCTCCTCTCTCTTCGCATCAATGTGCTGCACTGTACCTGTAGCAAAATGAGAAACTTTTTCTATGAAATCAAATTTA
>DKFF01000021.1:6150-6350 GCA_002452795.1 Dehalococcoidia bacterium UBA6803
TGTCTTCTTTTTCTCTTCTGAACTTTCCTTTGCTGTGCAGCATAAGATACATTCACTGCGATAACTATTTCTGCACCCATTTCCCGTACGACCTTTACGGGCAGGGGATTAAGTACTCCTCCATCAACCAGAAACCTCCCCTGCCATTTCACAGGCGTAAATATCACAGGCAAAGAAATGCTGGCTCTTACTGCTTCCAG
>DKFF01000034.1:0-3992 GCA_002452795.1 Dehalococcoidia bacterium UBA6803
AAAGAATCCTCTCCAGAGTGGCGGATAACGGCGAGATTATGGAAGTACAGAGTAAATTCGCGCCAAATCTCATCGTGGGTTTTGCCCGCATAGGGGAACGAAGCGTGGGAATACTGGCACAACAGCCACTGCGCCTGGCCGGAATCCTTGATGTTGACGCTTCAGATAAAGGAGCCCGGTTTGTCCGTTTCTGCGATTGTTTCAACATACCACTGGTTACTTTCGTTGATGTTCCCGGATATATGCCCGGGGGACACCAGGAGCATAAGGGCATTATCCGTCATGGAGCCAAGCTCCTTTTTGCTTATGCCGAGGCCACTGTGCCCAAGATAAGCGTAATCACCCGCAAGGCTTACGGAGGGGCTTATATCGCCATGAGCAGCAAAAGCCTCAGAGGAGATATTAACTACGCCTGGCCAACTGCGGAGATCGCCGTCATGGGCCCAGAAGGAGCAGTTAATATCGTTTGCCGCAGTGAAATCAAGAAATCGGAAAACCCGGAGAAGACCAGGGAAGACCTCATTGGCAAATATCGAGAACGATTCTCTTCCCCATACGAAGCAGCGGCCAGGGGATTCATAGACGATATCATTGATCCGCGGGAAACACGCTCCCGGATAATCCGGGCACTGGAAATACTGGCAGAGAAAAAGGCATCGCTACCCACAAAAAAACATGGGAATATACCCTTATGAGCAACAAGGGACAAACTTTAGCGGAAAAAATTCTCAATTTTAAATCGCCGGGCGTTTCTGCGGGCGATATCGCTATCGCAGATATAGACCTGGCCTTCGTTCAAGACACGACCGGCCCCTTAACCATGCGTCAATTTAATAATAGCGGCTTTCAGTACGTAGCCAATCCGGAGAAGACCATCATCTTTCTGGATCACGCCGCTCCCAGCCCCAATCGCCAACTCTCCAATGACCATCTATTCTTGCGCCAATTCGCCAGGGAGAAAGGGATAGCCCTTTCCGAGGTGGGAAATGGGGTCTGCCATCAACTGGTGGCAGAGAATTTCGCCTGCCCGGGGGATGTCATTGTCGGTTCAGACTCGCATACCGTGACCGCAGGCGCTTTAGGAGCCTTCGCCACCGGCATGGGCTCCAGCGATATAGCAGTAGCAATGGCACTGGGTAAAACCTGGCTGCGTGTGCCGGAGAGCTTCCTTATCAGCCTCAAAGGAACTTTCCCCCGCGGCGTTTACGCCAAAGACCTGATTCTGCACCTCATAGGACTGCTCGGAGCCGATGGCGCTACCTATAAGGCACTGGAATTCAACGGCGAAGCGCTGACCGATATTACTATGTCACAACGCCTCACCATCGCCAACATGGCGGTGGAAGCCGGGGCAAAGGTGGGGCTGTTCCCCAGCGACGAAGTCACCCGCCAATTTTTGGCGGCACAGGGCCGGGCAGATCACTTTCGGCCCCTCGTGCCTGACGCCGATGCTACTTATGAGCGAACTATCGCCATGGACTTAAGCCAGCTTATGCCCACAGTTTCTCTGCCCCATACCGTGGACAATACCTGTGCTGTCCACGAGATAAAAGGCACCAAAGTGCAGCAGGCGTTTATAGGCACCTGCACTAACGGACGTCTTGACGATCTGGAGATAGCCGCCGGGATCCTTGAGGGGAAAAAGACTCATCTTTCTACCAGGCTGCTTATAGCCCCTGCCTCCCGCCGCGTGCTCAAGGAAGCTATCAGCAAGGGCTATATTCCCACGCTGCTGGAAGCCGGAGCAATTATCCTGCCACCAGGATGCGCTGCCTGCCTGGGTCTGCATCAGGGAATTCTGGGAGACGGAGAGGCCTGCATTTCCACCGCCAACCGCAATTTCCGGGGCAGAATGGGAAACCCTGAGGGCCTGGTTTACCTGGCCAGCCCCGCCACGGTTGCCGCTTCCGCCCTACGTGGCGAAATCACCGATCCCAGGGAGGTTTTATAATGGCAGGCAAGGCAATTAAGGGAAAAACCCTCAAGCTGGGAGACAATATCTCTACAGATCTCATTACCCCCGGCCGATACGCCCACCTGCGCAGCAATCTACCCGAGCTGGCCAAGCACGTCCTTGAGGACGCCGACCCGGAATTCGCCGCCAAAGTACAGCCGGGCGACATACTGGTAGCGGGCAGGAACTTTGGGCTGGGTTCCAGCAGGGAACATGCCCCGGTGGTAATCAAGATGTCAGGAATAAATGCGATACTGGTTAAATCGGTGGCGCGCATTTTTTTCAGAAACGCCATCAATCAAGGAATGCCAGTTTTAATATGCGATACCGATAAAATCGCTGCTGGAGACGAGGTGGAGATAAACCCTGATAAAGGTATTATCGTCAACACCACTACAGGCGCCGTTTTAAGTTGCGGTAAAATACCGCCGCTGATGTCCGCTATCCTGGACGAGGGAGGCCTTATTTCCTACATACAAAAGCACGGGGATTTTGTGCTTTAATACCTTTCCTTCACCACCGTGATATAAAGTGTGGACAAAACCCGGAATTCATGTTGTGAGGTCATAAATGTTACATAGAGTAAGTTTTATTCCAGGCGACGGTATAGGCCCGGAGGTAGCCGGAGCAGCAAAGAGAGTGCTGGAGGCCACAGGAGTGCAATTCCAGTGGGACGAACTCATCCTCGGTAGCCGGGCGCTGGAAATGTATGGAACACCTCTGCCCGAAAAAGTGCTGCAAACCATAAAGAATAACGCTGTCGCCATTAAAGGGCCAGTAACCACCCCCATCGCCAGCGGCTTCAGAAGCGTCAACGTAGCCCTGCGCCAGGAGCTGGATCTCTACGCTTGTTTGCGCCCCTGCAAAACCTACCCGGGCATTCAGACGCCCTACAAAGATGTGGATATCGTCGTGGTCAGAGAAAATACCGAGGGCCTCTACGCCGGCATTGAATTCGACAGAGGCAAAGCAGAGACTGCCAGGCTGTCCTCTCTTGTCCAGGAGAGTACCGGCAAGAAAATCAGGGAGGATTCCGCCGTGAGCTTGAAGGTAATCTCATTCACAGCAAGCAAGCGCATCGTTCGGTTCGCTTTCGATTACGCCCGCCAGAATGGCAGAGGGAAAGTTACCGCCGTGCATAAAGCTAACATACTCAAATTCAGCGACGGACTTTTCCTGGAAGCTGCCCGCGAGGTAGCCGGGGAATACCCCGACATAGAATTCAACGAGGCGTTGGTAGATGCCACCTGTATGCAATTGGCCAAAAAGCCTCAGCAGTTTGATGTGCTCGTCCTGCCTAATTTCTACGGGGATTTTGTCTCCGACCTCTGCGCGGGGCTGGTGGGAGGGCTGGGAGTAGCCCCCGGGGCCAATATCGGCAAAGACATTGCCATTTTTGAGCCCACTCACGGCAGCGCTCCCAAACACGCGGGAAAGAACAAGGCCAACCCCATGGCAACAATGCTTTCAGGAGTAATGATGCTCCGCCACTTAGGAGAACAGGAAAGCGCTGATAGGCTGGGAAAAGCCATCGCTGCAGTCATCGCCGAGGGCAGGCATGTCTCTTATGACCTGAAGGCCGACCCTGCGGATGTTACCGCGGCCACCACCAGCCAGGTCGCCGACGCCGTGATAGAGAAAATGGGGAGAATATAGGATTATAGTTAAAGGGCACCAAATCAATGAAGGCTATCGATTAAAAAATGACAGGGCAGTACAATCACTCCTATTCATAACCATCAAGGCCAGCCGTAAACTAAAGACGATAGCGCAAGATAAGTTTTTAACAAAAACCCGATAAGACGTAACGACATGCTTGACAGAAAAGTGGTGCAGGAATTCCTGGATGACGAACTCGGGGAAATAGAAATACCTCCAGATATTACCCAGGAAGCGCTGGTGGAGACCTTCTGTAAATACACCGAGGAAGATTACTATGAATGGCTAAGGGATAACTACAAATCCTTCTTCAACCACAGTAATCCGAATTGGAACTGGATTCGCGGAAAGGTTAAATCTTGCCCGGAGAGCTAATCCC
>DKFF01000034.1:4083-8476 GCA_002452795.1 Dehalococcoidia bacterium UBA6803
CCCGGCACCAGATCCCGCGCCAGATAGCAATGCATGTATTCCGTGCCGTAGCCCGGGATAGAGTAGAATCCACCCAGTCTGTCCAACTTCCGCGGCAAATAGCCAATCTCCTCTTGCAGTTCCCGCCGAACAGCGTCTTCGGGCGTCTCTCCTGTATCAATCCCCCCCGCCGGCACCTCCAGGAGCGCTTTACCTATGGGATAGCGGAACTGGCGCACAAGCAAAACATTATCTTCCACGTCAAGCGCCACCGCGACAACGCATTGGTCATGCTCCACAATTTCCCGGCTGGCTTTCTCCCCTCTCCCTTTCTCTACCACATCCACCCGTAAGCAAACGGCCTTGCCGCGATATATTTCCTGGCTGGTTAATTTCTTCTCGGACAATTTTGCTCTCCGTTTACAAAGCTGCTAACCGGAGGAAATAATGCGAAGCGCGCCTGCGCCACATACACACGCAAAGCTTAAAAACGATAAACCAGTGATACTTCATCACAATCGGGAAACTTGGGACAGCGAAAACACTCCGCCCATATCTTGCGAGGCAATTCCGACTTATCGATCAGAGTGAAACCCAGTTTCTCAAAAAAAGCTGGCTTATAAGTAAGACAAAATACCGCCGGCAGTCCCAATTCCCTGGCCTCGTCCAGACAGGCACGAACCAGCATGGAGCCAGCATCCTTGTTCTGCAACGCGCTCTCCACCGCCAGGGACCTGATCTCTGCCAGGTCGCACCAGTTAACATGCAATGCGGCACAGGCAACAACTTTACCCTCTTCTCTGACTACGAAAATCTCCCGGATATTTTCATATATTTCGCTCAGAGCGCGCGGCAACATCTCATCTTTATCTGCAAAGCTATTGATTAATTTGTGTACCGCATTGGCATCGTTTATCCTGGCTTTCTCCAGCTTCATCCTATCTCATTCCTCTCTCAGCCTATTATACAGAGAACCATAGAAATGATCTGGATCACGAAGTCGCAAAAAACGCGCCACACGGGAACTGAGCCTTACTCGCACACTTGTTCCGAGGGATAATGGCAAGTCAACCTGCCCATCAAGGCTGACAGTCACTTCTCTACTGCCAACCGGAGTAAGAACTATCTCGCTCTGCGGCAAAACAACCAGCGCATAACTCGGGGCAAGGTGGCAGGACACAGGCTGAACGACCATCTCCCGTGACAGAGGATGCAAAATAGGCCCCCCAGCCGCCAGGGAATAAGCCGTGCTCCCTGTAGCCGTGGACACAATCACACCATCACCTCTATACACGGTGACCACGTCCTCGTCTATCGCCATCTCGACATGAGCCATATGTGCAGTAGCTCCTCTTCCCACCACCATTTCGTTCAGAACATGAAAGCTGGCATTCGAGAACATGACCTCAATCATCGCCCTCTCCTCGATTCTGCCCTTCCCCTCAATTATCCCAGGTAAATTTGCCCAGAAATCCTCCACGCTCAACTCAACAATGAAGCCTATCCTTCCCAGGTTCACGCCAAGCACTGGCAGTGACAGGCGCGAGGCAACATGGACAGCACGCAGAATAGTGCCATCCCCCCCTATGCTCACGATTAAATCCGACCCTACTGCCTGCAAGGCTGCCTCAGCCTCTTCTCTCGCTGAACACTGCCACGAAGAGATTCCGCAGGCATTCAGTTTCCGCTCAAGCTCACAGGCCAATTCCTGCGCCCGGGGCAGGCGGGGGCGATAAATAATGCCAACTCGTTTCACTAGCTCGGCAAGAATAGCATCGCCTCTCTTGGAGTGTCAAGAAAATATGCTTCTTCCACCACTATCTTTGCCCTGCCCACAATAAAGACTTTTTTGACAGCAAAACTGATGTCCACTACAATCGGAACTCATAATGCACAATAAAGCTGTCCTCGACAATGGACTGAGCATCATCGCCAATCCCATGCCGTATAGCCGTTCGGTTAGCGTCGTTATCTTCACCGGCACAGGGTCCTGCCATGAAAACCCCGGGGAGGCAGGTGTTTCCCATTTCATTGAGCATCTCTGCTTCAAGGGCACCCGTCACAGGCCAACAAGCAAAGATATCAGCCAGGCCATTGAAGGCGTCGGCGGCGTTCTCAACGCCAGCACAGGCAAGGAAGCAACCGCTTACTGGGGCAAAGTTGCCAGTTCGCATTTCCCTCTGCTCCTGGACACCCTGTCTGACCTGATTCTTAATCCCCTCTTGAGACAGGAAGATCTTGAGCAGGAACGCTCTGTAATCATAGAGGAAATTAACATGTCCCTGGATTCCCCCCAGCAGCGGGTGAGTATGCTCATAGACGAGCTTTTATGGCCAGAACAACCGCTGGGGCGCGATATCGCCGGCAGCAAAGAAACTGTATCTTCGATGAGCAGAACCCAGATATTGGAGTACTTTTCACACCATTATCTGCCCAACAACACCGTCGTCAGCATCGCTGGCGACATCGAATCCGCAGAAGCGATTGATCGGGTAGCATCGTTATTCAACAATTGGACAGCACGACAAGCCCCGCCAAAGGATTATTTTCTTGACCAGGAGCAATTCTCCGCCAGGCTGCAGATTAATACCAGAGAGAGCGAACAGGCTCATTTATGCCTGGCAATCCACGGCTTGCCTTATGCGCATCCGCAACGCTTCGCCCTGGATATGCTTAACACGGTGCTGGGAGAGGGCATGAGCAGCCGCCTGTTTATAGAGATCAGGGAAAACAAAGGCCTGGCTTACGATATTCACAGCTACATGAATCATTTTCGCAGCTCAGGCTCGCTCATTATCTACGCTGGCACCGACGCTGGCAAAGTGGAAACTGCCTCCTCCGCTATTATCGAAGAACTATTTAAACTTAAACAGGAAATTTCTCTTGAAGAGCTTGCCCGTGCCAGGGAATTATTAAAGGGAAGAATACAGTTAGAGATGGAAGACAACCGTAACCTGGCAATGTGGACGGGAAGCCAGGAAATAATGAAGCGTGATATCCTCTCCCTGGAACAGGTGCTCTCCGTCTTTGACTCCATTACTTTAGATGACCTGGCCCGGGTGGCAGGAGAGCTTATTCACGGCGACAAGCTGAATATGGCCGTAGTAGGGCCTGGAGACGAGTCGGTTCCCCTGAAGAAATTGCTCAGGATTTAGAAAGCTGGCAACCAATCAGAAAAACCAGAGAGGCCGCCCCGATTCGGGGCGGCCTCTTCTTAACTGCAAGCTAATTCTTGCCTATCAGTACATGTCCGGGTAGCCGCCACCGCCAGGCATTGCCGGTGCCTTGTCTTTCTCGGGAATATCGGTAACCAGAGCCTCAGTGGTCAGTATCATAGTGGCAATACTGGCACCATTTTCCAGTGCAGCCCGAGTGACCTTAAGGGGATCCACGATACCCCTTTCTATCATCTTGACATCCAGTTCGTCCTTAAGCGCATCGTATCCCACGCCAACAGGGCTTTCCTTAACTCGATTTATCACCACCGAGCCTTCTCTGCCGCTGTTATCAGCGATACAACGCAAAGGCGCCTCCATGGCTCGCTTCAAAATAGCCACACCGAGTGAAGCTTCCTTGTCGCCCTTCATGTCAAGTGCGCCCAGGGCAGCCGCCGCATTGATGAAGGCAATTCCTCCACCAGGCAAAATGCCTTCCTCGACAGCAGCCCTGGTAGCGGAAAGTGCGTCCTCTACGCGATGCTTCTTTTCCTTGAGTTCCACCTCGGTAGCGCCTCCCACTTTGATTACAGCTACGCCACCAGCCAGCTTGGCCAGCCTCTCCTGAAGCTTCTCTTTGTCGTAATCCGAAGTGGTCGCATCAATCTGAGACCTGATCTGCTTAATTCTGCTCTCGATAGCCTCTGCCGCTCCACGCCCTTCCACGATGGTGGTTTTATCTTTGTCAGATACTATTTTCCTGGCTCTCCCTAAATCCTCGGCAGTCACCGACTCCAGTTTCCTGCCAACCTCTTCAGAAATCACCGTGCCACCTGTAAGTATCGCTATATCCTGGAGCATCTCTTTACGCCTGTCACCGAAGCCCGGAGCCTTAATCGCCAGAGGACTCAAGGTGCCCCGCAATTTATTCACCACGAGCGTTGCCAGGGCCTCTCCCTCTACGTCTTCAGCGATAATCACTATGTTCTTGGAGATCTGCAGCGCTTTCTCCAGTGCGGGGAGAATATCACTCACCGCCGATATCTTCTTGTCAGTAATAAGAAGGTAAGCGTCCTCGAGTTCCGCCCGCATCTGTTCGGTATTGGTTACAAAGTAGGGGCTGATGTAACCGCGATCGAATTCCATTCCCTCAACAAACTCGGTCTCAAATTCCAGCCCTTTGCCCTCTTCTACGGTAATAACGCCATCCTTGCCTACCTTCTCCATAACATCAGCAATCAAATTGCCGACTTCCTCGT
>DKFF01000014.1 GCA_002452795.1 Dehalococcoidia bacterium UBA6803
GGCCTGGGTTGAGAGGTATGGGATTCCGAAGGCCTTGTATGTGGACTGGAAGAATGTGTATGTAACGCAGCGAGAGCCAACACTGGAGGAGCAGTTGGCTGGAGAGTTACCTCTGACACAGTTTGGTAAAGCATGCCAGAAGCTGGGCATAGAGATCATAACGGCGAACTCTCCTCAAGCAAAAGGGCGAGTAGAGCGGAAGCATGGGGTATATCAGGATCGATGGGTGAAGGAGCTGCGACTGGCAGGTATCCGAGATACCGAAGGGGCTAACCAGTTCCTACGGGGATTTACAAAAAGTCTCAACGCCAGGTTTGCAGTGGAGCCTCGAAGCTCAGCAGATTTTCACCGACCAGTGCCACAAGGCATGGATTTGAGGAATGTATTTTGTCTGGAAGAAGCACGGACCGTGGGCAATGACTGGGTTGTGCGCTACAAGAATCGTTTCTTCCAGTTAGTGTCTCAGTCAAATTTACCACCAGCCAGGAGAAGAGTTATGGTACAAGAGCATTTGGATGGGTCAATCCACATAGCCTACAGGGATAGGGAGGTCCTCTTCACAGAAATCAAGGAGTTACCCCGGAAGCCCATGGTTACTCATCAAAAGCAACAAAGCTCTCAACCAAAGAGGAAATACATCCCTCCTCCGGATCATCCCTGGAGAATATACAGCCTCCAATCTCGACGCGTCAGCCAAGCATTACCTGTATGAAGGCATTAGAGGACATTTCTAATGAGTTAAAGTAGGGGACATTTCTAAAGAGTCTTGACATATGATTTACTCCTGACCCTGTGGCTCAACTGCTATAATAATCGAGGCGCAATTGCCGGGGGGGCGTACCTGAATGGAAATATGGAACAAGCTCATCAACCGCATGTTGCGGGCAGCCAGGCTGGACAGCTGCCTTTTTGAAGAAGTGGCGACGGATGAGGAGGCGCTCGGCCAGGCTGTCATGATTTCCCTGCTTGCCAGCCTCGCCACCGGCATTGGCATGGCCATTACCGGGTTGATAGGCGGGAAAGGTCCGATGTGGTTTGTCTGGGGCCTGTTAAGTGGCTTTTTTGCTTCACTGGCCGGCTGGTTTGCCTGGGTGGTCCTCACCTATCTTGCCGCCACAACCTACCTGCGCGGACCGCAAAAAGTCAATATAACAGAGCTTACAACAGCCCTTGGTTTCGCCAATTCACCCTGCATATTGAGGATAATGATGTGCCTGCCCCTGCTCGGATGGATGGTCACTTTTCTGGCAGGCATATGGGCGCTGGCATCCGGCACAGTAGCGCTCAAGCAGGCCCTCGACTTTTCCGGTGGTAAAGCACTGGGCGCTAACATCATCGGATGGCTGGTTTATATGGCCATGGTCCTGCTCATTCTATTCTGGATACCTTCATCTTATAAGATGCTGCCCTTTTAACATGTTGGTATAATACTGGCACTTTAGCATGAAGGAGAGATACATTATGTCATCGGGCGGGACTTTCCCGCGCATGCTGCGCGCGGCCAAACTCGAACCTCATATTTACGAGGAAGTTGAATCTGACAGCGGCGCTACCGGGCAGGCGTTGCTGGCAGTTGCGCTGGACCACGCTGTTCAAAGGACCTGAGACCAAGTCCACGCTGGGCGAGTTGCTGAGGACACTGGGTTTCGCCTATTCTCCCGGCCTGCTTAACATCTTCAGCTTCATGCCGTTCATCGAATCGTTTATCCCGTTCATCACCTGGGTCTGGACGGTAATCGCTTCGGTCATAGCCATTCGCCAGGCCTGTGACTTCTCCACCGGCAGAGCGGTGGGGACGGCTATCATTGCAGCCATCATACCTCTGATCATCATGACTCTGATCGCCGTATTAATCGGTGGAGCACTTGCAGCACTGATGGGTGCAGCCAAGTAAGAGAAAGGCTAAACTATATCTCTTTATATCTCTTTATATCTCTTTATACATTGCTATTTCGGCCTTACCCTCAAGGAAAGGCTTCATCGCAATGAACATCTCTTTGAAATGGGGCGCTGAGGAATGGTTCGTCAGCGCCTCATCGTTTTCATATTTCTCGTAGAAGAAAAAACTGTTAGGAATATCCACACGCCTGTGCACCTGGTAGGCGGCGCAACCGGGATCCTTGAGAAACTTAGGCGCAAATTCCTTGATGACCTTTTCCAGGTCATCCCCATTACCCTCTTTGGCCTTCATAAAAGCTGTAATGACGATCATTGGTTCCTCCGCTGAAAAAAATACTGCAACAGTATGTTCATGATCTTACCGCAGCGATCCTCGTGAAAATCGATGATCTCTGCAGCCCGCGCTACTGGATTTAGATAATGTATTTTACCCCTTTCCAATAACATGTGGGCAGGCAGTAATATGCTTGTATCTGCATAGTCCTTTACAATCTTGCACAGCGAAGAGATATACGTCATCAACCCTGAGGAATTGATAGTCAGTCCCCCTTGCCGTCCTATAGCACGAGACCGTGTCCACACCGTTATCATTGCCACGGCTGATGATCTCGAACTTGTTGAAGGGCGTCTCCTGATTCATATCTCAACCCAGATTGACAAAGATGTATTGTAAAGCTTTTTTACACTATGTGTCCAAAGTTTTTGCTAAAATTAATTAAGGCCCCCCGCAAGGACCAGCAATCAAAGGGAGGTTATCAGCCATGGAAGAAAAGATCTTCAGGTACATTACTAAACTGAATTCCGAGAAAGTGCGCCTGACCGAGTTGATCGCGCATTTTACACACGATATCAGCGGTAGCGACAAAGAAACGGTCATCTACAACAAGATTCTGCCCGCTCTGATCAACATGGAAAAGAGCCAGAAGATCAAACTGTCATGGGATGTGATGCTGACCAGGTACCGGTTCCCCCGCTATGTATATTTCAATTTCCAGGAACCGGACGGGGCCAAAGCGAAAGCAGGCTCAACCCCCCTCTGGCAAAAGCAGATCGAGGATATCCTCAAGCGAGACGCCGTCATCTACCACAGGAAAGTGAAGGAACTCCGCCTGCAGGACAAGTTCGACAGGTTCATTAAAAGGTACGAGAAAAGCTCGGAAGAGATTTCTCCTTCAGAAGATTGGATCAAAATTATCACTGCCATCATGGAAACGAACCTGTCACAGTACAATGTAATGCGCGCCTGCATTGAGGCCTTCAAAGCAGGGGCAGTCTGGGAACGATATCGCAACGAGTTCGAAAGATAGTAGGCGGGTCAGTCCGGCTTGTCCAGTTCCCTGGGCACGGCCAGAACATCGAGAAGGTCAGCTTCTGTGGCCGTTCGGTGAAACACCGCCTCCCTGGGACTGCGCTGGAGCGCTTCTACTACGCTGATAGCTTTTCGTTCTGAGATGGAATAGTTATAGATCAACCATGCGGCCAGGACCTGGCCCGTCCTGCCCTGTCCGGCTGAACAATGTACTACTGTCTTCTGCCCATTCAGCATGCCGGCACGCAGGAAGTAACATATATGCTCGAGCGCTTCACCGCTGCACAGGCGGCGGTCAAACGTGGGCGCCCAGAGCACATTGTCAGGTCCGAAGACCTCGGCATAGAGCCCAAGCAGTCCGCCAGGGAGGGTGGGGTAGTAAGCCAGCTCTTCTTCCGAAAGCAGGCAGACGATGCGGCTGATGCCCTGCTTTTTCATATAATCCATCCAGTTGTTCACCATCTGTTTCTGGACGAACTTGCCGGGAAACCCAGGCCTCTGGGCACCGAAAACAAATTCATCCTCGCGGGAAGACGGGCCAAATCCAAATTCCGCCATGATGCAATCTTCCTTTAATCAAAGAATGAAGGCGCCATATATTACCTCCTGGCTGGATTATATATCAGCCTATCGCATCATTACAATCAGAGCCGGGCGCGTTTACATTAATTGACGAAAGAGCCAACAGTTTATATCATTAACAGGTTAAAGGTTTATCAGGCGGACAAATAGCAATCATCAAAGGGGCCAAAGATGGGTATTAAGATTACGGACACCACTTTACGTGATGCTCACCAGTCACTGATCGCGACCAGGATGAGGTCAAGAGACATGCTTCCGCTTGTGGAAAAGATGGACAGGGTAGGTTTTTTCTCGCTGGAAATGTGGGGCGGAGC
>DKFF01000002.1 GCA_002452795.1 Dehalococcoidia bacterium UBA6803
TCTGCCGGGGCAGCGCCAGAAGCATCCCTGAATTCAACATCGTGGCCGCCCTGCAGCAATGCCAGGATCTACTCATCAATTGCGGAGGTCACCCGATGGCAGCCGGTTTCATGGTGACAAGAGAAAACTTGAGCCAGGTAAAAAAGAGGCTCACTGCCATGGCTGACAGCCAGTTGGCCCATCTGGATCTTATGCCCAGGTTAATCATTGACGCTGAAATCCCCCTCACCTGCTTTTCTGGCGAAACCTTGAATCTCATCCGGCAAATGGCTCCTTTCGGACAAGGAAATCCTTCGCCCACCTTCCTCTCCCGGGGCGTGGAAGTGCTCAAGCAACGCAGCATCGGCAAGCAGGGTAACCACCTGGAACTGGAAATAAAACAGGGCGGTACTGTATGGAGAGCTATTGCCTTCAATTATGACGACAGCGGACAGTCACAGGGAAACGATCCTGGAATTGTTGAACTGCCCAGGCAGATAGATATCGTGTATAACTTTAAGGTCAGTCAGTGGCGCAGAGAGGAAGTTCTTTCCCTTAGCCTTTGTGACTTCGCTCCGTCAGCACAAAAAAAGAATTCCCTATAAGTTATTCCCCTTCAGTGATACACGCCCGGCGAAATTTCTTTATCCTGACGACGAGTACAGGCAAAGCCACCGCCAGTATAATCAAGCTGATAATCTGGGCCTGTTGCAACCCCAGGGCGTAAGACGTGTCGGCATAGCGAAAAAACCTCAAAGCAAAGTCACCAGCGGCATAAAGGCAGAGGTACAGGAAAAAGAGCGAGCCCCGCGGCTTAAGCCGCCCGCGCATGTGCCATATAATGGCAAAAACCACCAGATTCCACAGCACGAAATAAATCTGTGCGGGATGTAACGGAACCCCCAAGGGGGCAAAACTGTTCGGGTGAGTATAAACTACCGCCCAGGACAGGCCGGGGGCAATAGTACCATAACAACAACCATTTATCGTGCAACCAAGCCGTCCGATAGCCTGTGCCAGAGGCGCACCCACGGCAAGAGCATCGCCCACGGCAGCCAGATCAGAGAAAGGGATTCTTTTTGCCCTGGTATAGATCCATGCTCCCAGTATTGCCCCGGCGATAGCTCCATAAAGCCCCACACCTGTAAACCCCAGAATACTACCAGGATGAGCTACATAATAACTCCAGTGATCAATAACATGAACCAGTCTGGCACAAATAAAACCACCCACAACCCCCCACAGAAAAAGGCTACTCAAAAAATCCAGAGAAAATCCCTGTTTGTCCGCTTCCCGGAAAATAACCGCCAGCAAGGTTATGACCGCTACAGCGACTATTATGCCGTACCACCTCACATCGTAAGAGCCGACAGAAAAGGCAACAGGATTAACGCCGATAACAAACACCCGTTTTCTTCCTTGTCAACTTAAACCAGGGATAGAAACTGATTATGGAGTCGTCGCTCAGCTTGCCATTGACTAAATAATCGGCAATTCTGAGATAATCAGCCACCCTGTCCGGCATCAGGAAACATTTTTTTACATAATCATGAGCCTTCTCTCCCACCATCTCTGCCTCTCTTCTCTCCTGCAAGAGACATATTATTCTTTTAGCCGCTTTCTTAGCAGAATTAACAAAAAAACCCGTCTCTCCCCCTTTAATCTGCAGGGGGATAGACCCCACCTCCCTGGTAATCACCGGTTTTCTTTTCCACATAGCTTCAGTAACAACCAATCCGAAGCCTTCCTTGGTAGAGGGCTGTAATATTACCCGTGCTGCCCTTTGCAGCGCATTCACCTCCAGAGCATTCTCATTCACATCATCGGGCAATCTGAGAAGGTGAATGCCAGATTCATTTTTTGTTTCCTCACAAATTCGCTCGAATATCCTCTCTCCTTCGGGGTCATCGGCAGCCATATTGCCCGCAATAACCAGCTGGCATTTTTCTTCCTTTCTGGCATGTTTGTAAGCCTTTACACTCAGGTCAATTCCCTTCCATGGATCAAACCTGCCTACCTGCACCAGCAATGGAATATCCGGGTCCAGCCCGTATTTCTCCAGCACTTTACTAATTTCGTCAAAACTCATCTCTCTATTCTTGGGAGAAAGGGGGTCAATGAAGGGAGGAACAATATACTTCACAAATGGCCAGCGGTACACCACATAATGACTACCGGAAAAAATGGCGGCGTCATAGAGACAGCCACTGCTATTAACAAAATCCCACAAGGCAGGGTTAGCTTCAAAAGCCTCTTCTTCCATATCTATATGAACTCTCCAGACCCACTTATCTCTTTCGCCTTTTAAATGACAAGCCAGCCCGAGCGGCTGGGGGTCATGAGCAATCACCACATCCGGTTTATACCGTTCGTAATTTTGACGGTAAATGTCTACGTTCTCCCGCAGTGTTTTAAGATAGACCTGCGTCATATCCGGAGAAAGCTTCCCCTCCTTTCCCTGCAAAAGATTGTGCATAGTCTTGGTCATACTGAAAAATTGCTCATTGCCCTGTAAAACCCACCATTCATCCTCTATGCCTAATTGGTTCAGAAAGGGAACCTGAGAATAAAGCATCTCGGCCACTCCACCTCCCACCGCCGTCGAATTGATTTCCAGTATCTTTAGCCCCTTGAGCCTCTCCGCCAATTTTTCCAACTTCCGTATCCGCTCCTCTCCCACTACGGCGGCATAGTCATCAAGCGAGGGAACAGAAAAGGGCTCAATGCCCCTGCCCCGGCTGTATAGTGCCCCGTCTTCCAGCGGTGTTCCCCTGCCCTTTTTCATGACTTGCTTCTCATTGTTCTTCTCCATACAATCTCCTCAGCCAGCATAAGACATCAATTGTAGATCACCGATAGCGCAAAAAGCGAGCTGCCAACACGCGCTATTTTCCATTTTGTGGCTTGCTCAAGCCAGGATAGCCTCCACAAAAGCTTCGGGCACAAAAGGAAGCATATCCTGCAAACCCTCTCCGACACCAATATAAGCAATCGGTATTTTAAGCTCGGCACAAATAGCAAAAACTATCCCTCCCTTAGCTGTACCATCCAGTTTTGCCAACAGGATGTTTGTTACGTCAATTGTCCTGGCAAATTGCCGTGCCTGCGCCAGTCCATTCTGGCCAGTGGTGGCGTCCATGACCAATACCACTCCAGGCGGGGCAGCAAAATCAAACCTGGATATTACCCCCTTTATTTTTTTCAATTCCTCCATGAGATTAAACTTGGTATGCAGACGCCCCGCTGTATCCACAATTACCATATCCGCTTTTCTGCTTCTGGCTGCTTCCATAGCGTCAAAAACCACAGCGCCCGGATCACCTCCGGGACGATGCGCAATAACTTCGGCACCAACCTGCTCCCCCCAGTACTTAAGCTGCTCGCTAGCCGCCGCCCTGAAAGTGTCAGCCGCGGCCAGTATTACCCTTTTGCCCTGAGAAGTAGCTTCGTAAGCCAGCTTGGCAACGCTCGTCGTCTTTCCCGAACCGTTTACCCCGGTAACCAGGACAACCTGCGGCCTCGTGTTTACATCAACTTCTTTGCGAGGAACATCCAGTACCTTTATCATCTCTTCTTTCAGCACGGCGCGTACCTGCAAAACATCCGCTATTTTTTCTCGAGACACGCGCCGCCTGGTGCTTTCCACCAGCCCGATCGCAGTTTCCATACCAACATCGGCAGAGATCAACAGCTCCTCTAATTCATCCCACACTCCCTCCTCAATGCGCTCCCGCTCAAGCAGACGAGACACCTTCCCGAACCAGGACTGTCTGCTCTTGAGTATTCCCTTCTCTATTCCCAGCATGTCGGGTAATTTTCTTCCATTACACAGAAATGTATTTTCGCTTTTTCCGCCCCAAACCCACGATCCCCCAGGAAACGAAGAACATCACACCGCCAACAAGGATGATGGTGGCACCTGTTGGCCAGTCGAGTAAATAGGACAACCCTAACCCGCACAAAGTGAAAACGCAGCTTAAAAAAACAGAAAGAGCCATCATTTTCTGCAAACTATGGGTGAATTGCCTCGCCGTTGCCGCCGGAATAGTCAATAAGGCGATAACCATAACAATGCCCACAACCCGTATCAGTGCCACCACCGTTAAGGCCACCAGGCAAAGAAGAACGAGATACAAACGTTCCACAGGTATGCCGGAGGCCTCTCCAAACCCTTCGTCAAAAGAAATGGTCAAAAATTCTTTGTAAAGCAGGACCACGGTCAAAACTATAACAGCATCCAGGATTAACATCATCTTGATATCCATAACAGAGACAAACAAAATATCGCCAAACAGATAGCTCATTAGGTCCGGAGCATATCCCGGAGTTAAGAAAACGAAGAGAAGCCCCAGTGCCATTCCTATAGCCCAGAGGATCCCGATAGCAGTATCCTCGGGTAACTTCGCCCTTCTGGTCACCGCTCCCATGCCCAGAGCAGAGACAAGGGAAAAAACCAGTGCTCCCAGCATAGGATATACACCAAAAAAATACCCTAATCCAATCCCACCAAAAGAGGCATGGGAGATGCCTCCGCTGATAAATACAATCCTCTTCACCACCACATAGGTGCCGATAACCCCACAAGCAACACTGGCCAGCAGCGCTGCAATAACGGGATTACGCATAATCTCCAAAAACTCCACCTGCTCAGTGCTCCTTAAACACCCGATGAGGAACTCCATGGGCAATCAGATCAACAGGACACCCGTATACCGCTTTCAGTTCCTCGGCACTTATTTCCTTTGAATCGTGATAAAACAGACGGCGATTGAGACAGGCAATTTTATCCACATAAACGGAAACCGCCCCGATATCATGGGAAACCAACATTATTGCCATGTTCTGCCTCAGCCTATCCAAAATCTGATAAAACTCGGTCTGCATTGCCGTATCCACGCTAGCTGTGGGTTCGTCAAGCAATAATAGCTTTGGCTCAAGCACCAGCGCCCTGGCAATGAAGACCCTCTGCAACTCACCGCCCGAAAGCCTGCCTATCTGCCTGTTCCGAAAACCAGACATCTCCACTGTTTCCA
>DKFF01000017.1 GCA_002452795.1 Dehalococcoidia bacterium UBA6803
GAACTATTCAAGCGGGAGGGGATTGCCTGCACGGGTTCTCGCGTATTTGCTCCGACTTTTTCTTTTCAGGGTTTGATTTTCACCTCGTGCATGCCTTCGGTAAGGTATTTTTTGGCCAGATCAACATAGAGCTGTTTCCCCCATGTCCAGATGCTTAAAATCCTTGCCGCATACCTGACAGTAAGAAATCGGCGTCTCCTTGACTTCCATCTCTCCAGCCCACGCCAATGTAATCAAGCACTTTTCCCCAGCCTATCTTATGCATCCAAAATTCCCATTCGCGTGGGCTGTCCTCTCTCAACCTATCAAAACGATGCGGGCGTTTTTCGATGTGGATGCCAAATCCACACATGGAGCAACCAGTTCTTTGTGCCCTGGTTGTGTAGAGAGTCCCATCTGGTGCTCGTTCAATCGTTCCGTATATAGATGGAATTGGCACCTTCAAATCAAGGGCAAGTTGCAAAAGGTCCGTTTTGCTGAATATAGCAAAAGGGCAACTGCGAATCGTTGTCTTGCCAATGTAATTGCAACCGTTTTTCATGAGGCCCTTTTCGCGCTGCCCCCCCTCAGACGCCATTAGTCCGAGATAGGGAACCATGTTGTTTTCTTTTTGCCAGTCTTGAGCAGGTTTTTCTTTCATCCATTTACAGCAATCCGATGAAACTTTAAACGGTGCTATGCCACGAAATCGTTGTTCTTCCCAATCTATATCCGGCCTGTGGTGTGCATACAAGCCGCCGAAAAGTCTTATCCATTTTTCTGGCAACTTAATCCGATTGCTATATTGAAATTTCCCCTGCTCGCCCATCTGGCCGGTCATAATAGCGTGGATAAAAGTTTGTTTTGGATTATCCGGCTTCTGTAGATTTTCGATTTTCCGGGCCTTCTCCTTAGAGATAACCGGAAAACCGTGCTCGCGAATAACCTGGACTTTTGTTTTGTACGGTTTGATGCGAACTAAGCCTGGAATTTGCCTGTGAACTTTTTGGATGCTCTTGTCCTCCAGAGCAGAAACAGAAGCTGGTACAGCGTCAATACCTATGTGTCGCAAAAAGTAGTACAGCGTGATACTGTCTAGCCCACCGATAGAGACACAGATATTACGGTCATTCGATATAGCCCAATCTCGAAATTCCAGTGCCTTGACTTCTGCGTGTACTACTTTAGCCTCATAAGGCAAGCTTTGTTTTTGCATGAATTCATAAGGTGTCATAGCCCTCATTCACCTCCTGCGTAGGTTTTTATTGCTCGGTCCCAGTTGCGTCCAGGGTGGCTGCTTGTTCGGTTGATGGCGTAGCGTGAACTTCAGCAGCATCAAAAAGCTCCTCAACGGACTTTTTAAGAATCTCACAAATGCGGAGGGCAATTTCAACTGATATCCCACGCTGTCCATTTTCTATCATGCAATATTTCCAAGGCATCACCTCCTTTACGCTACTGGTTTACGGCCTCGGTGGTGGCCGCCTCTTGATTATTGGTACCGGGAATTGCCCACTGTTTAATAAACTCGATAGCTTCGTCGATGCGCTCTTTGGGAACATCAAAATATGATCTGACTCCAAAACGCCGTTTAATATCGTTGGCGATCCAAATGTGATAGCGTCTGTGAAGAACAGGGTCTTGTACCGCTTCCAGTTTGCATTCAATAGCCAGCTTGATATCGTTGATAGTTGCCGCACGTTTTTCGAGTTGACTGAGTTTAAAGGCCTCTTTCGGTAAGAGAAATGCTTCAATTGGATATCCTAATATGTTCGCTATTCGTTTCATGGTGCTATTTTTGGTTAAGCCCGTTTTTAGTAGCCGAGTTATAGTCTGGCGAGTAATGCCTGCTCGCGCAGCAAGCTCGCCTTTGTTTAACCCATGTTGCATCATGGCAACTAAAATCATTTCAGTGTCCCATCGTGGAGCGCTATTTTCGTCAGCGTGAATTTGCATATGGCATTTGTGGCAAACTGGAATTAGATTATCTGGTGCGTGATTATTTTTAGATCCGTCTTTGTGGTGAACTTCTGTGGCAGTCCCGCCGCAGTATTGGCATGTAAAGCGGCTATTTTCTAGTACTTTGATACGGTTCTTTTTCATTGCGTAGTGGTTCTCGTATTCAAACACCTTGTCGTGCACAGATATACCTCCAATCATTCGGTTCCAGTGGCATCAAAGGCATCCGAATTTTTATTTTGTTCTTGAAAGTTACTGGGTAAAAAAATATCATTCGGCGTTTTTTTCAGAATAGCTGCAATGTCTAATGCTAATTGCAAAGACATCCGTCTCTTGTTGTTTTCAAGCTGGCAATAGTAACTTTCTGAAACACCAAGTTTTTCAGCAATTTGCTTTTGGGTTAAACCAGCTTCTTCGCGGAATTGTTTTAGCTTATTCATGCCATCACCTCCATTAACTTTGCTGTTCGCCAAGTTCTAATTCGATTATAAACTCGACTTTGCACTTTGTCAAGAGAAAATTTCGTTTTTGCAAAGTTTGTTCTTGCCATCTGTAAACTTTGCTATTTGCAAGGTATAATATTAATAGGTGGTGATAACCATGAACTTTGGTAAAAGGTTACGACAACTTAGAAAAGAAAAGGGGTTAACCCAAGCCGAGCTAGCGAAGTTGTTATCAATAGGGGAATCGACCGTTTCATTTTACGAATCAGGTAAGCGGCAGCCCGATTATGAAACGTTAATTCGTTTAGCCGAAGTCTTTAATGTTTCCGTTGATTATCTCCTCAAGCGTGCAGAGAATATCCTTGACCTTTCTGTGGTTCGGCGGGCAAAAATGCCGCCGTGGTTGTTGGGCCACCAGTGGTCAGGTGATAGCCCTGGGGCACGGTTGCGGCAGGCCAGGGTATCCAAGAACATGACCATCCGTGACCTGTCTGCAGACACTGGATTATCCGTTACCGCCATCGGAAACCTGGAGGCTGATAAGTTCAACGCTGTACTGCCTAACTTGCGTGCGCTGGCTAATGCTCTAGGCGTTCCCGTTGCTTACCTGGGCTGTTTTGAGAGACTACCGGAGAGCACCCTGGGCCAGCGGATTACCAAAGCCCGCATGTACCATGGCTTCACGAAAGATGAAATGGCTCGGGTCATCGGCGTGGACCCCAAAACGCTCCGGCTCTGGGAGCAGGATAAACACCAACCCCTTCAGC
>DKFF01000027.1:0-37892 GCA_002452795.1 Dehalococcoidia bacterium UBA6803
GTAAGTACAGCATGCCCCAACCCCAGTTGCTCTTGCTGATGAACGTAACAGATGTCAGCCATGCAGGATAACCGCCGTACTTCCTCCAGCATTGCAGTTTTGTTTTTTTCTTTCAGCACCAGTTCCAAGCCAACATCCACATCAAAATATTTCTCGATGGCTTCTTTACCCTGCGATGTAACTATAACGATTGATCTGATGCCGCAGGCGACAGCCTCCTCCACCGCATGATGTATGACCGGTTTGCCTCCTAATGGCAACAGTTCTTTTGGCACAGATTTGGTTACAGGCAAAAATCTGGTGCCCAGTCCGGCAGCAACGATAACCGCCTTTTCAACTTTCATCCCATTCAAGCTCCGAATTTGTCCAGCTTCAAAGCATTAGCCATAGCCAGAGGCATTATCTCTGTAGCAGGGAACCGTCCCATGCCCCCCGCAAGACAGGCAGGCTCGGAAAATTCAGACACTTTATCGGGACGGCACCAGCGGGAGCGGAGCATAAAAGGAACAGGATGCCAGCTATGCCCGGATAAAGCGGCAGGAGTGGAATGGTCGCCGGTAACAATAAGCACCTCCGGCCGCAAATCAAGCAAAGCAGGAAGCGCAGAGTCAAGCTCCTCGATGGCTCGCACTTTAGCCTCAAAATCACCATCCTCCCCCCTGGAATCGGTTTTCTTAAAATGAATAAAGAAGAAATCGTAATCAGTATAATAGCGGCGTAAGCTCTCCATCTGTCCTGAAATATCCTCTCCTGCAGGCAGCACCTCCATGCCTGCCAGCCTGGCCAGGCCACGATACATGGGATAAACAGCGATGGCGGCAGCTTTGAGCTTATATATCTCGGGCATGGTCGGGATATCAGGAAGGCTGGAAAACCCGCGCATGAGCACCATGTTGGCAAACCGTTCTCCCCGCAATTTCTCCTCTGCCTGAGCCACAAAATCATTGACCATGCCCGCTGTTTTCTCTGCCTCTGAAGAAAGTGCTTCTGCTCCCAGGGGAGAAAGCCCTACCTGCTGGGGGTCGGTAGCTGTCAGCCCCGGTGACAATCCTTCACCCCGCAGGATAAGCACGAATCTATGCTCCTTAACAGGCAGAACCTGCACCTCACATCCCTTCACCTTAATCCCGCTCAAAATGCGGCATATCCTGGCATTTTCTTCCGTGGAGATGCGCCCCGCCCTCCTGTCGGTGATGATGCCTTTACCATCAACAGTACAAAAGTTGCCACGGGCAGCCACGTCCCCGGGCACGAGTTTCGTGTCTATTCCCACTGCCTCCAATACACCGCGGCCAATATCGTACCTGATGGGGTCATAACCGAAAAGAGACAGGTGGCCTGGGGCACTCCCCGGCGTAATCCCCGTACCCACGGTATCAACCAATCCGCAAATTGCCTCACTGGCTATGCTGTCCAGGTTAGGCTTATGCGCTGTCTCCAGTTCAGTTTTGCCCGTGCGCACAAAAGGCAATCCTCCCACCCCATCAACCACCAGCAACACTATTTTCGTTGCCGACACGCGAGACAATTTCCTGATACTTTCCAGTCCAATCATAGCTCGGGTTATTATAAACCTATTGAGAAGATATGCTCAAGACTACTGCTTCTCTGGAGGAAGTATTCTCATGCAAATTTGACAAAAGAGCGCCACGAGCCTATGCTGGAAGCGTTTTGGGGATCAAAATAAGGGCAATTCAGAAACAAAAGGAGGAAGAACCATGTCGGAAAAAGTAACCAGAGAGGAGCTTCTAGCTAAAGCGAAAAAACCGGCGCAAGATTCCATGAAGCTCCACGCCTTTTATGGCGGTAAAATGCAAACGGCCCCCAAATGCCAGGTGCGCGACATCAACGATTTTGCCATATACTACACTCCCGGAGTCGCTGAGCCCTGCCGGGCAATACAGGCAGACGAAGCCAGGATTGACGAACTAACCAATCGCGGGAACACGGTTGCCGTGGTTTCCGATGGCACAAGAGTGCTCGGGTTGGGAGACATTGGCCCCAAGGCAGGATATCCGGTTATGGAAGGGAAAGCCCTCCTGTTTAAGCATCTGGGTGGAGTGGATGCGGTCCCTATATGTTTAGGCACCAAAGATCCTGATGAAATTATTCAGGCGGTTAAATGGCTTCAGCCATCATTTGCAGGCATCAACCTGGAGGACATTGCCAATCCCAAATGCTTCTATATTCTCGATAAATTAAGGGAACAAGCGGAGATTCCCGTATGGCATGATGACCAGCAAGGAACAGCAACCGTTGTTCTGGCTGGGCTATACAGTGCACTGGATATTATCGGGAAAAAAATAAGTGAAGTAACCGTAGCACAACTCGGCATAGGAGGCGCAGGAACTGCAGTAATGAGGCTCCTCATAAAAGCAGGAGTCCCCGCAGAAAATATAAGAGTCGTGGACCTGGTCGACGGAGAGTCTGCAATTCTCACCAACGACCTGGATTTGGAAGGGCTGTTTAAATATCGTGGCGAGATGTTAAGCAAGACGAATGCTGGCAATCTCAAGGGAGGCGTCTCAGAGGCCTTGACAGGTGCCGATGTTATGATTTCATTTATGAAATCCGGACCCGGTGTCATCAAGCCTGAGCAGATCAAGCTCATGGCCAAAGACGCCATATGTTTTGCTTGCGCTAACCCCATCCCCGAGATTTGGCCATGGGAAGCCAAAGAGGCAGGAGCGAGGATAGTAGGCACTGGTAGATCGGACTTCCCTAATCAGGTAAACAACTCCATCGGTTTTCCTGCTATTTTCCGTGGTGTGCTGGACGTAAGAGCAAAAACCATCACTGATGAAATGTGTCTCGTTGCTGCTAAAACATTAGCACAATACGCCAAGGAACGCGGCACAGAAAAGGATATTTGTCCCCGAATGGACGAGCCTGAATCTTTTATACGCGTAGCCGTGGAGGTGGGGATGGAAGCCCAGAGGGAAGGCATCGCCGGGGTCACCATCAGTCGCGAGAACTTGCGCAAGAAGGTCGAGAAATCAATAAATGAAGCCAGAGAATTACACGATGCCTTAGTAAAAACAGGGTGTATCGCCCCTGCGGTAACTGATTAAGGAGGATACTCATGAGGGAAATCAAGACCGATGAAATTATCAAAACTGTAAGCAGGTTATTTGAACATTCTTGTCATTATCTCCCCGACGACGTGCTGGCTACTATCAAGAAAGCTCACGACGCCGAGGAATCTCCGGTCGCCAAAGAGGTGCTGGGAAAAATACTGGAGAACGCCGACATTGCCGGCGCGGAACAAATTCCCCTGTGCCAGGACACAGGTCTTTCCGTAGTCTGGTTAGAACTGGGGCAGGAAGCACATATAGTGGGCGGAGACCTCAATGAGGCGGTGAACGAAGGAGTGCGCCAGGGATACGATAAGGGCTACCTGCGTAAGTCCGTGGTGCGTCAGCCTTTTTCCGCCAGAGTGAACACCAAGGACAATACTCCTGCCGATATCTGGACCACAATAGTCCCGGGGGATAAACTCAAAATTTCTGTGCTGCCCAAGGGGGGAGGCTCAGAGAATATGAGCCGTTTGACGGTGCTTGCCCCTGCACAGGGACGGCAGGGAATCATAGATTTCGTGGTCAATCGCGTCAGCGAGTCTGGCAGCAATCCCTGCCCTCCTGTTACTGTCGGCGTTGGTATCGGGGGCACAACGGAAAAGACCATGATGCTGGCAAAGAAAGCGCTCCTGCGCAAAATGGGAGAGCACAATCCTGACCCTGAAGTTGCCGAAATGGAAAAGGAAATTTTAGAAAAGGTCAATAAGCTGGGTATCGGGGCTATGGGCTATGGTGGCAGAACCACGGCTCTCGCCGTCAACGTGGAAACACATCCCTGCCATATTGCCAGTCTGCCAGTGGCAGTTAACATGCAATGCTGGTGCAACCGGCATGAAGAGGCAACCATATAGCTCGAAGCAAAAGGAGGATACTTATGGCTAAGAAGATTACGCTTCCCCTTACGGATGAAATTGTAAAGGACCTCAAATCAGGAGATGAGGTTCTGCTCAGCGGTGTTATGTATGTAGGCAGAGACGCCGCCCACAAGAGACTGGTGACCTCCCTGGACAAGGGAGAAAAACTGCCGCTGGATCTCAAAGGAGCTACCATATTTTTCATGGGCCCCTCTCCCGCCAGACCGGGCAAGGCTATCGGTTCTGCCGGGCCTACTACCAGCTATCGCATGGACAGTTACTCTCCTCGCTTGATAGCCGAAGGTTTAAAAGGGATGATCGGCAAAGGCATGCGTTCGCAGGCAGTAAAAGATGCCATGAAGGAATATAAGGCAGTATATTTCGGCGCTATAGGTGGTGCCGGTGCGCTCATTTCCAAGAGCATCAAAAAGGCTGACGTACTGGCTTATGACGATCTTGGCGCTGAAGCATTGAGAAAGCTGGAGGTAGAGGATTTTCCCGCTACTGTGGTAAACGATATCTACGGCGGCGACCTCTATGAGGAAGGAAAAGCTAAGTACAAAAAAGACTAAACCAGGCGTTTGTTAACTAAAATCCCAGGCCCAATTTCAAAGCTATCTGGTGGAAATGGGCCTGGGATTTTTCACTTCTGCGGATATACGAAGCCTCAAATCAAACGACTTTAACAAAATAGGCATAGCGCCCACTCTCATATTTCACAGACTTCCCAGTTCTCGTCGACCCACAATCCTATAATCTGCCCGTGAAGCTTCCATGACCTGACCACCTCCATAGCGGAGAGAGTCTGCGTTCTCTGAACCTCCCTGCAAACAGGGTTTCCCGCACAATCGTAGTGCCCCACCACAGCAACAAGACCTGAGCCATGACATTCAGCGGAAATTCTTGCTCTGTTTCTCATAGATTCAACCGCAAATTTCTCTTCGTTTTCGGATAAAATTTTAATCGGCCCCGGCTCTGTGATCATATCCACGTAATCTGCACCGTATTTATCTTTCAAATACTCGATCACGGGCAACTGTACCCTGCCATCCATACAATTAATCCCCGTAACGAACTTGCCATGCATTCCTTTTACCTCCATTTACTTCAATTTATCCAGACACCATTTTCAAGCTCAACTCACAACCTCAAAAGCAAGGATAGGCATCTTTCCTTCCGCTATCGGAAACAATCACAGCGGTACTGCTTGGACGATGTTCGAACATTGTATGAACAAAATCCGCAGGATTTTGACGACTGACGCACGCGCGGAGCGCGTGGTGGCTCTGAACCTCTCCGTACGCTCGGATCGCGTGGTGAAGCGAACAGTGCGCACCTCGCGCTCCCTCTGGTCGCGAACCAAAACCAAAAATTTCCTTACCGATCCATTTTCGGTGGGGGGTGTGGGGGGAGCCACTTAAAAAATGAAAGGAAATTTTATGGTTTTGTTTCCGTCGCTTCATTTCTCCAAAAAGGACTCGTATTTGTATTTTAGCATGGTGGCGATATTTCGTCCGTCCTTTTCTCCGTCATTTGCGTCGGGCGAGGCGCTTCCTCTCCGTGTTTTGTGGTAGCTTTGTCGTCCGCTCACACTTCGCAACCACCTCGCATTGGCCGCTCACATTCGTTCGCAGAGCCTCTCCGGTGCTTGCTTCGTGTTCGCTCTATGGCTTCGATAACGCTCGTGGTAACTCTAAAAAAGCGGCTTGTGCCAAACTATCGAATGGCACAAGCAGGTCTATATGCGCTTGCCCCAACCCTCCCATGCGCGCGCAAGCGGAACTCCCTTACAAGGATTTTATATCTTGATAAAGCTTTTTAAGGTGTTCGTCAGACATATCAAGAATTGGTTCGTACATAAAGGAATTAAAGTGGATGTTTTCTGGTGTCATCAAGTTGACTTGATCAAGCGTTTTTATTTCATCTATTTTTGTAGCGTTAAATTCATTTTTAAATCTATCAAAAAACGTCCGCATCTGATTATTTGTCGCCTCACTTTTGTCAGTTAGCTTATCAAGCATATACTTTTCAGCCTGTAAACGTATTGCAATAGCAAGCAGTATTTTGTTCTCTAAATTTATTCCCTCGGGATCACTCAGACACCCGTCCGCTAATGTGAAAATTTTGTCTAGTACTACGTCATCTTCATCAGTCAATGTTAAGGACGAAAGGCTTGGAAAAATTCTTTTATATATCTCCGCTATATCCTTTTTTGTTATCTTGTCTGAGTCTGATTTAACATGCAATATGGACGTCAATTTCAAATAGTCAGCGTCACTTTCTCCCCTCGTATACTCAACAATATTTCTGGCAAATGGTATTGAAGCAACGAGCTTTTTCTCATCATTTAGATTTTTCATCCAATGCTCGAAAGGTTTAAGATATTCTGCGTTAACCAATCTGACCTCATCTTTTGTCTTTTCAACCATTAAGCAGTAACCGTCTCGGGAAAGTGCTAATCTGCTCTGTACAGTTCTAAAAAAGTCAAAATTATGCGTCAAAATTATCTGTCGGAAGTCGGCTTGTTCGGATATTTCTTTTAGGTATTCAATAATTGCATATTTATTTTTGTAGTCAAAAGAATCTGCAATATCATCAACGATAAAAAGTGAAGATTGATGCGCTTCTTTCCTTGCTTCAACTTCAAAAATAATATTCAAAATGTAAAGGGCGCGCTTCTCTCCACTACTTAACGCTTGAAGCAGGTTTGTTTTTTCTACGGTCGCCTCTCCGTCATGATCCTTAAAAATAAAGGCAATAATCGGTACTTCTGATTTCAAAATCACGTCGTCTTGATTCTGTACAACTAGCTTGAATGGAACGGAAAATCTTTTGTTAAAAATATCGATAACTTTGAGCCAATCAGTCTTTTCAGATTTTGCTTTCTCTACGATTTTATCCAACTCCTCTTTGCCAATACGGTACTCCTTTAAAAAATTAGAGTAAAGTTCTTTTTGGTCTTTTAGATATGAAACCCATATTTTTTGTCTAAAACTTCCAGGATTTTCTAACTCGGTAATAATTTTTTCATTATTAACCAAATAATCTCGAAATTTTCGGAGGTCTTCGTTTTTGTTAAGAGCTTTATCAATATCTTCAAAGGCCTTTACCAAATCAGGATTTTTCAATATTGCATTTTTCTCATCGTCTATAACTTTTTCTAGCTCTTCTTTTGTAGCAATTTTATTGTCGCCTTTATTATCATGTAGAGACACTGAATGCTCCGCAGCAAAAAAACCATTGTCCATGAGACTTTTCGCAACGGCAGCTGCATTGTTATGGTTGAAAACACCTTTTTTAAAATATCTCGATTCAGCGATAAGCTCGTCGTATTTCTTTATATAATCTGCAACTTTTTTCTTAAAATCTTTTGTTTGAAGAAAGGCTAAGACTTTATCATTAAAAATCTCTTTGTAAGAAATATCTGCATATAGTGGTTCTGTTTTATCTAAAACCCTTCCTTCCGCACTCTCTAGGGCCACTAAAACAGAATCCCCGCCATGGGTAAGGATAAAAGTTTCTGAAATTTCCTTTTCCACTCCGTCCCGCAAACCAGACAAACGCGTGAGTTCTTTTATCAAATTATTTTTCTCTTCGTCTATTTTTATATGGATAGAATCATATTTTTCTTTCAGCTCCTTATTTACAAGAAGCGTGGACATTTTTTCAGAGCTAAAATCATCTCTATATGGCGCTATTACAAAAACCTCTTCTGAAGTTAATTCAGTTCCATCTTCTTTTTTAATATCTCGGAGAGTTTCCCTTGCAGGGAAAATTAAATCTTTTGAAGGTCGGTTGAGACGAATATCCTCAAAAGTTTTTGCGAAAGATGTTTTCATAACTCCGTTGGGAGCATATATCGCATAGGTGCTTCGATCAGAAAAATCAAACTCTTTTTCAATCTTTTTGATTCCGTAGCAATTCTGTAATTTTATATTTAACTTATTCATATTTTTTGGAAAATAAACAAATGTTCGTGCATTATAAGCAGAAAATTATTTGCCTTTGACTTTTCGACCCAAAAACCTGTTGCCTTGCAATTGTATTGTCGCTTAATGATATCTTCCTTTAACTGAAAACCAGCTTTAAGAAACCTATCCATGATTTTGTAGGCAAGAGGCTGATACATTTTGTTTCGCCGCGTATCTCCTATTAAAATTGCACAATATTTATCTTTTTTCAGTACCCGATATAATTCTCTTGCGACTTTTTCCATTTCATCTGCAAAGCCGTCTATGTTGTGAATATTAGAGAGATCTTCTTCGATTTGCCCCTCGCTGTATTTGATTATGTCGGCGTAAGGAGGATGGGTGAGAATGAAATCAACGCTTTCATCATTTGCTTTCCCAAGATCACGAGCGTCTCTTTTGAGAACCTTTTGCCAAGATTCATTTTCAACATCAAAAGCTAGACACTTTTTAGTTCGCTCAAGCGCAGTATCATTCACGTCAGAGCAGACAATATTTCTATTTAAAATTTTCGCCTCAATTGCTGTCGTTCCTCCACCAACCATCGGATCAAGTAAAATATCGCCCTCTTGTGAGTATCGTAAAATAAGATTTCGGGCGACTTCGGGCGACCAGTTTCCTCGCCAGTCAGAAGTGTGAGTAGCCCAATTACCACGACGTGGAAATGCCCACACCGTCGTGCACTCTAATTCAAAATCATCAGGATGTAGTTTCTTGATGGGCATATTCGTTTACCATGTTAATTCTTCCAATATGCCTTCTTCGAGCATATTCAAATTAAAAACATACTTATCATTATGATTAAATGTTTCCTCTAATGGTCGCTTCGCCGTTGTCCATCCTAATCCGTCAGTAATCCAAACGAAATCTATATTTTGTTCTCTTAACTCACTGTAAAGACTGCGGAATTCGCCACATACTGCTTTTAACTTTGAACCGCCACCATTATAGAAGTTTGTTTCGAAAAGTTTGATCTTGTTATTTTTAGGATTGAAAACTGCAAAATCAAAACTGCGCTGTGATTTATCCACCTTGATTTCAAAGCCCCATTTGCTTTTTATGTCCGCAGCTCGAGCTTGTGCCATATATTCGAATCCTTGCTTTGTACAAAAATCACTTATGAACGTACCAACTATTTCTTCCATAAGGGTTCCGCCTCTATTTTTGCGCCCGTTACTATCAAGCCCAACCTCTACTCCCATTACATAGTCAACAAGATTTTTGATTCCGTCCTTTTGAAATAAGCGCGCAAGACCCGATTTTTCAAGAAACTCATAATATTTATCTGGATTATTCTCGGTCCCTGTAAAATCAAAAAATTCAGAATCTTTTGTTACCTTATCAAAAACTTCAAGCTTGTTTTCTCTAACCGCCAAAAGAACGGGAAGCGCCTTCACGATGTCAGGATTGGAGGCATAAAGTTTTTTGAATTCATCTTCTAAATTATCTTTTCCAAGAAGGTAATTTAGTTTATTGAGAGATATTTCTAAATCAGAGCTATTTGCAAAGACTTTTTTCCAATTTACAAAGTAATCCCAAGTCTTTATGGAGCTTTTGAACGTGTTTATTAAGTCTGTAAAATTTCTATCCATATTGTTCAATAATTTGTTACTAATACCTCGGTAATTTTTCCTCTTTTTGATCCCTTAGAGTTGATAGTACGACCTGCTTCTACTTTAGTTATCTTTGCACTTGGGATTTCCGAGTAAATTTTGTTAATGAATGGTGTGTCTGAATTCGAAAGCATTACGAAACAGCCTCTTTTGTGTAGTTCAGCGAAAGTATTGCGAAGCTCCGTTTGTTCGTTTTCCAAAAACGATTCCGCAGTATATGAAGTGAATGAAGCCGTTTTACTTATTGGATAGTAAGGCGGATCAAAATAAATAAAATCGCCCTTTTTTGCATTTTTTAAAACCTCTTTATAATCTTGATGATTGATTGAGACTTTTTGTAGGGATTTTGAAACTCGTCGCAAATTCTTTTCATCACAAATGATCGGATTATTATATCTTCCGAAAGGTACATTGAATCCACCTTTGCTATTTACGCGATACATTCCGTTGAATCCCGTACGATTTAGGTAAATGAAGCGAGAGGCAACCTCAACATTATTCGACAATTCTTTCGGATTTTTTGCACACACTTTGAGATAGTATTCTTTTTCGTATTTGTGTTTTTTTAGCGACTTTATAAGTCCATCAACATCATTTTTTATGACATTGTATGCGATGACAAGCTCCTCGTTTAAATCAGATAGTTCTGCTTTTTCAGGAAGTAAATCGAAAAAAACAGCACCGCCACCAACAAATGGTTCAAAATACTTGTTTAGCTTTGGATCAAAGTTAGCAGGAGGGTACAGATTCAAAAGCCGAAATTGTTTCAGTAGTTGCCTTTTTCCACCAACCCATTTCACAAACGGCTTCGGCTTTTCTTCAAGAATCTTCGCAATATCGTCAAACAAATTATCTTTATTTGCAATATGGAAAAGCCTTCGCGCATAAATTGTATTTATGTCGAATGTATCTGCTATTTTTGAAATTGTTTGGCTTTGTGTCATAGGCTTATTTTAACAATTGATCAATATTCACTCCCAACGCCTTGGCGACCTTTTCCATTGTGCTGATTGTAAGATTTTGCTTGCCGTTCTCAACATTGCTGATATACGCCCTATCTAAACCTAACTCTCGGCAGATGTCGCCTTGCGACATGCCTTTTTCAAGGCGAATTTTCTTCATGTTTTCGCCAAACTTTTGGGCTGTGGTTTTACTCATATTTTATGAAAACTTATCAACACAAGTTAGTATAACATTATGTTGTGTTTTGGCTCAATAATAAGTTATAATACAAGTGTGAATAATTGGATTATGAAACGACGGAAACAAAACCATAAAATTTCCTTTCATTTTTTAAGTGGCTCCCCCCACACCCCCCACCGAAAATGGATCGGTAAGGAAATTTTTGGTTTTGGTTCGCGACCGGAGGGAGCGCGAGGCGCGCACTGTTCGCTTCACCACGCAATCAGAGCGTACGATTTGGGAAAGAGCCACCACGCGCTCCGCGCGTGCGTCAGTCGTCAAAATCCTGCGGATTTTGCTCGTACATTGTTCGAACTTCGTCCAGAAAACATCGCCAATTTTCAAAATTAGGATTTTGGGTCCCGATGTCCATCGGGATTGCCTCGCCCCGCCAAAGGCGGGGCTCGGCTTCAGCGAGGATTTTGAAAATTGGCGGAGGAGGTGGGATTCGAACCCACGGTACTCTTGCGAGCACAACGGTTTTCAAGACCGTCACCATAAACCGCTCGGTCACCCCTCCCGGTCACCTGTAAAGTATAAGTAATGCCCCGACCTGCGGTCAATTTCCCCGCTTCAATGATAATATTTCTTTACTTTCCCCCTGTTTTATGTCACCATCTGCCCTGGGTTGCAATGCGAAAATTAGGATACCGCCCTGTAGAGAAAGATGACATTGAAAATACCAAAGTTGTTCAGGCTTCTGTCGCAACAATACCAGCAGACTAACCGGTGGCAGGCGAAATACTGGGTGAATTTACATACCAGCGAGAATATCCCCAATAAAGATGAAGGCAAAGCAGGGGCAAAGGAGACTGAGAACCAGGATAAAAATCCTGTTCTTCCTTGAAGAAAAGGAATATGACTCCGGGATTACTCCGTATCTTTGATGCTAATCTGAACCGGGCCACCGAGGGCTTGCGCCTGCTGGAGGATGTCGCTCGCTTCATCTTAAACGATTACGAGTTGACCAATGGCTTCAGGAAAATGCGTCATGCCCTGGCGCAGTCAGCCCAACCGCCGGACATCCATCTCCTGTTTCAGAGAAATGCAGAACGCGATATCGGTAAGCCAACCAAAGACACCCTGAAAAAACAGAGTCTCCCTGATAACAGTGAGGAGGGAGAAAGCAAGCCTTATGCAGAATTGACCGGTACGATTACGGCAAACGCTCGCAGGGCGGAGCAGGCTTTGCGCGTAATGGAGGAGCTGTCCAGATTGCCTGAAACGGAAACAGTTCTGGATACAGCCAGTTTCGCCCGGGCCAGGTTTGAACTTTATACCCTGGAAAAGAAGCTTTCCGCAAGCGTGTTGCGCCAGAAACAAGCAAGCTATCTAAAAGGGCTTTATGTTATCCTGGATACAGCCTCACTGAGGGGGAAAGATGTACTGGAAACGGCTATACAGGTCATTGAAGGCGGCGCCGCCATTCTGCAACTCAGGGATAAACAAAACAGCAAAAAGGATTTGCTGCCCCTCGCACAAAAACTGCAAAAACTCTGCGCCGACTCCGGCGTGCTTTTTATCATCAACGATTATCTTGACCTGGCTCTGGCATCCGACGCCGACGGAATCCATATAGGGCAGGATGATTTCCCTCTTCTTGAGATTCGCAAACATTTGCCAGTAAACAAAATAGTCGGTTGTTCGGCAAAAACCACCGCACAAGCAGTGCAGGCGCAGCAAGAGGGAGCGGATTACCTGGCAATAGGTTCCATCTTCCCTTCCAAAACAAAGGCTAGCTCCACAGTAGTCGGGGTTAACGCTCTTAAAGAGATCCGTCAGGCAATATCCTCTCCCTTGATAGCTATCGGAGGTATTAACAAGGACAACATCGGACGGGTTATGGCCGCCGGAGCCGATTGTGCCGCCGTGATTGACGCTGTGTTGTCCGCAGACGATATCACGAAAGCCACCAGAGAGCTGGTTTCCATAATGGAATTGATTACGGAAAAGAAGTTACCACAATGAACAGGCAGAACACTTATGCCAGAAAGGAATATCTTTGATGTGACGTTGGTTATGTCCTTTTGCTTCGGACAAAATTTCCGGCGCCTGTGTTATTTGCGTCTACAGCAACTGGCGTGCTAATATGCCAAATTGATTTTGTTGCCCTGTAAAAATTTTTCTCTGGTAAAAAGCCAGTGCTGTTGAGCTAGTATAAAAATTAAAACGGAGGTATTTATGGCAACTACAAAAGGAATGCTTTCCATGATGGAGGAGAATCGTGTATTCCCTCCCCCTAAAGAATTAAGCGACAACGCTTACATCAAAAATCTGGACGAGTATCGCAAAATCTACAAGCAATCTATAGATGATCCCGAGAAATTCTGGGCAGAAAAAGCCGAGCAGTTAGTTTGGTACAAGAAATGGGACAAGGTACTGGTTGAAGATTTCGCTAATGCCGAGCACGAGTGGTTTGTAGGGGGAAAACTGAATGTTTGCTACAATTGTCTTGATCGCCACTTAAGCACCTGGCGCAAGAACAAGGCCGCCATCATCTGGGAAGGCGAGCCAGCAGGAGAAAGCAAGACCTACACCTATCAGGAGCTTTACCACGAAGTTTGCAAATTTGCCAATGTACTGAAAAAGCTCGGCGTGAAAAAAGGTGATCGTGTTTCTATTTACCTGCCCATGATTCCCGAACTGGCCATCTCTTTGCTGGCCTGCGCCAGGATTGGGGCAATCCACAGCGTGATTTTCGGCGGTTTTAGTGCGGATGCTCTCAAGGATAGAATCCAGGATTGTGGGTCAAGCTTCCTCATTTGTTGTGATGGTTACTACCGTAATGGCAAGGTCATTGACAGCAAAAAGAACGCTGATGCCGCCATGGCGGCATGTCCTGACGTGAACACTGCCGTCGTCGTCAAGAGGGTTAACGGTGCCGTCACGATGAAGGAGGGACGCGATCACTGGTATCACGAGGAAATGGTCTCTCCGGATATAAAGGCGGAATGCGAACCGGAAAAAATGGATTCCGAGGATCCTCTGTTCATTCTTTACACCAGCGGCAGTACCGGTAAACCGAAGGGTGTGTTACACACCCAGGCCGGCTACCTCCTCTACGCCATGCAGACCTTTAAGTGGGTCTTTGATTACAAGGATGAGGATACGTTTTGGTGTACAGCCGATATTGGCTGGGTAACGGGACATAGCTACATTGTTTATGGCCCCCTGGCAAATGGTGCCACCAGCCTGATGTTTGAAGGAGTGCCTTCATATCCCGAACCAGACAGGTTCTGGGAAATCGTGGAGAAATACAGCGTAAATACCTTCTATACCGCACCCACTGCCCTCAGATCATTGATGCGGGAGGGTGATAAATGGCCCAACAAGAGAGATTTATCTTCTTTGCGAATCCTGGGCACTGTGGGCGAGCCAATTAATCCTGAAGCCTGGATGTGGTATTACGAGGTGATTGGCAAGAGCAAATGCCCCATAGTAGATACCTGGTGGCAGACAGAGACCGGTGGCGTTCTGATTTCTCCCTTGCCAGGCGCCACGCCGATCAAGCCGGGAGCTGCTACCGTGCCTTTCCCCGGCGTCGCAGTGGAGATTCTCAGGGAAGACAGAACCCCCGTCGACACAAACGAGGGAGGTTATCTGGTTATCACAAAGCCCTGGCCAGGGCTGATGCGCCGGGTTTATGGCGACCCCGAACGATTCAAAAACACTTACTTCGTCCAGTTTCCTGGTGTGTACACCACAGGCGACGGCGCTCGCAGGGACGAAGATGGCTACTATTGGTTGATGGGACGGATAGATGATGTAATCAACGTGTCCGGGCACCGTATCGGCACCGCTGAAGTAGAGAGTGCCCTGGTTTCTCATCCCAAAGTTGCCGAAGCCGCAGTTGTGGGCATGCCACACGACCTCAAGGGGCAGGGGATCTACGCCTATGTAACCCTCAATGCCGGCGAGGAAAAAAGCGATGACCTCAAAAAAGAACTGGCAGGACATGTAAGAAAAGAAATCGGCCCCATAGCCACTCCGGATAAAATTCAGTTCGCCGATGCGCTGCCCAAAACAAGAAGTGGCAAAATTATGCGCAGAGTGTTAGTGAAAATCGCCTCCGGAGAAATTGACAAGCTGGGGGATACATCGACTCTAGCCGATCCCAGCGTCGTGGATGTTCTGGTACAAAGCAGGATATAAGTATGAAATCCATGCGTTTCTTCCGAGGTGTAGCAACATTGATCCCAGCTAACAGATGGACAGTTCTTATTGGTGGTTTTCTGTTAAACCTCATGCTGGGCATCGTATATGCCTGGAGCGTCTTTGTGCGCCCTTTAATGGATTCTTACGGATGGTCCAAAACAACAGCCACTTTACCATTCACGGTATTTTTAATAGTCTTTGCTCTCATGATGATCCCCGCAGGTAGAGCGCAGGACAAAAAAGGGCCCCGTAAAATAGCCACGATCGGCGGCATATTGCTCGGTGCAGGATTTTTGCTTTCGCAGTTCATTGGAGATATTCAAAACCCTGTCCTGTTGTGCGTAACTTATGGCCTGATAGCGGGCGCGGGATGCGGGCTGGGATACGCCTGCCCCATTCCGACAATAAGGAAATGGTTTCCCGACAAGCCTGGATTATCAGTGGGGCTTGTTGTTATGGGCTTCGGGCTAAGTGCCTTGATCTTTGCCCCGCTACAACATCACTTGATAGATACTTATGGCATAAGTACAACCTTCTGGATAATCGGCCTGGTATTACTGGTAATTGCCGTGCTGGCTGCCTCCCTTTTGAAAAATCCGCCTGAGGGATGGAAGCCCACGGGCTGGTCCCCTCCACAAAAGTCCGATACCTCAGTCGCAACCGGCCCCAGAGAATACACACAGAAGGAAGTTGTTAAAACGGGACAATTCTGGTTGACCTGGGTGATTTTCGTCTTCATGGCCGCAGCAGGGTTGATGGTTATTGGGCATGTGGCGGCTTACGCGGAGGAAATCGGCTTAATAGCGGCTACCGCCGCAATCGCCACAGGCGTTCTTTCGGTCTTTAACGCAGGTGGCCGGCCTGGAAGCGGGTTCTTCTCTGACAAAATTGGCGTGATAAAAACCATGCTCATTCTTTTCGCGGTGCAAGGAATTATGATGCTGGTCTTCCCTCATTTCGCAACAACTACCGCGACGCTGTTTGTTACAGTCGCTATCGTAGGTTTTTGTTTCGGCGCCAATTTTGCCATATTCCCTTCTATAACCGCTGACTCTTTCGGTATCAAAAACATGGGGGCTAATTACGGGCTGGTATTCACCGCTTATGGCGTCGGTGGCATATTAGGCCCACTGATGGGATCACGAATCTACGACGCTACCCAGAGCTATGCGACGGCATTCACCGTTGCTGCTGTGCTTGTCTTTGTAGCGGTAGGTTTAACCTGGCTGCTCAAAACCAAATATTTCAGCAGCAAGAAACAAGCCTGAAATTAAAGGGCACCTCTTGTTTCATCGAGAGGTGCCCTTTCTTCCCGGAACAAAGTGGCCAATCCTCTCTCTTTTTGATGCTAAGATCAAGCCATGTTCTGCAGTATTTCTTCTAAAGCGTTCTGCCACCTGTCCCCCAACTGCACAGTATCCAATCTTATTTGTGCGGATCCTACTTTAACAAACCCCCTGTACTGACTGTCTGCAACCTTCTTCACTCTATCCATCAACATACTGCTATCCGTCTTTACAACAACATGCCGGCCAGATGTAAAAATAGCCATTACTCCTCCCAGGGTAGATAAAATTCTTATCCTTACCACATATAGAAGATTTTGCACAGGCGCAGGAACTTGCCCGAATCTATCTTCCATCTCTCTCCCTATATCCTCTATCTCCTCAACTGTCCTTATCTCTGTCAGTCGTCGATACAAAAGTAGGCGCACGTCCAAATCCGTCACGTATCCTTCAGGAATATAAGCAGACACGGGTAATACTACACTGGCGAATCTCCCCGCCTTGCCTGCAATGGTTTTCTCTTCAAGGCACTCCTCCCTCCCTGACCGCAATTCTTCTACCGCCTCAGCGAGCAAACGAGTATAAAGTTCAAATCCTACAGCCACAATATGTCCACTCTGCTCAGTTCCCAGGAGGTTGCCTGTCCCCCGAATCTCCATATCCTTCATAGCAATACCAAGTCCGGCACCAAGTTCATCGGCTTCAAAAATAGTCCGCAGCCTTTTATAAGCCTGTGGAGTCAACTGCTTTCCCTTGTCAACCAGAAAATAAGCATGAGCATCGTCGGCACCACGACCTACTCTCCCCCTTAACTGGTAAAGCTGGGTCAGTCCCAATTTATCTGCCTGGTCAACAATCAAGGTATTAACCCGCGGCATGTCCAGCCCCATCTGGATAATGGTTGTGGTAACCAGAACATCCAGTTTGCCGGAAAGAAACGCCTGCATCACCTTCTCCAGCTCCTGTTCCGGCATCCGCCCATGAGATACAGCCATTCTGACGTCGGGCAATAGCTCCTGCAATCGAGCAGCAATAGAGAAGATACTGCGAATTCTGTTATGTACAAAGAAAACCTGGCCATTCCTCTCTAGCTCCCGCAACACTGCTCTCTTTATCAGCCCTTCATCGAAAAAACTTACCTGTGTCTTGACCGCCAGCCTTTCCTCAGGAGGAGTTTCTATTATGCTTATATCACGTATTCCCACCAAAGACATGTGCAGAGTGCGGGGGATAGGAGTAGCACTGAGCGCCAGCACATCCACATTCTCTTTCAGACGCTTGAGGCCTTCCTTTTGCACTACCCCAAAATGTTGTTCTTCATCGATGATCACCAATCCCAGGTCACTAAACAAAACATCTTTTTGCAACAGACGATGAGTGCCGATACAAATATCCACTACGCCGGAGGACAAGCCGGCAGTAACTTCCTCCTCTTCTTCACAAGAACAGAAGCGGCTCAGTATCCCCACCTTTACAGGAAAGGGCTGCAGCCTCTCTCTAAAAGTAGCGAAATGCTGCTGAGCCAGTATGGTGGTGGGGCACAGCAACACCACCTGCTTGCTATCCATCACCGCTTTGAAAGCGGCGCGCAGTGCCACCTCAGTTTTACCATAACCCACGTCTCCACAAATAAGCCTGTCCATCGGCCTGGGCTTTTCCATATCTTGTTTGACCGCGGCAATCGCTTCACGCTGGTCAGGTGTCTCTACGTAAGGAAAAGAGTCTTCCATCTCCTGTTGCCACAAAGTATCCTGAGAAAAGGCGAAGCCAGGCGTTGCCTCCCGGGCGGCGTGGAAGGAAAGTAACTCTCGGGCAATGCTGGCCACGGAATGCTTGATTCTTTGCTTGGTTCTTTCCCATTCATGCGTGCCCAAACGGTTCAAGGAAGGCAGCTTCTCATTATTGCCAAGATAAGCGGTAACTCGCCCCACCTGGTCGGCAGGCACATATATCCTATCACCGGCGGCATACTCCAAGACAAGGTATTCCTGTTCAATTCCCTCAACAGACATTATGGTCAAGCCACGAAATTTGCCAATACCGTGGTCAACATGGACCACATAGTCGCCCGGAGCCAGGCGTCCATAAACCAGATGCCCGGTCATTTTCCTTTCTGTCTTTCGCGGCCTATGTTTTGCAGGGCCAAAGAGCTCCGCGTCAGTGATCACAGTCAACAAACTTTTAATTTCCCAGCCTTCGGCCAAGGAGCCACGCAGCAACGAAATAGAGCCTGGCGGCGGCAAATCTACGATCTCGTTCTCCGGAACAAGATACATATCTTGTTCTCGCAGTAATTCAGAGAGACGACTTGCCTGATTGCTAACCACAACAATACGCTGCTTCCTCTCTATCCTCCTCTTCACTTCTTCTATAAACAACGATATCTTGCCCCCATAACTTCGAGAGAGAGCAAACGGTAACTTCTGAACATCCTCTCCTGTAGCTCCCTCCCACGGCTCCAGCAGCAACCTTTTCCTGTTCCCTATCTCTGCCCGCAACTCCTCCCATGCAAAGTATGGAGAGGGAGGCAAAGACAATACCTCACCTGTTTCTTTCATCTCTTCTCTGGCTATTTCGTCCCGCGCATGCAGCTTTCCCACGACAGCTTCAACCTCTCCGGGACAATCAACAACGACAAGAGCATCTTCTCGCATGTATGAGAGAAGATTTCCCCTCTCGGGCAGTATTATTTCCCTGGCAGGAGTAACTATCGCCGTGGCAATAGATTCCAGAGAACGCTGAGTCTCCGGGTCAAAAAATCTGATACTTTCTATCCTCTTGCCAAGCAACTCTATGCGAAAAGGAAAGCTACTTCCTGGAGAAAAGATATCCACGATACCTCCCCTGCGCGCCATCGTGCCAGGCACCTCCACTACATTCACCATCTCGTATCCCATAGGCTGCCACCTGGCAATGAGACGGGGCAGATCAACCTCCAGGTTTCGCTGCAAAACGTGCGCCATCGCGTGGAAATCGTTGAGGGAAATAGTTTCGGCCGCAAAAGCAGCCACCGATGTCACCACCAACGGAGCTTCTTTTTCAGAAAAAGCCAGAGCAGCCAGCACCTGCAATCTCTCCCTGGAAGCGGCAGATTGACAGGAGCCATCTTCATAAGTCATAGCATCAGATTCAGGAAAAAGCCAAACCCACTCCGGGGAAGTAAGCCAGGACGACAATTGTTCCTGAATTCTCCGGACATTCTCGGGATGAGCGGTAATTACCAGCACAGGCACCTGGCATTGTTCATAAAGAGCAGCCACGAGCGCAGGTTTGGCCGCCTCCAGCACTATTGCTCTGCCTTCGCTCCCAGGCTCAAAAACTTTTTCCCTTAATAGCCTGTAGTCTTGTGTTTCCCAGATTAACGGCAACAGCCCATGCAATTTCATAAACAGAACATTCTAGTATAAATCATTTCTCCTGCACCAACTTTCCCTGACAAGAAATGCCCGGCTGCAAGCTGGCGCCTGGCTATTCGCGCGTCAGGCACAACCGTGTTCTTTCCATGGGAAATCGGCACGTTTTTCAACAAAATAAGCAAATATACAAACATTCACCGGCGTCCTTTGCTATAATTTTAACTATGTCTTATCACCGTATAGTGGTTAAATTCGGCACCACTCTCCTGACCTCAGGAACAGGCCACCTCAGCTTGCAAACAATGGACCACCTGATAAGGCAGGTAGCACTCCTGCGTCACCAGGGCAAGGAATTGCTGATAGTATCTTCGGGAGCCATTGCTGCCGGCAAAGAAAAGCTCGAGGCGTCACCTTCGCATAAGAATATACCTTCGAAACAGGTAATGGCTTCCGTAGGGCAAAGCCGTTTAATGCAAGTCTACGAACAACTTTTACACCAACAAGGGATTATGGCAGCACAGGCATTGTTGACCAAAAGAGATCTGCTTGACCGTGCCGGATATCTCAATGCGCGCAACACCCTGCTTTCCCTTATAGGTCTCGGCGTGATCTGCATCGTTAACGAAAATGATGTCGTCGCCACCGACGAGATTGAAGGGGCTGACTTTGGAGACAACGACAACCTCTCCGCTATGACAGCCAACCTGGTTGATGCCGACCTTCTGGTATTGCTCACCGACGTCGCCGGATTATGTACCGCTAACCCACACCTCTATCCTCACGCCAAACTCATCTCCAGAGTGGAAAAAATCGACGTCGAGATAGAACGCATGGCTGGAGATGCCCGCAATTCCCAGGGAACAGGCGGTATGGTTACCAAAATTGAAGCAGCCAAACTAGCAACCACTTCCGGGATAGCCGTAGTCATTGCCGATGGAAACACACCCGATATTTTGACAAAAATCAGCAACGGGGAAGACGTCGGCACGTTTTTTTCTCCTTTGCTTTCCAAGATGGAAAGCAAAAAACGCTGGATGCTCAGCGGATTAGCTTCCAGAGGAAAGCTGCTGATAGACGAAGGAGCAGCGCTGGCACTTAAGGAAAAGAATAAAAGCCTGTTGCCGGCAGGAATAATAACGACTAAGGGCAACTTCCACCGCGGCGACATCGTGGAGATTTTTGATAATCAAGGCAATCGTGTCGGCTGCGGCATCTCCAACTACGCGGCAAGCGATATTATTCTCATTAAAGGACAACAATCAGACAAAATCAAACCTATTCTGAGCTATGATTACGGTGAGGAGGCGGTGCACAGGAACAACATGGTCGTGCTATAATCACGAAAATACATCCTCGAAAACCAGTGAAGTGGCAGAAAGAGCAAAGAGGCAATCCGCAGCACTTGAGTTAAAAGCAGCGGGACGAGCGGCAAGAATAGCTTCTCGTCGGCTTGCTTTTCTTTCCACCGCCGTTAAAAATAATGCCCTGCTCAATATTGCCAATGCTCTTCTCTCCCGGCAAGAGGAAATCCTTGCCGCCAATAGGGTAGATTACGACGACGCCAGGGCTTCGGGAATGAGCGAGTCCATGATCGACAGGCTTATATTATCTCCATCTCGCCTTGAAGCCATGGCACAAGACGTGCGAGCAATAGCCGCTCTCCCTGACCCGGTGGGAGAGATAATAGAAAAGCGTACTTTGCCCAACGGGCTAGAGATAAGCAAGAGACGGGTTCCCCTGGGGGTAATCGGGGCAATTTACGAAAGCCGCCCTAATGTTACTATAGATATCTCCTGCCTGTGTTTGAAATCAGGCAACGCCATTATCCTCCGCGGGGGCAAGGAAGCCATCAATTCCAATAGCGTCCTGGCCAGAATAGCGCAGGAAGCCTGCCGTCAGGCGGGAGTACCCGACGGCGCAATCCAGTTTATCCAGTCTCCCGAGCATGCGCTGGTTAAGCAGATGCTCAAGATGAAGGGGGTAATTGACCTGATAATCCCCCGGGGCGGGGCGGGGCTAATAAAACTCATCTCGGAAAACGCCACTATGCCCGTCATCACCGGTGGCATAGGAGTATGTCACGCTTATATCGATAAAGAGGCAGATATTGAAAAGGCAACAGCTATCGCGTACAACGCCAAAGTGCAACGGCCAACCGTCTGTAACGCTCTGGATTGTCTGCTGGTTCACGCCGAAATCGCCCCTGCTTACCTGCCCAAGATCGCCCGACGCTGGGCCGAGGCCGGAGTGGAAATGCATTGCGACCAGCGGGCGTTAGAGATTCTCAAGCCAATACCCTTCCTGCAAATTGTCCCTGCAGCGGATGGCGATTGGGGCAAAGAATTCCTTTCCCTGACGGCGGCAATTAAGATAGTTGGCTCCCTGGACGAGGCGCTGGAGCACATTGAAACATACGGCTCCGGGCATTCCGAAGCTATCGTCACCGAAAATCATGCGGCAGCTCAACGCTTTCTTAACGAAGTAGATGCTGCCTGTGTATACGTTAACGCCAGCACCAGGTTCACGGATGGCAGCCAGTTCGGTATGGGTGCTGAGATAGGCATCAGCACCCAAAAGTTCCACGCCCGGGGACCAATGTCCTTAAGGGAAATCACCAGTTATAAATGGACTATCTTGGGCAACGGACAAGTTCGCGCTTGATCTCCCGGAATTTTGTTTTTGCGGCTTTAAATCGCCAAGGGAAACAATAAATAAAAATAACAGGGAGGGAAAATGAAAATTCTGGGTATAGTATGCACGCCAAGAGTCGGGGGGAACACAGAGATACTCACGCAGCAAACACTCAAAGGAGCCGAGGATGCCGGCGCTGAAAGCGAAATAATCCTCATCAGGGACAAAAATATTCATCCCTGTGACGGTTGCTTTACGTGTCAAGGTACATGGGTCTGTCATTTCAAAGACGACATGGAGGAAATTGCCGAGAAGATGGTAGCGGCTGACGGCATAATCATCGGAGCTCCCACTTACTGGACCATGTGCGGGTTGGGAGCCAATTTCCTGGATCGAGTTTATCCAATCGCGGCAGCGGGGAAATTAGCCAATAAGGTAGGAGCCGGCATTGGCGTCGGAGCACTTATGGCTGTAGATACGGCAGTGCTCATGCCGCTGCGCCGCTTTTTTCTTTACAGCCATATACTCTGCGTGGAATGCATCGGGGCTTACGCCCGCACACCAGGCGAAGTTAAACAAAAGGAATATGATATGAAATCCGCATGGGAACTCGGCCGTCTCATGGTATTATTTGCCGAAAACGGCAATAAATATCCAGAGGAATATGCCGGACGTTTTCACGGATACGTCATGAAAAAATACGGTGCCTCGCCATATCCCTGATCGGAAAATGGAGAAAACAAGAGAAGAACAACATTAATGAGTGTTATGGAAAACCATTTCCAAATCCGCACCTATAAAGAGGTCAACTTGCTGTCCGACCCGATTCATGGCTATATTCATTTCACCTGTCCGGGCAGCGATCTGGACAAGGCGGAACGCACGGAAAGGGATCTGCTGGATACACCCTGGATGCAAAGGTTGCGCCGCATTCACCAGTTACAGGCAGTGTGGTGGGTCTTCCCTTCGGGAGAGCACTCCCGTTTCCAGCATTCTCTTGGCGTCATGCACCTGGGTGGGCTGTTTGCCGCGCACCTTTACGATTCTCTCAAGGAAACTACAGGGGTAGATAAATCCAGGGCATATGTAGAAGAAACCCTGCGCCTGGCCGGGCTCTTGCACGATATCGGGCACGGACCGTTCTGCCACTTCTTCGATGAGGAATACCTGGATAAGAATAATTACCGTGATGAGCATGGCAAGCTCATAAACCACGAAATCCTGGGGCAAAAGATTATCAGGGAAAAGCTTAAGGACATCATTATCATGATCAAGAGAAGCCCGAGCGGCAGATTCACAGAAGCAGATGGAGAGATCAATGTAGATTATCTGTGCTACCTGATTAAGAAAGGAGAGGAACCTTCTGACGGAATGCCTGCCTGGTTGACTGTCCTGAAAGGCTTGATGACCGGCATCTACACCATAGACAATCTGGATTATGTCTGGCGCGACGCCTATATGTGTGGAGTTCTACCTAAGCCCATCGATATTGAGCGACTGAAACACTACACCTTCACCACAGAAAAGGGGCTTGCCCTTTATTTGCCGGCGCTCTCGGCGCTGGAGGAGTTCCTCAAATTCAGGTTCCACATGTACTCCAGTGTCTATTATCACCGCACGGTGAGAGCCATTGAGCTGCACATGAAAGAAATTTTTGGAAAAACGATAGAGCTTCTCTATGGCAAAATCAATCCCTACGAAGACCTGGATACTTTCTTTAAAATGGACGACTGGTCAATTCTAAGCGATGTCCAAAAATGGCATGAGGAGAACAGCAACGAGGAGAAAAAGGCTCTTGCCGAAGCATGGAAACAAATCATAGAAAGAAAACTCAAATGGAAATGCCTTGTCCAGTGTGTACAGGACTATAGTAAGCTTAAGGGCACTCAGAAAATTTCTGCTCCTGAAGAACTGGAGATGAAAATCAGAAAACAATTGCCGACAAAAGATATAAAATTTAAAATCGACCTGTCTCAAGAAGACCCGCGCCGCCTGGACCCCCTGTACGATATCGAGGATCCCTCGAAAGTAAAGATATATGACCCTGCCCAGGAAACCTTACTCGGCCCCGATGAGATAAAGGATTTTTTCGAATGGCGCCTACCTGAAAAATCAGTTATCTTTCGACTATATGTCCTCAGAGAACAATCCCGTGAATATGACCGCAAATTAATCAACTCTTTTGTCGCCGCTACGTCGGGCAAAGGGCAAACTTACGCGACCAGCACGTAAATATCTGCGGGCAAGCGCTTATGGCACCGCCTTCAAAGCATCAGAAACACTTTTTCAAGGAAAGAGGCTTTACAGAGAGAAGATGCAAATCAAAAGCCCTACGGTCATAAACACAGACATATTGATAATCGGCGGGGGTATCGCCGGGCTGAGGGCAGCTATAGAGGCACGAAAACAGGGTGTCGATGTTCTGCTGGCCTCCAGGACCCGAGCAGGCTATAGCAATAATAGCGTCATCTCCAAGGGGGGATTCTGTGCTGCTTGTCCTATGTCTAATGCAAAAGATACCCCGGAGATACATTTCCAGGATACCATCTCTGCCGGCCGCTTCATCAACGACCCAAAGCTGGTAGAGGTCATGGTGCGCGGAATTGAACAGCAAATCTACGACCTGGAGCAATTCGGCGTTAAATTCAGAAAAAGGGAGGGAAGGTTCGACACCTTTGGTCCTCTCCCTGGTCACTCTTTTGCCAGAATGTTCTGCGTCGAATCCGGAAACGGGGCAGGAATCACCATGCCCCTGCGTCATTACGCCATCGATATCGGAGTACAGTTTATAGAAGGCATCACGATAACCAGGCTGCTAAAAACCGATAAAATCGTGACAGGAGCGATCGGGGTAAACAAGACAAACGAGGTCTTTCTATTCGGCGCCGGCGCAACCGTATTGGCGAGCGGTGGGTTGGGACAGCTTTTTCTCAGGACAGATAATGCACCGGATGCGACAGGCGACGGTTATGCCCTGGCCTATGAAGCAGGCGTTCCTCTTATAGATATGGAATTTGTCCAGTATTATCCCACCCGCAGAGTAGCGCATAACGCCGGCCCGGGCGTCACCGGGGCTTTATATGAAGGCCTCGCCCTTATCGGCGGAATTATGAAAAACTCTTTGGGGGAAGACATCTTAGAGAAATACGGCATAAAAGACCCCCGGGCAATGACCAGGGACATGGTCAGCCGCGCCATAATGACTGAAATAACTGAAGGAAGAGATGTCAACGGAGGAGTGATTATTGATTATACTGCCGCGTCCCGTGACATACTTCTGCGATTAGGGCCGCTCTTCATCGCAGAAAAAAACAGAGAGCAACTCATTTTCCCCGTTGCCCCAGCGGCACAGTACGCTATGGGCGGCATTAAAATAGACGAGAATGCCCGCACAAATCTGGCCGGTTTATACGCCGCTGGCGAAATTTGCGGCGGAGTTCATGGCGCAAACCGTCTGGGGGGAAACTCTCTTGCCGAATGCCTGGTTTTCGGCACCATCGCCGGCAAAAACGCCGCCAGGGGAGCACCAAAATATCCCAGGCCGACTCCCTCTCGGCGCGAGATATCCATTGAGAGAGAAAGGCTAAATAATATAATGTCCGCCACAGGAGACGAAATTATCGCAAAGATACTCCTCTCTCTCAAAAAAACGATGTGGCATAAGGCAGGGATAATCAGAAACAAGGAAAATCTTCAGGAGGCACTGCTCCAAATCCGCTCTCTGCGAAACAGAGCCAAAAAGATTTCTTTAAGCGACAAACAGAACCTTTCACAGGCGTTTACAGCAAATAACACGCTAATCACTGCCGAAATAATCTGCAAAGCAGCACTGAAAAGAACCGAGAGCAGAGGAGCTCACTACAGAACCGACCACGCCAGAGAAGGCGACGAAAAATGGCTAAGGCATATAAAAACCAACAAAACAGGCAACAAGCTCACCCTCTTCCCGGAATGAGCCTGCTACCTGACTGCAACCAGAGATAGTAACTACTTCAGATGCGCCAACTGGAAATACTCAGGGAGTAACCCAGCTTTTTCAATGGCTGCCCTCGTTGCCGCGTCCTGACAAACATTGCCCGCAAAGTGCGGACATCCATTGCGACAATCATCCGGTAGATTAATCTCCTTATTCATAGCCAAACACTGAAACTTCGCCATAAAACCCACCTCCTTTTAAAATTAGAATAAACGCCTCAAGGACGCCTACTATTATACTCCAGTATGGGCAACTTGCAAGACCTTTCGTAAATTACCCCATATCAATCCACCTGAAAATACAGATAGAGCAAACCTGCTGCGTCAATCACCCGTCTCGTCTTTGGATGCTGACATGACTGAACACTAAAATACGGACACCCCTTGCGACAGTCTTCAGGGATATCAACTTCCTTGTCAAGGGCGAAACAGTGAATTTTTGCCAAAATACCTCCCCGGACGCTGCAAAATAAATCGCCTGATTCTACATCAGAAATCACCATAAATACAAAGCCTCCCGACATCCCCCTGTTTTCATTGTTCTTGCACCCATAACCTTTTGCCATCAGTAACAAATTCAATAGTGCCGTCTTTGTCCGTGCGATAAACATTCTCCTCTCCCAGCCTTTCTGCCAGTTTCTCAAGCACTTCAGGACTGGGATGGCCAAAGTGATTGTCCTCTCCTACCGAGATGACAGCCACCTGTGGGGCAACCACCTCCAGAAACTGGCTGGTCGTGGATGTCTTGCTGCCATGATGCGCGGCCTTCAGTACCGTACTCTCCAGATCCACCCGCCTCTCCACAAGACGGAATTCCGCTTCCTTCCTGATATCTGCGGTCAGCAGAAAGCTAACATCTTCCCACTGTAGCCTCAGCACCACCCCATTATTATCCACGTCACTACTGGTACCCTGGAACAACTCCAACCAGGGATTGAGCACCTGTAGCGTAACTCCTCCACCCAGGGCGATCACCTGCCCGGCCCTGGCCACATTACATTCAATCTGTTTTTCCGCAATAAGCCTGTGCCACTCCTGATAAACAGCAGAGTCATAAAGCACTCCGGATTCCAACACCATTTTCACCTTATACCGCTGAAGCACCTCCACCAGACCGGTAACATGATCAGCCTGAGGTTGGGTGGCCACCACCAGGTCAACCGTCCTTTTCCAGAAAGGAAGTGCCTCCCCCAGCGCCAGGCTTATCGCCTGCGGGTCAGGGCCACCATCAACCAGTATAATCTGCCCGTCAGGTGTTTGAATCAGAATAGCATCCCCCTGCCCCACATCCAGAAAAGTCACATGCAACCTGCCGTCAGGCTGGGAAAAAACCATCGCCCAGATAAGGATACCCGCTGCCAGAAGAACTATTACTCTCCATCTCCTGGAGAAACGCAGGCGCGGCAAACCAGAAACCTTGCTCATCTTTCCTCCTGCGAACGCAAATTCACCAGAGACCACTCTTTTCTACCTTTCAACTCCAAGTAGCCCACTACCACAACAAGTACAACGTAATAACCCCACACCAGCCGGGCCGAAAAACTTCCTACCTGCAGGGAGGAAAGGGGCAAAGCATCAAAACATTGCGACACCAGCATCAAGTAGCTAAGAAAAAACCACGCCGCCCAGCCCAGCACCTGGGATAAAAGTGGCAGAAAAAGCCCGCTAAAAGCAACCAGCGCCGCGGCGGCGATAATACAGGGTACAGCAAGCAGAGAAAGAAAAGTTGCCGGCAGGCCCACCAGGGAGATGACGCCGAAATTATAGGCAATAACCGGCCAAACGGCTATAACCGCCGACAAACTCATAGCAAAACTATCACCGACCATATCGCGGACGCCCGCCAGCCTTCCCCCACCGCCAACCGTAGAGACGACACGCCTCCCCTTTGGCGAACGAAAATGGGGAAAGAAATAAATAATCCCCGCCATAGCCAGGAAGCTGAGTTGGAAGGAAACCTCCCATAATATGCGCGGATGAATAGCCACCATTACCGCCGCGGTAAAGCCCAGGGCAGTCATAGCACTGCGCTGCCGTCCCAGGTATTCAGCCAGCAAAAAAAGGCTGCCCATGATTGCTCCCCGCACCACAGGAGGACGCATTCCCGCCAGCACGACATAAAGCCAGACAGCCAGAAGAGCGAACCAGATATAGAACGAGCGCTGCTTGCCGAAAATAAAGATACCCAGACTGAGAAATATGCCGGCGATGATGCCAATGTGCAACCCGGAAATAGCCAGCAAGTGCATAGTTCCCGCCCGGGAAAAGGTGCCTGTAATGGAATCAGGTATATTCGTTCTGTCGCCCAGCAGGATACCCTGAGCCAGGGAGCACTGCGGCTCGGGGAGGGCGCTGGAGAGAGAATCAGAAAGCTTTTCCCGCAAAGAATAAAGCCCTCCCAGAGGGGTAAAGCCCTCGTTTTGCCCCAGGAGTTCCACGCCGGGATAATAAACGACGGAATAAATCTCCCGGCAGGCCAGGTGCTCTCTATAGTCAAATCCTTCAAAAACGGGAGGCGTTTCTATCTCTCCGCTTATCCTGAGCTCATCTCCGTAATGATAAGAGGGATATCTGGGTACCCAAACCAGCACCTGCCCCGTAACTTTTTCCTCGCAGGTGCCAGCAGTTACTTGCTTTACGTCCAGAACCAGGGTAGAAGCGTTCCCGCTGGTTTGTGGCTCCTCTGAAACCACACCCGTCGCAATCACCCGCCCCGTATCGTTATAAAAACTAAGAGAAGATTCTCCGCCGGAAGAAAAGGAGCAACGAAATAAACCGAGCGCAAACACGACAAAGCAAATCCCGACCGTTGCCAGCATTCTGCGCCGGCGAGGACATAGAAAGGCCAACAGAAAAGGGACCAGCCCGACAAGCAAAGCGGCGGCGGGTAAAGCAACTTTTGCCCCCAGGAATATTCCCGCCACCCAGGCACAACTGACATAGAAGAGCCACATTAAAAAGTACTTTCATCCAATACGGCGATATACTCTTTTATCTTCTCCAGCGTCGCCTCGCTGATACCTTTCACCATACATAAATCTTCAACTCGCTTAAATGAGCCATGTTCCCGACGATAGTTCACGATTCTCTCTGCCAGAACATCCCCCACACCGGGAAGAGCAGTCAGGAGCCAGGTTTCTGCCCTGTTTATGTCCACTTTTTGCGGGCGTTCTGTCTCGCCCCGCCGCGGCACATAAACCCCGATGCGGTCAATATCCGCATCTTGCTCAACACCTGCGATCATCAATATAGACTGCAGGGTATCTTCCTCTTTCAATAAGTATGCGCCGGGGTACTGCACGGCACCCTCGACATAAACCTCGCCGTTTCCTCCGGGGAGAGTGCTGGAGGAAAGAGCGATTTCCACAGGTTGAACATCTCTGCGCTCCAGCGCCAGAACTACGCCTCCTCCCACCACGACGACAATCAAAAAGACGACAATGCCCCGATAAAGTTTATCCGTAATTTGCTTCATAAGAACAATCCCTCCCTGGCAGATTGTTTGTTCTACCTCTCAATGATAGACTTTTCCCGTGGCAAAAGAACAGAAAACGATAAGCCTTAATCGCAGAGCTTATCACGACTATCATGTCCTGGAAAGCATCGAGGCGGGCATTGCCCTCAAAGGTTCTGAAATCAAGTCTATACGGCAGGGCAGGGCGAATCTGCAGGACGCTTACGCCCGGGTGGAGAAGGGAGAGCTATGGCTCCAGAACTGCCACATCGCCCATTACGACGCCGCCAGTTACAACACCCACGAACCCACTCGCCCACGCAAGCTGCTCGTGCACAGAGAACAGCTGGAGAACCTGACAGACAAGACAAAGCAGAAAGGTTTGACCTTAGTGCCACTCAAGTTGTATATTAGAAATGGAGTTGCCAAAGTGGAGTTAGGCATTGCGCGGGGCAAAAAACTCTACGACAAGCGAGAATCCATTGCTCGCAGGGAGACAGACAGGGAAATGGAACGGGCGTTGAAACACGCCGGGAGGTAAGGAGCAGAAAAAGTAACCAGAAATCACGGGGGCGCGTGGTTTCGACAGGAGACAGCCTACAGAATCGCAGGCTGAGGATGTCGCTCACCTCATAAAATAAGCGGCAAAACATAATTGGCGAACCTGAATTCGTCGCAGCTTAAATAGCTGCACATCCAGCTTGGCCTCCCCCCGGTGGGCTGGGATTGGGTGACAAAAAATCGGGGTGCGACAGCTCTGACACCAATAAGAGCCGTTTAAGAAAGATTGGTTGGTCTGGCTGGACTCGGTCAGCAGACAAAGGCCAGACGAGAAATAGGGAGCTGACTAAGCCTGTAGAATATTCTGGCAACTCTCTTCTGGACGGGGAGTTCGACTCTCCCCCGCCTCCACCAAACCGAAAATTTAAGAAGGGCAGTCTGTTAACGATTGCCCTTTTTCTTATCCCCTTCATACAGCCCTCTTTGCCGGTTCTCATTGATCACGTCGTAGTATTCCTTGTCCATATCTACCCCCTGCTCCCTGACAATACGCTCCGTCATTTCCACGACATGCGAAAGATCCACCAGGTGGTTCAGCCATTCCCGGGAATCGTCCGGCGCTCTCTTGAAGCTGGCAGCAAACTCGGTATACTCCTCGGAAATTTTCTCAAGCTGCTGCTCCATGCTAAATTCTCCTTTAATACGGGGAAACCTGAAAATCGCTTTCACCTTGCCAAAATAACGCCGGAAGATATACTCATCCACATACCAGAAAACACAGGCCAGACAGAACTGATTCAAAAGAAAAGCGGGGAAGGTAGGAATACCCAGCCTATCGGCAAAAAGGACCTGTATTGCCGCTCCGGCAAGCCCCGACAGGAGCAACCAGCGCCCGAAAACATAGACAAACCACTCTCTAGAAAACATCTCTTCCCTCCTGATTAAAGCATTTAAAGACCATGGAAAACCTCTCAAGTATACCTTTATGCTCAAGACCTCCTGCAGTATAGATTATAATCCCTTCATAACTATTCTGGCAGTACTTTTGTCACAAAATTCCCCCATACTCTTTATTAAAAGAGGACAAAATGCTAAGATTGGCTTTAGCGGGAGGAGCACAATGTCAGGGCACTCTAAGTGGTCAAAGATTAAGCGGCAGAAAGGGGTAACCGATGCCAAGCGAGGCCTACTTTTCACCAAGCTTGCCCGTGAAATCATTATAGCAGCAAAGCAGGGTGGCTCCGACTCAGAAGGCAACTTTCAGCTGCGACTGGCAGTGCAAAGAGCTAAAGACAATAATATGCCGCTGGACAACATAGAACGAGCCATCAAGCGCGCCAGCGGCGGGGACGAGGCGTCTAATCTCATTGAGATGACGATGGAGGGTTATGGCCCCAATAAAGTGGCGATACTGGTGCAGGCGCTGACTAATAACCGCAACCGTACAGTGCAGGAAATTCGCAGCTCTTTTATGCGCTACGGGGGAAACCTGGGTGAAGGAGGCAGCGTAGCATGGATGTTCGAGAGAATGGGAGTACTCGTCGTGGAAGAAGACATAGACCCCAACGATGTAGCTCTGCTGGCAATAGATGCCGGGGCAGAAGATGTTAAGACGGAAGGTGGCAGCACGGAAATATATACCCGTCCGCATGAATTGGAGGCAGTGCGAAAGACGCTGGAGGATAAAGTTAAGATATCTTCGGCAGACCTGGCTTTTGTGCCCAAGACCTTCATAGAACTGGATGAGGCTAAAGCCATCCAGACCATGAATTTCATTGACCGACTGGAGGAGCTGGAGGACGTGCAGCATGTCTTCTCTAATATGGACTTCTCTGAGGCAGTGCTGGAGAAACTGCGCGGCCAGAGCAAGTGAATGCGCATTCTTGGCATTGACCCTGGAACCATAAACTTAGGTTATGGACTGGTGGATGACGAAGAAACGCTTAAGGTAGTGGATTACGGCACATTAAGTTGTTCTCCTCAAACGCTTATGGAAGAACGATTGCTCTCTCTTTATACTCAATTAAACAGGATAATCAGCGAGTATCGTCCGGACGAAGCAGCCATCGAAGAACCTTTTGTGAGTCAGAATGTACGATCAGCTCTAGCTATAGGTAAAGCCCAGACGATAGCCATCCTGGCGGCAGCCAGCCAGGGACTTGCCATCTACTATTATTCACCCACACAAATTAAACAACAGGTAGCCGGGCACGGGCAGGCCAACAAAGAACAGATACAGGAAATGGTCAAGCTCCACCTGGGATTACCTCAAATTCCTCGCTCCAACGACGCCGCCGATGCCCTGGCAGCAGCAATCTGCCATTGCCAACAAAACAAACTCAAGCAGAAATTAGCGAGTTGGAAATGATTGCCACGCTGGAAGGAACACTGGACCGGAGAGGGATAGACTCAGCCATTATCAAGGTAGGTGGGATAGGTTTTGATGTACACATTCCTTCCCTGATCCTGGATAAAGTAGGAGCTGCGGGAGACAATGTTCTAGTTTATATTCACCTTCATCTGAAAGATGATGGAGTGACTCTCTACGGTTTTTCCTGCCAGGAAGAACTGGCTTTGTTCAGGGAACTCATATCAGTCTCCGGCGTAGGCCCCCGCGCCGCCCTCTCTTTACTTTCCTCTCTGGACGCTCAGCAACTGGTGGCAGCCATTACCAGCGAAAACGCCGCTTTTATCAGCCAGGTTCCAGGCATCGGTAGAAAAATTGCCAGCCGCATTATTATTGACCTCAAAAGTAAGCTGGAAAAGGGCTGGCAGGAAACGGCACTGCCTTTATCGCAGGAAGACAATGATGCTCTGTCCGCCCTGACAAGCCTAGGATATTCCATCAGAGAAGCCTCTCATGCCCTCGGGAGTCTCTCCTGCCAGGCAGAGTTGAGCCTGGAAGAAAAAGTAAAGATGGCTCTCAGGCAACTGTCTGAAGGATAGAAAACCCGGCGCGGGAAAAGGAGAGGTAGAGCATTTTGCCCCAATTCAAGCTGGTTTCCGATTTTCGCCTTGCAGGTGATCAGCCCGTGGCCGTGGACAGGCTGGTTTTTGGACTGGAGAAAGGCCTTCGTGGACAAACTCTGCTTGGCGTCACCGGCAGCGGCAAAACTTTTACCGTAGCCAGCACGGTCGCCCGAACGCAGAGGCCTGCCCTGGTCATTTGCCACAACAAGACTCTTGCCGCGCAATTGGTCAGCGAGTTCAGAGAATTTTTCCCCGAAAACGCCGTGGGGTATTTCGTCAGCTACTACGACTATTATCAGCCGGAGGCCTATATTCCCAGCACCGACACATACATTGAGAAAGAAACCGACATTAATGACGAAATTGATAAGCTACGCCATGCCGCTACCATGTCTCTCTTCGAACGCCGTGATTCCATTATTGTAGCTTCCGTTTCCTGCATCTACGGGCTGGGGGCTCCAGAGGAATATCATAGCTTCGCAATAACGCTTAAAAAGGGAGAGCCCTGCAAGAGAGACAGCCTGATACGCCATCTCGTGGATATGCAGTATGAAAGGAATGACACGGCTTTGACCCGGAGCAAATTTCGCGTCAGGGGAGACACCCTGGAAATCATGCCCTCTTACGAGGAAACGATCCTCAGAATCGAATTCTGGGGAGACGAAATTGAACGTATCACGGAAGTGGATCCTCTGACCGGCGACCTTTTGAGCAAGCCGGAGCAGGCATACATTTATCCCGCCAAGCATTTTGTCACTTCCGGGGAGAAGCTGGAAAGGGCTATAACGAATATTGAAAGGGAACTCCATGAAAGGCTGGAGGAATTCAAAGGGCAGAACAAGCTCCTTGAAGCTCAAAGGCTGGAATCCCGCACCAATTACGACATTGAGATGCTCCGCGAGGTGGGGTATTGCACCGGCGTGGAAAACTACTCCCGCCACCTGCAGCACCGCCTCCCGGGAAGCACGCCCTGGACACTGCTGGACTATTTCCCCCGCGATTTCCTGCTTTTTATTGACGAATCACACATGACCATACCGCAAATCGGAGGCATGTACTATGGTGACTTGGCCCGCAAAAAAACTCTGGTCGAACATGGTTTCCGCCTCCCTTCAGCCATGGACAACCGCCCCCTTAATTTCGAGGAGTTTCAGCAACGCATCAACCAGGTAATTTTCCTTTCCGCCACACCCAAACCGTACGAATACGAACATAGCCAGCAAATAGTGGAGCAACTGGTTCGCCCCACCGGGCTCCTGGAGCCGGAAGTGGAGGTGAAGCCCGCCAGAGGACAGATTGACGACTTAATTCACCAGATAAAAAGCAGGGCCAGCAGAGGGGAACGCTGTTTAGTCACCACCCTGACCAAAAGAATGGCCGAGGAGCTCTGCGACTATCTGAAAGAGCTAGAAATAAAAGTCCAATATCTCCACTCAGAGATAAATACTCTGGAAAGAGTGGAGATATTGCGTAATCTCCGTCTCGGCATCTACGATGTAGTAGTGGGAATAAACCTGCTGCGGGAAGGATTAGACCTGCCCGAAGTAAGCCTGGTGGCCATTCTTGATGCCGATAAAGAGGGTTTTCTGCGGTCGGAAGAGTCCCTCATCCAAACAATGGGGAGAGCCGCACGACACGCAAATGGCCAGGTCATCATGTACGCCGATACCGTCACCGGAAGTATGGAAAGGGCAATACAGGAAATTCGGCGGCGACGGCAAATCCAGAAAAACTATAACCGGGAACACGGGATAACTCCCCGGGGAATAAAAAAAGCCATCAGGGATATTGCTGCCCAGGTCCAGGAAGTAACCGAGGCCAGGGCTGACTATGCTTCCTCCATTTCCAGCAAAGACCTGCGCAAACTGATCAAACAACTTGAGGCTCAAATGAAAACGGCAGCCCAAAATCTGGAGTTCGAGAAGGCGGCCTTGCTACGCGACCGTATTATTGAATTGAGAAAAGACGAAGCCATAACCCCACCGCCAACCCACCACAAGTGAACCTTCTTGCCGGCAATAGAGACACGCCTCTCTGCAGATAACCCTCGCCGTCTCCCTGCAAAATCCGTTATAGTTCTCCCGTTTCTTTGTCTCCCGGCATCACGCCCCCTCTGCCAAACCCCTCCTGCTCCAGGGCTTCCATGAGACGAGCCGCACGGGGATAGCCGATGCGCAGGCGGCGCTGTAGAAAAGAAGAGGAAATCTGTCCGTGCGCCTGGGCCAGCTCCCTTGCCTCCGCCATAAGGGAGTCCGCGGCAGGAGTCACCTTGCTCTGCGTAGAAACAGGTTCTCTCATATCGTCAAGGTCAATGAAGTCTCTTTGCAACCCATGCTGTCCACCCCAGAAATAGACCAGGCGCTCGATCTCTCCATCAGAGATAAAAGTGCCCTGCAGCCGCCGGGGTTTACTGGCTTCGGTGGGCAAATATAACATATCGCCTTTGCCCAGCAATTTTTCCGCGCCAACAGTGTCAAGAATGGTGCGCGAATCAATCTGAGAAGTTACCGCAAAGCTGATGCGGGTAGGGAAATTAGCTTTAATCAGCCCCGTAATTACATCCACCGAGGGCCGCTGGGTCGCCACAACCAGGTGAATGCCCACTGCCCTGGCCTGTTGGGCCAGGCGGCAAAGAGTATGCTCTACTTCATCAAAAGCAGACATCATCAGGTCCGCCAGCTCATCAATAATCAGCACCATGTAAGGCATTTTCTCGCCGGCGGAACGCTCCTTGTTGTAACTATCGATATTGCGCTCCCGCGATTGCGCCAGTAAACGATAGCGGTTATCCATTTCGCGCCAGAGCCACCGTAAAGCCTTCACCGCTTTATCAGCATCCACTATCACAGGAGTGGCTAGATGAGGAATTCCATTGAAGCTCACGAGCTCTACCCTCTTGGGATCAATCATGATAAAGCGAACGTCGTCAGGTGTATTATGTAAAAGCAGACAGCAGATAAGAGAGTCAAGGCAAACAGTCTTGCCGCTACCTGTGGAGCCAGCAATCAACAAATGCGGCATTTTGGCCAGATTGGAGGCAACTGCCTCACCCCCCGCTCCTTTCCCCAGCGCCAGGGCTAACGGCGACCTGGCTTTGATCTTTTGAAAAGCCGTGGTCTCAATGACACTGCGCAGGCTCACGGAACCAAAAACCATGTTGGGCACTTCAATCCCCACCATGGCCTTTCCCGGCACCGGAGCCTCCACCCGAATACTGGGAGCAGCCAGTGCCAGCGCCAAATCATTGGACAGAGCTGCAATTTTGTCCACTCTGATTCTGGTTTTAGAAACTTCCTCCACTTTCGTGTGCACAACGCCATCCCTGTCCGTTGTCTTGATTTTTTTATATTTTCTGTGCCAGCCGGGCTCCACACCGAACTGCGTCACGGTCGGCCCCATATTGGTCTGGACAACTTTGCATTCTACCCCATAGCTGGCTAAAGCCTGTTCTATCACCTGTGCTCTTTTCACAACGTCTTCCTTATCCAGTTCCAGCTCTTTTGGCTCATCCAGCATATCCACGGGAGGAAGCTGCCAGCCGCTAGCGGTTAAAATCGGCTCACGGCTCACCCCCCCCTGCTCCACATACCCCTGCATCGCAGCTTGCACACCGGCAAAAGCCGGGACTTCTCCTCCCTTTTCACCTCCCACCTCCTCCTGGTACCCGCCGCTTTTTTCTTCTCCGCCGGAAATGTCTTTTTGTGAAACATTTCCTGAGGAAACGGCACCGTGAGACATCACGCGGGGGCCGCCTGCAAGAGGAGTGGCACGACGACGATAACCGGGACGGGACGCGGGAACAAATATATGCCCTGCCTTTTTGCCTAGAAAGTGAAAACCCTTCGCCAATCCTCTCCCGATTTGCCCGGGAAATAAGAAAACGAATCCCAGAAAGATAAGGCCGGCAATGCGCAATCCCCCCCCTGCGTCAGGAGCGCCGATAATCCAGGTGCCGACATCGCCTCCCAGGCTGGCTACACCCAGCGTCCCTTCACCCGGGTAGAAAAAAGCCAGCAGCCCCCACACGGCCGCGGCAAAACAAATTCCGCACAAATAACGATTAGCGTGTTTGAAAGTACCTTTGAATCGCTCCCAGGCAGCGGCAAAGCGCTCTCTTCTGGATGCCCAGATAATCGTCCCTGCTGCCGCTATTATCACTACCAGCCCCCCCACCCCTAGAAAAGACAGGACGCTTGACCAGGACGAAAACATTCCCTCTTTGACCACCCCACTCCAGCGATCAACGCTCCAGCACACAAGAGCCACCACAACAACAACTAAAACCAGCTTGCGCAGCAGAGGCGAAGAAAGCACAACAAAAGGGCGCTTCCACTTCGGACAGGCATCAAACGACTTCTCCCCACCGGAAGGCTTCCGTTTCTTTTCAATGCGCCGCTTCATCGCTGACATAAAGCTACACCACCATAATCAAGACGAGAACCAGGGGGTGCCTGTGCGTGTGCGTATAGAAAAATCTGGACAGCATTCCCTGCACTTTTTCCTCCAGGATACGCCGCTCGACAGGACTCTTCTTGTCTTGCCGCAGGGCAATCAATATCTCCTTCTTCGCCTGCTCAAGCAACTCCTCCTGCTGGGAAGCATCAATAAAACCCCGCGTCCTGATATCAATATCCGACAATAACTCGCCACTACGCTTGTCGACAACAGCATTCACCACCACAGCACCATCTCTGGCCAGTAAATTGCGCTCCTTGAGCACAGGGCTCTTTAAATCACCTCTCAACAACCCCGACACATAGGTGGTACCGGCGGAAACTTTGCCGGCCAGTTTGGCAAAATTCGGCCCGAACTCAAGTATATCCCCATCTTCAATAACAAAAACATTCTCCGCGGGCATGCCCATACTCCT
>DKFF01000027.1:37917-56787 GCA_002452795.1 Dehalococcoidia bacterium UBA6803
ACCAGCCTGAGCAAAAGCTTTAGTTCCTCCCTGCTGCCATGTCCGTGCACATGAACCTGCTCCAGTTTGCCATAAATCACCCGGGCGCCCTGGCGAAACAGGCTGTCCATGGTTCTATTCACCAGAGCCTCGTTTCCGGGGATAGGCGTAGCCGACATAACTACCGTATCGCCAGGCACGATCCTGATCTGTTTATGTTCCCGGTTGGCGATGCGCACCAGGGCAGAGGTAGGTTCTCCCTGGCTGCCCGTAGCCAGCAGAACGATCTTGTTATGCGGCAGCTGGTTCAAGTCTTCAACCCGGCAGAAAACATTCTCCGGCACCTTAAGATAACCCAATTTCGTAGCTGTGGCTACCATGTCTATCATTCCCCGTCCCGTAATGAACACGCGACGTTTATACTTGGCAGAGGCATTCAATACCTGCTGCACGCGGGAAACGAGAGAGGCAAAGGTGGTGATTATCACCCGCCCCTGGGCTTCTGCCATAACACGCTCCAGCGTCTCGCTAACTTCTTTCTCCGCAGGGGTATAGCCTGATAGCTCGGCATAAGTAGAATCGGAAAGAAGCGCCAGTACCCCCTTTGCCCCCAACTGAGCCAGGCGGCCCAGGTCAGTGGGCTCACCAATCACAGGAGAATGATCCAGCTTAAAATCCCCGCTGTGCACGACAGTTCCCACCGGGGTGGAGATAACCAGGCCCATAGCATCAGGAATGCTGTGACACACGGGAAAAAACTCTACTTTAAAATGGCCGAGAGAAACCTTGTTGCCTGCACGAACCTGATAAATGCGAGGTTTAATGCCCTGCCCCCCTCTCCTCTTGATCTTCGTTAAGATCAATTCTCTGGCAAATTTGGTGGCATAAACAGGCACATCAAGCTGAGACAGGATATAAGGCAGGGCGCCAATATGGTCTTCATGCCCATGCGTGATAAAAATGCCTTTTATACGGTGCCGCCTCTCCAGAAGAACATCTATGCTGGGGATAAGCACATCGATACCAAGCATCTCCTCGCTGGGGAACATCAGGCCGGCGTCAACAATGATGATGTCACCGGAATACTCCAGTACCATCATGTTCTTGCCAACCTCACCCAGTCCCCCCAGGGGAATTAACTTCAGCTTACGCGGTTTATGTGATGGCATGACCGAGTTTACCACATACTCAACTGTTGTGGCTCCTCCTGCTGGACTGCGCTCACTTTCTCCGTGCGCGTCAGTATCTGCGGAATGCGCAGCATGTCTTCCTCAATAACGTTGCGCAAGCTGCCTCTGTGCAGGGCCGCTGCCGGATGATACATAGGATAGTAAATAATACTCCCTTCTCTACGCTCTTTCCCGTGCACCCTGCCTATGCTCTCTCCTGGAAAATATCTGGCCAGGGAAAAACGCCCCAGAGTAACAATCACACGGGGACAGATAATTTCTATCTGGCGATCAAGCCAGCGGCGGCAAGCCTGTATCTCGACAGGCAAAGGGTCACGGTTCCCGGGAGGACGGCACTTGATGACATTGGCGATATAGACTTCGTTTCTTTTCAGGTCAATAGAACTTAGCAACTCGTCAAGGAATGCTCCCGCCGCTCCCACGAAAGGACGCCCCTGCTGGTCCTCATGCCAACCCGGTGCTTCGCCAATAAAGAGGACCTCGGCATTCTCCGGCCCCTCTCCCGGCACCACCCTGGTGCGGTGTTGAGAGAGGGCGCAGCCGTGGCAACTGGCAATTCCTTCGTAAAGGCTGGCTAAGGCTGTCATCTGGCAACGATAATAGCATGCCCCTTTTCGGTGGTCAATTCATAGCATAGCTAAAACAAGCCCGGCAATAAGGCAAAGAATTGCCGCCAGGACAGCTATGTAACGCCTCTCCCCTCCTCTATGCAAAAACACCGCACTCAAAATAAGACCGAGCAGCGGTGTGCAGAAAAGGAGCAAAATACCACAGGTAATAACAACAAGTGCAGGCGCGGATAACGAAACGATCTCCTGCAAAGAGAACACAAAATCCCCCGGCCCAATTCCCCAAACACCGCAGAGAATCACCCCGATAAGCAGCAGGGCAACAGCCAGGTTCACTGCGATTTTCAGTCCGGCAGCAATCCGGGAACGCTCGCTATCCTGCTTTAACATTTTCAAAAAGTCCCTCCCAGTATACGCAGAATCATAACTGCTGCGGCGATAATCATGAGCGCGGCAAACATGCGCTCCAAAGTCACCCCCCGCACTCGCGGCGTTATCCGTGACCCTGCCCTTGACCCCAGAAACGCTCCGATGACGACCGGCGCCGCCACGATCGGATATACATAGCCATGCAGACAATACACCAGGGCACCCCCCAGCGCAGTGATCCCCATAATAAAACTGCTGGTGCCGATAACCACCTTGATCGGCAACCGCATCAACAAATTCATCGCCGGCACTTGAACAATCCCGCCTCCTATACCGAGCAAGCCGGAAAGAGCTCCAGCCAGAAAACTGGCTCCCATCCCTCCCCACAATTTTTCGCCCCTGTAATACACAACTTTACCAGTACAAGAATCCAGGAAGGAACCTGCGAGCAACCCTTCCCCATCGCTTGTATCGCCCTCCGTTGCTTCGGTATCAGGGCAATCACGGGCGGCACCATGCCGCCGGCGCGCCATGTTATAACCGGCATAGACCAGCAGACAGGCAAAAAGCACGTTCAACACGGCAGAGGTCAGGTGCACGGCGAGAAAGGCACAGCTAACAGCCCCTATAATCGTGGCCACTTCCAGAAACATAGCCAGCCGGATATTGGTAAACCCGAGCTTGATATAATGGGCGGCGGCAGTAGCGGAAGTCGCCAGAATACTGAGCAGGCTGGTGGCAATAATCACCTGCATGGGCAAGTCGAGCACCAGGGTGAGCAAGGGCACGATAATAAAGCCGCCTCCCACACCCAGCGCAGAGCCTATCACCCCTCCCAGAAACCCGATCCCGCATAATATCGCAATTTCCATCTTGTTCTAAAAAAACAGCGCAAATCCGCAGGCAAGCGCGAGAGCTTTCTGCATATCCTGCACACTCACGGTAGCATAACTGCTATAATAGCATCAAAATCAGCACGGGCAGAAAAACCCTGCTGATGGGTGTTCACATACAGCACAAGAGGTGAATCTAGTTGAAAACTTATCTTGATTGTATACCATGCTTCCTGGACCAGGCATTGAGAGCCGCCAGGGCGGCGACTGGCGATGAGAATATCCAGCGCCAGGTGCTGGATAGCGTGGCCGGGATGCTGCCAGGGCTGCCCCTCGATGTCACCCCACCCGAGATCGCCCGGCGGGTTTACGGAATCGTTGCCGACCTCACGGGCAACGAAGACCCGTATTACGAGGCCAAGCAGCAGGCCAACCGCCTGGCATTGTCCCTTTACCCTGAGCTCAAAGAGGTTATTGCCGCCTCCAGCGATCCTTTATTCACGGCATGCAGGCTGGCTATCGCCGGCAACTCCATAGATATGGGCCCCCGCACCGCGTATGGGGACCTCGAGTCCATTGTTCAGAAAGCGCTGACTTCGCCACTGGTCGTCAATGATTACGAGATTTTGCAGGAGAATTTAGCAAGAGCCGCCCGTATCCTCTATCTGGGAGACAACGCCGGAGAGATTGTGTTCGACAAAATGCTCATAGAGGAACTGCGCCAGTACAAAGAGGGACTGGAAATCACCTTCGTCGTCAGGGAGAGACCGATAATAAACGATGTCACCATGAAAGACGCCGTGGATACTGGCATGGACAGAGTAGCTACTTGCATCTCCAATGGCTCTGATACTCCTTCCACACACCTCTCCCGATGTCCCGCGCACCTGGAATCTCTCTTTCGCACCGCTGATGTCATCGTTTCTAAGGGACAGGGCAACTTTGAAGCCTTGAGCGGGGAGCAAGGCAATATTTTCTTCATGCTCAAAGCCAAGTGCTCGCTGGTGGCAAAGCTGCTGGGAGTACATACCGGCGACGCTGTTCTCAAACACCAGAAAATCTGACCGTCACGGGCCGGGAAATCTTTCCACAAAACTCCACCAGGCAAAGAAAATGACAGAGGCGATTAAAAAGCCCTCGTATCTTAACCTGTATCATGCGGGTGAACTGGCACGCCGGGCAAAGACGCTAATGACGAGGCTTGAATCCTGCGACATCTGCCCCCGGGAATGTCATTGTGATCGCATGGAAGGAGGACGCGGCTTTTGCAATTCCGGATATCTACCACAAGTGGCGGCCGCCTGCGACCACCACGGCGAAGAGCCGGTTATTTCGGGCTCAAACGGCACCGGAGCTATTTTCTTTGGCAGCTGCAATATGAGTTGTATCTATTGCCAGAACCATGCCATCAGCCAGCCTCCACCCGGCCGGTACAATCACGAAACATCCTGCTCCGCGCTGGCAGAACGCATGCTGTACCTCCAGGACGAACTGGCATGCCACAATATCAGCTTCGTCTCCCCTTCTCATTTTGTGCCTCAACTGGTACAGGCAGTACTGGAAGCGGTGCCGCTGGGGCTTCATGTTCCGCTAATTTACAACACCAACGGCTACGACTCCGTGGCATCAATCAGGGCGTTGGAGGGAATTATCGACATTTATTTGCCTGACCTGAAATATGCCTCCGGCCGGCGGGCAGCGGAGCTATCCGCTACCCCCGATTACGTCGCCCGTTCCCGCCGGGCTATCCAGGAAATGTACAGGCAGATGGGAGATAAACTCGTCACGGATGAAAACGGGCTGGCAACCAGAGGAATAATCGTGCGGCATCTTGTGCTGCCAGGCCGGCTGGCCGGCAGCAATGCCTCTCTCACCTGGCTGGCACGGCATCTCTCCGCAAAAGTAACGGTGAGCATCATGTCCCAGTATTATCCCGCCCACCACGCCCACCTCTTTCCTCCCCTCAACCGTAAGCTCTCCGCCGCTGAATACGCCGGGGTGCTACAAGTCGTGGACAGGCTGGGGCTGGAAAACGGCTGGGTGCAGGAATTGGCGGCGGCGGAAAGCTACCAGCCGCACTTCATGGGTGAGGGGCATCCCTTCTCTCCCGAACAAGCATAAACTCGTTTTTTCCACCTCCGCACACGCTTTTTCCACAAAGACAGCCTTTTGCTGAAAGACCTGTCAAAGAAACAGTGCCGCTAACGGGAAACGCTTCCTCATTTAGGCTCAACAGCGGCATGAGAGGAAATTTCCTCAGCGGATAATGCCCTGTCGTAAATCCTGACTTCATCAATAACGCCCTGGAGGAAAGCTTCATCTGACCAATAGGATCCTCCTATAAAAAGGTAACTCTGAGAAGAGGTTACAGGCGTGTTCTCTGGCAGTTCTTGCCCCTCCCCCAAAATGAAAAGATAATCCTGGTACGACGCTATCCCCCCGTTATAACCCATGAGGTTTTCCACCTTGCCATTGACGTACACCTTCATCTGCGAGCCGTCATAAACACCCGCGACATGATACCACATGCCCACAGCAAGAGAAGTCCTGCTCCACAGCCGGGTTGTTTTGTCATTATTACCCAGGTAAAAACCAAGGGTATCCTTGCCATAATAAGAATCCACCTGAAGAGAATATCCGGCATTGTTGCTCCCGCGGTACTTATCCACCACACACATGTCATGCCCGAAAACTGTAGGCGACCCAGAGAGCTTTATCCATGCTTCAACGGTGATATCGGCGGTGATATTGAGGCTGTCGGAGTGTTTAACCTTCACACAATCATTCTCGCCATCAAACCCGAGCGCATAATTTCCTATACCTTCTTTCCTCCAATCAGCACCGGAAATAGCCCCCCGGTTCCCATACCCGCTTATGTCCTGGGCAGCCGTGCCACTCCCCTCTTCGAAGGCCCAGTAAGCGGCTGGAGTGGCCGACGGCGGAGAAGGTTGCGGTGCCCCTTGTTCTTGCTCACGAATAACATCCTGTCTCCCTCCCGTCCGCGATATTATGACCGCTGACAAAACACCAACGATAACCAGGACAAGGATAATCTCAACAAAGGTAAAACCTTTCTGGTGTTCTCTTGCCTTCTGCTCCTTGAATTTTCCCATCTCTCTCCCGGCAGAATAACAAATTCCATAGCAACAAACAATTATCCAGAAAGAGAATCCCGCTTCAAGCCTTCAATTGAACTGAGCCTGGCATCACAAAGAAAATACCGGTTGAGACGGTGATCCGAAAAGCGCGCCTAGAGGGATTTGAACCCCCGACACTCGGTTCCGAAGACCGATGCTCTGTCCACTGAGCTATAGGCGCAAAAAGGGTGAGTGAAGGGACTCGAACCCTCGATCTCCAGGGCCACAACCTGGCGCCTTAACCTCTGGGCTACACCCACCACGAGCAAAGCCATTATAGCGAGATTGCGTTCAGCTTTCAATTTCGCTCTCTCGCCGGCGGCATCGGCCAGGGCAGCGGAGGCTACTCCGGCTCACAAGCTGCACATTTCATCTTAAAGTGTGCTCACGTAACTTTTCATCGGATTGTTACCGGGCAAGCAGGCCAGCAGCACCTGAAAAAGAACATTAACCGAAAACTTGTTGCTTTGTATTGACTTCAGCTCAGGTGCTGTAAACGGGTTATTGCGATAACCTTATAGCGACAATAGAGTGCCTAGCTTCTGAACTGTCTCCGAGATAATTTCACCCGGCAAAGTGCATATCAATTCTGCATTTCGAGTACGCCAGTCTAAGCTTTTAACCTGGTCAGATAAGATTGTCCCCGTTATTGGCAAACCATCAGGAAGAATAACCTCGAAGGGATAGCCCTTGATATGGCTAGTAATAGGGCAGAGGATAGCCAGCCCTGTCTTACTGTTATAGCTTCGTGGTGATAGCACTAAGGCAGGACGGCGTCCGGCTTGTTCGTGTCCTGCTTGCGGATTCAAGGTAATCCTCACAACGTCCCCAGATTGAGGGATATAACTTTGGGAATTTACCATGTTTCGTTCCCTACGGCGGGGCCGGTATCAACTTCGTGATGCAAATTATCTTTGGTGATCTTTGCCAGAAGTTGTTTAAGGGTTGGCTTCGGTTGGGATACAGGAGTAATAACAAGTTTCCCATCTGCCAGCAAGACTTCGACAGACGTTTCCCTTTGGAGTCCTGCCTCGTTGGCGAAAGATTTGGGGATGCGCAAAGCAAGGCTGTTGCCCCATTTCTGGATACGGGTTTTCATATCAAACCTCCATTCAGCGTATCTACAATGAAGATACTACTTTTGAAGGTATCTGTCAAGCGTCTGTGCTGGCTACGTCGATGTTCTACAATTTTGTCAATACCCTTTGTTCCTGGCACCGGCTCACAGGGGCTCTATCTTCACCTTGCCCCAGGCTCCCATCTTCTCTCCTTTGATAACCACCACCCCCAGCACCCCTTGTATGCCCTGCGCTTTCTCCAGCGCCCGGGGAATATCTGCTTCACAGCCGGCCACGTTGCCCACAGCGGTGGCAGCGGCATCGGCCAGGGCAACGGAGGAAGCGAGAATCACCACCGCGTCGGCCTCGCCCAGGCTCAGGGAATGCCCCACTGTTCCCGAAGAAGTGCAGATACCAAGGGGGGTATCTTCAGGCTCAATTTCCAGGGCGAGTTTGCCGCTAAAGGGCGAGCTCCCGGCATAAATGCCCACCCGCCGCCGCTTTTCTGTCACAAGAAAAATATCGCCTCCATTCTCCACAATTATCTCCGACGAAAAAGCAAGAAGGTCCCTGCCTACAGCCTCCGCTATCGCACCAGCCACGGCAGCCATGGGGCCCACCCCGGCCAGTACGCTCGCGTGAGACATCTCCCTGGCAATACCCGGAGCTTTCCCTTTCACAACATACGGCTCCATCGTGGCAAGAAAGCGAGGGCACTGTCCGATGTACTCTTTCAAACAAGACCGCTGCCGGGCAAGGGACAGGGCTGCCTCCTTCTCCAGATTACAAACAGCCCTGAAATAGATATCGCTCTCCTCCTCGGCGATATGAAAGGAAACGAGGTCGCCGTCTGTGATCCAGCGGCGGTAAAAGCAAGGGCTTTCCATACATTGTCTCCCTGCTTCGCTTAAAAATACAGCTCCATCGCCCGGGTCGGGCAGGCTTTGACGCATATTTCGCAGACAACGCACTTGTCGTTATCAAAAAGAATTTTCCCGGTGCTCTGTTCCACGGAAAAAGCTTCGGCCGGGCAGAGAGCTACGCAGGCTCCGCAATGAGTACATCTCTCTTCATTGCGCACCACATCCTGGTTTAAGGATTGAATTTTCACCCCCGCCTCCAGCAGATACTGCACACCCCGGTCATAATCTCTCTGGTCGCCCATGAGCTCCATGACCATCAACCCTTCCTCCCCGGGCGTAATTTGCGCCTTGACAATGCTGAAGGTAAGGTTAAAATCCCTGGCCAGATGACAAACTGTCGCCTGCTTCGACATCTGGGGAGAAAAATGCAACACCAACCTTTTCGAAATATCCATCTCTCGTTTATCCTCTTAAGCGCAGATTTACTCTACCTCTATTATCGGTTTTTCTTCAAGGGGCTTGAAAGTAACCCCCTCCTCCACCCCCGGCAGAGAGGCGACAGGCTCGGTAAGCAAAAACTCTCCCTTTTCTATCCACCCCTTTAAGATCCCGGCAATCTCCAGTGCTCTGGAATAGCTGGACAGAGAGGAAGTAGGCACGCTCTTGCCTTGAATCTCGACAGAACCGCTCCTCAGCTCCGCATAGCTCACTTCTGCCAGTATGCCTTCTTCCCTGCGAGGATAAGCTCCCGAATAATCAACCACCGGCGCGAAAATTTCGGCGTTACTGACCATAGTGTGGCGCAGTACCTCCTCGGACAAGATGGGAATGGGAACACCGATGCCTACAACCAGCGTGGCGCCATAACCAAGCATGCTCGCCCCCATCAGCCAGGCAGGCTTCATCTGCTTCATGTCGCCGATGACCGCAAGCGTGCCCGCTGACCGGCGGGGCACGCCATTTTCTCCTCGCAAAACATCCGGACAATGCTGTGTGCCGTGCCAGGCCACATAGCCGATCCCCCCACCGAGGAATATCCTGCTGCCTATGCCGATGGTCTGATAATAAGGGTCATTAAGCAAGGGGGATAATTCTCCCGCCGTCGCATAATTGATATTGCCCAGGTTCGGCTTGAGCACGCCCATATAGGTATAGATTGTTCTGCCGGAGAGATTGGCGGCGGCATTATAATTCTGGTAGGCATTTCTGACATTAAACAGCGTAGCATCGTTGATATCTTTGATATTTATCCATGTTTCCAGTTTTTTCCTGGGATAACAATCAGAGCCACTGGTAACAGCTTCCAACCTGACATCCTTTCCCGCCACCAGTTCCTCGATCACATGCCCTCCCCCGTATCTGAATTCGCCGGGATAATTTCTGTTCCTGGGGTCATAATCGGGAATAGCAGTGGCCCCCAGAAAGACATCCACGGCAGCAATACCGGTATAAACAGGAACATCGTTTAAGCACGCCCTGCCTCCGCCGAACTTGATCCGCGGCTGAGAATGCCCCACATTCAGGAACGCTCCCGAGGAGCACATGGGACCAAAGGTGCCCGTGGTTACTACGTCAATTTCGCGGGCGGCATGGCTTACCCCATGGCTGCGGGCAATATCAATGACCTCCGCGGCAGTCACCACCACCGCCTGTCCTCTCTTTATTTTCTCGTTAATCTCGGCAACAGTTTTTGCCATCGCTCTCTATTTCCCTCTCGTCTCCGCTTAAGCGGAAGTTCCCTGCCGCAGCATCTCTACGGCCAGCTTCGCCGCCTCTTTGCCCGAAAGAAACATGCCTCCGAACACAGGCCCCATCCTGGGCAAACCAAAAACAGCGCTGGCTGCCATGCCGGCAACTATCAGGCCAGGATAAACCTCTCTGGCATTCCTGGCAACTTCTCTTTCCCCTACTTCTGCCCACATTGATTTCTCGCCAATCACGCCACCTGTTTCAGTGCGCAGTTTGCCGCCCAGCTTACCGGTGACTATATGACAGATCTCGCAGGCATGTCCGGTGGCGTCTATTACCAGCTTCACCCGTATGGCCAGCGGATCAATGTGCAATTTTGCCATAAACACCGGGCTCCAGTTTAGCACCAGTCCGCTTACCCTGTCTCCTTCCCTGATAACTACGTCCTCGACACTCATCAGATTAAATATCTTTGCCCCGGCTTTAACTGCGCAAGAACAGAGCGTGGAGGCCGTCTCCACCGCATCAGCCACGTAGTAATCTTCCCTGTACTTCTCGGTGGCAATGCCCACCTCGTCCAGAATAACCTTGCCTTCTTCCTGAACCACTATCTTGTTAAACATCATCCCCCCACCCCAGATACCGCCGCCGGCAGAGAGCTTTCTCTCGAAGATGGCCGTTTTAACGCCTGCTTTTCCCAAATAGTAGCCTGCGATCATTCCCGCCGGGCCGGCACCCACTATAGCCACGTCAAGCTCCATGGCGTCAAGCAGTTCCTTTGTATAACTTTCGATTATAGCCCGGGAAATCGTAACTTCGTCCATCGTTTTATCCTTCTCCTTACTTTATAGGTCAGTCACTATATATCAGTCACTTATTCTGGCGCTCAAATAGCGCTCACCCGTATCCGGGAAAATCACCACCACAAGCTTACCTTTGTTCTCCTCCCTATCGGCGATGCCCAGAGCAGCGACAGCTGCCGCTCCTGAAGATATGCCCGCCAGGATACCTTCCTCTCGCGCCAGCCTTCTCCTCATGCCGATAGCCTCCTCATCCGTCACAGTAACAACCTCATCAACCAGCTCCAGGCGCATGACATCGGGAACAAAGCCCGCTCCAATTCCTTCAATCCTGTGGCGGCCGGGGCTGCCCCCGGAAAGCACCGGCGAGCCGGCAGGCTCCACGGCGACGACCATCAGCTCTTTCTTTCTGCCCTTAAGCGCCTCGGCTATGCCGGTAACAGTGCCTCCTGTGCCTGCTCCTGCCACCACGATATCCACTCCACCGTCGGTATCCCGCCAGATTTCCTCCGCCGTCGTTTCCCGATGAGTTTGTGGATTAACCCGGTTAGAAAACTGCTGCGGCATAAACGATCCGGGGATGCTTTTTGCCAACCATTCCGCTTCTTCTACCGCCCCTGCCATACCCTCTGCTCCCGGGGTCAGCACCACCCGGGCACCCAACAGCGCAAGTATCTGCCTGCGCTCCTGCGATATGGTATCGGGCATGACAACGATCAATCCGTATCCCTTAACGGCACAGGTAAAAGCCAGGGCAATGCCCGTATTGCCGCTGGTAGGCTCAATAATAGTAGCCCCTGCCTCCACCTGCCCGTTCTTACAGGCAGCCTCCAGCATGGAAACGCCAATTCTGTCCTTGATACTGCCGCACGGATTGAAAGCCTCCAGCTTGGCCACCACCCGGGCATCAATTTCCCGGGCAACCCTGTTCAATCGCACCAGCGGAGTATTACCCACCAGCTCGGTAACATCACCTGCTATCTTCACCAGCTTCTCTTTTCCCGTGTTCTCCCTTTATTCTTCGTCTTCTTCATCCTCTTCGTCATCCCCCTGCTCCCAGATAGGCTCGGTAAAATGGTCCAGAAATTCCACCGTGGCTTCCTTGGTTACCCTGTCCATTTCCTCTTCCATCCTGCCGGCCAGTTCGCTGATTTCCGAGAGGTCAACCTCTATTTCCAGCAGGCGAATCAATGCCTTGAGCACCACTTGCGCGGCTCGCGGGTTGGCCATCTGGGTGGCATAAGCCGGCACTTCACCCAGCAAGCAGGCGCCTTCGAACCCTCTCTCCCTGGCTCTGCCCAGAAATAAACCGTTCAACCCTGCAATACGAAAATCCCCCCTGAAAACAACTCCCTTTTCTTTCATCTCTTCCAGTATTTTCTGCTCCGTTGCCACCCCCCAGACCCGCGGCTGATCCCTGTGATAAGTACGGGCAATGCCCGCCGCACAGCTAAAGACCCTCTTCACTTTAAGCTTCTTGGCCACATCCAGCACCTGGTTAACCAGTTCGTACCCTCCGGAGGCAGGCTGCTCCTCCCCCTGAAAGAGCACCAGCCCTGTTTCGGCCTTGTCATCCTCCCAATAATAAAATTTGTTCTGAGGAAAGCGAGGGGCCTCCACCACATTCTCCTTGACCTCAACCCCCATAGGCTCAAAGAAGCTGGCAGAATCCAGCTCCCCTATCTCTCTGGCCTGCAAGTGGTCCCGCAGGTACCACGATACCAGGAGAGAAACATTGCTGATGCCGGGCCAGGAGGCAAGCATATAGCACTCCCGGGGATTTGGTTCTTCCTGCAATTTAACCAGAGACTTTTTCACGATTTCCCTCCCTCTTTAGCGGCATCAACCTGAGGAGAAGCCGCTACCGATATGGCAGGGCAATACAGAGGGGGCGTAAATACCGTTCCCCCCACCCATCTCGCCTCCCTGCCTGAAACAACCTGTCGCAAAGCCTCATAAACATTCCCGGAGAGCATAGTATCTTTCACCCTGCCGGTTATTTTCCCATTCTCCACCTTGTAACCCAACAGGACATTGCCGCCAAAATCACCACCCAGCGTGTTGCCCTGCCCTGCTCCTATCAATTGCTCTACGACCAATCCTTCCTGCATATCACGCACCATCTCCGCAAAGGAAGCCTTTCCTTCCTTAATAACAATAGAGCTGAGAGACGGCGCCGGGGGCGTACCCCCGCCACGCCGGCCGCTGCCTGTGCTCTGCACGCCGGCCTGCGCCGCCGTCTGCAGGTCATAATAAAAATTAGCGACCACTCCTGCCTGAATAAGCGGCAGTTTCCCGGTAGGAACGCCTTCATCGTCAAAAGGACTGCTGGCCAGGCAATAATCCAGCGTAGCGTCATCCCACACAGAGAGATTCTCGGCAAAGACTTTCTCTCCCAGCCTGCCCTCAAGCGGCGAAGTGCCGTCATGAACAAGTTTGCCGCTGAAAGCCATGAGCAGCGGCTCCAGGAGCACATTGGCCACTCCCGTGGGAGTGAATATTACCGGCAATATCCCCGTGGACACGGAAGCCTGTTTGCGGGCCAGCTCCAGCTGCTTGATAACACGGTCAGCCAGGGCATCAATCCCATCAGGCATACGGCAAGAACCTTCGCCCTCGCCCACAAAAAGCATGTCCGTGCCGTTGATCAGCATCCCCTCCACGCCAATGCTGAAGGAACTCTTTTCGTACCTTGCCTCTCCTCCTCTTAAGCTGGCCAGGACAAACGAACTCAGCCCTCGGGACACCTGCACGTCGCAGAGAATCCCAGGGGTATGTTTCCTGATCTTATCAACGAGATAATTTCCCATCGCCACCAGCTCTTCCAGCTTCATCCTGTAAACGGCCGGGTCAAAGGTATTTACCTGCGCATACCCCCCCAGCATGGGAAAATCAAACTTGACCGGCAATCCAAACTCCGCCGTCTCTGCCGCCATCTCCACCAGCCGTGCCACGTCATCAGAACCACTGGCCACCGCAAAACCGATTTTTCCTTTGTGAAAGATGCGCAGAGCAACGCTGGAGGCATCGCTGGTCTGCACCTGCTTCAAGCGATTAGCTTCAAAGCTGACAGAGGTGCTCCGCGAGGAGACCCGCCAGGCCTCCGCTGCCTCCGCCACCGCTCCCGCGCAGGACAAAAGGTTTTTCATTCGCTTATTTTCCCCCCACCACACAGCGGGCAATGCGGATATGCGGGCTGCCATCGGAGACAGGCAGCGGGAACTGCCCCCCTTTGCCGCAACCTCCTCCCTGGTTCATCTCCAAATCATTCCCGATAGCCTCTATGTTGCCCAGCGTGGCAAAGACATTCCCTGAGAGCACCACCGGCCGCAATAGTTCCTCCACCTTGCCCTGGCGGATCATATAAGCTTCTCCCGCCGAAAAGGTAAACATCTCCAGGCTGGTCATGCCTCCATACCAGTCCTTGAGATAAACTCCTTCTTTAATGCCACCAAACATCTCCTCAAGAGTAGCCTCACCCTGTTCAATAAAAGTATTGCTCATGCGCACAATGGGAGGATAACGATGGTTGATGGCGCGCGCATTGCCCGATGGCCTCTCGTTCATCCTGGCCGCCGTCTCTCGCGAGTGCAGCCTCCCCACCAGAACTCCTTCCCTGATAAGATAGTTTCGGGCAGCAGGCACGCCCTCGTCGTCATACTTGTAGCTGCCCCGTAAACCGGGCAGGGTAGCGTCATCAACGATATTAAGCTGCTTGCCGCCAAACCTCCGCCCCATGGTCATAATCTCCGCCAGCTTCTCGTTCTGGTACACAAAGTCCGCCTCGGACAGGTGTCCGAAGGCTTCATGCGTAAACACCCCCGCCAGCACGGGGTCAAGCACCACGGTATACTCACCACCCTTCACCACAGGAGCGGAAAGCAGAGCAACCGCCCGCTTCGCCACCCTTTCTGCCTCGTCATGCAATCCCTCTACAGCAGAAAAATCGCCCCTGCTGCCCAGGCTCACTCCCGCCTGCTGCACCTCGCCCCCCTTACGAGCAACTGCCGTCAAGCGCAGCGCCAGGCTGGGTTTTTCCTGCTCTATATAGGTACCATCGGAATTGGCAAAGACCGTGCGATGCACAATATCATGATAATCAATGCGGGAGCTTACGACATCCGCGCGGCGCAGAATGATATCATTATATTCGTCCAGCACCTGTTTCTTCTGCAAAAGCGGCACATCTGCCGCTTTTTTCCTGGCCTCCTCGGTCACCGTCTCCACCACAGGCTCCTGCCTGTCTAGCTGCACCTTCTCCCGTCCAGCCAGCCTGGCTTCCTGCACTGCCAGCTCCGCTCCTTCCCTCAATTTATCGAAACAATTAAAGCTGACAAAGCCCCATCCACCATTAACCAGGGCGCGGATATTGCCTCCCACGCTGGCAGTTCTCGCCACTCCCTCCAGCCGGCCGCCGCGGTAGGTAAGCCGCGTCACAAAGCTCTTCTCAAAACGGGCCTCGATATAATCGGCAGAATGTCCCTTAAGAAGGTGAACAATCCTGTTTTTCACGCCCCTATTGTATCGCTTTTGCGATTACAAAGGCAAAGCTCGTAAGAGCCTTTTTAACGACAAACAGAGCCCCCCCTCTCTCTGTCTAAATCCCTCTCCGTCCAAATCATCAGCAATAGGCAGCAAAAATTTCCTTATGTTTGCAGCTGCATGAAGATGACAACAGCATTCCAGAGCACGACGGCAAGCATCACCCGGTTTAACCATTTGAGTAGGCTGCACCGGCCCCAAAAAGCCAGGGCAGCCACTATCACAATCGCCACTAGTCCCTTAAGCAATATATCTGTCCGAAAAGCAATGTCCAGGAAAGGGTTGGCTTCTCTTGCCCCTATAGCCAGAGCGATACGGGTGAGATAAGCATCCAGCGTATTCAGAAGAACAAAGGCAATTCCGGTGACAATCTCTCTGGCAGACACAAACATACCTCCGCCGCATTATAGCATCAGGATTGCCCCGATTCAGTTTTAGAAGCGACATACACCCCGGGGTGAAAGAGAACTATCTCCTTTTTTCTCTTCAGTTTGTCGTGTTTGAAACTATTTAGCCCGTGTTTCTTCACCATGTCTTGATTGGTTAACAATTTCGTTATAGACTACGCTTATTAACGACAGGATATGTTTGAAACGCAAGAATGACCGTAACTACAGCCCCTATAGATGATAAGCTGGGTAAGGCGCTGGTAGAGGGAGCCTTTATCTCTCAGGAACAACTGAATACGGCGTTACAGGAGAGCGGACGCAATAACAGAAAGCTCAGTGAGATTCTCGCCGAGCAAAATATCCTCTCCCTTGAGACCATTGCCACAGTTTTAAGTTTTCAGCTCAATATTCCCGTGGTCGATCTGCGCCAGTACAAAGTGCAACCTGAAGCCGTACAACTGGTACCGGAACACGTGGTACGAGAAAAACATATCATGCCCCTGTCCATCGAGAACGACACCCTGCGCGTAGCTACAGACAACCCCGAGGATATTGAGGTTCTTGACCTGCTCTCTTCCATTACCAGGATGAGAATCAGGCCCGTCTTGCCGTTACATGGGGGCATCCGGGAGCTTATTGATGCCAATTACAAGGCCACCGCGCACCTGGCCGAGCACCTGAGAGCCACCCTTGCGGAGAAGGAAATCGAGGAGATACCGCTGCTAAAAGCGGAGGCTATAGCACGGGCCCCTGCCGTCCAGGCAGTTGATACGATTCTGTCCCAGGGAATAAGGGAAAGAGCATCAGATATCCACATTGTCCCCCGGGAAGACAGCCTTGATATCCTCTATCGCATAGACGGTGTCCTGCGGCAGGCAGTTTCTTTGCCTGTAGAAATTCACGACCAGTTGATCTCCAGAATCAAGGTGCTGGCAGGAATGGACATTGCAGAGCGGCGCAGGCCTCAGGATGGACAATTCTCACTGCAAATCGCCGGAAGGGAAATAGATTTTCGCGTCGCCACCGCCGAAACTCACATGGGGGAGATGGTGGTGACAAGGATACTGGACAAAACGGCCACGTTCCTCGATCTGGCCGAGCTTGGTTTTCAATCATCCACACTGGAAAGATATTTGCAATTGCTCTCCCTGCCTTTCGGCATGATTCTCGTTTCCGGTCCTACAGGTTCAGGAAAAACCACCTCGCTTTATGCTTCTATTCAGCGTCTTACAGGAACAAAACGCAACATTATGACCATAGAAGATCCCATCGAGTACCGGATACAGGGAATTAATCAACTGCAAGTCAATCGACAGGCAGGAATAACTTTTGCCGCCGGGTTACGAGCTATCATGCGTCTGGATCCTGACATCATCCTGATAGGAGAAATTCGTGATAGCGAAACAGCCAACACCGCTGTTCAGGCTGCCCTCACGGGACACCTGGTTATAACCACCATCCACGCCAATAACGCCGCCGGCGCCATCACCCGCCTGGCCGAAATGGGTGTCGAGCCCTATCTGATCACTTCAGCCATCGTGGGCAGCCTGGCACAGAGGTTGGTGCGTCGCATCTGTCCACACTGCAAAATGGTAAGCCATATCGGTGCCGAATCTATTCTATACCAGAAAGAAACAGGGGAAACACTGGAGGAATTTTATACAGGAAGAGGCTGCAATTCCTGTTCGTACACTGGCTTTCTCGGCAGAATAGGTGTCTTTGAAGTGCTGAGTATGAGTGATAAGATAAGGACATTAATAAACAAAGGAGCCATTTCCGGTGAGATCACACGACAAGCCATAAGCGAAGGGATGGTCACCATGCACGATGACGGTATGCTCAAAGCGAAAGAGGGACTTACTCTTCCTTCAGAAGTGGCCCGCAGCGTTTTCACTTTCGGTTAAAAAAAAGATGGCCATTAGATATGTAGCTTACAACGAGAGTGGAGAGAAGGTATCCGGCCTTCTGGCCACAGACTCTGAAAGTGCGGCCGAGAAGATCCTGTGGAAATCAAATTTGACGATTATCTCCCTGCAAAATATCCGCCCGAGGCCTTCTCGATATGAGCTCTTCCCCTCCCTGTTCAAAGTCAAGACAAAAGACTTGGTCTCTTTTGTCCGCGAGCTTGCTTTTCTCCTGGAATCCGGCATTACCCTCCTGCCTGCTCTCAAGCTGCTCCTTGCCAGAACTGCTAATGCTCGCCTCAGAGACACGATCAACAAAATAATCCAGGATCTTGAGAGCGGCAACACTTTTTCGTCCTGCCTGGCTAAACACCCCGGGGTTTTTCCACCCATCTTTTCCAAGCTGGTTATGGTCGGAGAGGAAACAGGTGGGCTGGCCGCTATGCTGCACAAGATAGAGAGCTATCTCGATCGCCAGGAAAAGCTCTCCACCAAGGTCAAAAGAGCTTTGACCTACCCCTCCATGGTCTTCGTAGCAGGTATTATCGGTGTTGTGCTTCTGCTCGTCTTAGCTTTGCCGAAACTCTCCATCCTCTTTGACGAACTCGGCGCCGGAATGCCTGCCTCCGCCCGCATCCTCATTGCCACCAACGGCTGGATGCAAAACAACGGGTTATACTTGCTTATCGCCATATCTGCTGTAATACTGGGCGGCTGGCGATACTTCAGCACGGCCGAGGGCAGGAAAAGATGGGATTATCTGGCCCTGCGCCTGCCGGCGGTGGGAAAAGTGCTCCTATCCGGCAACCGGGCATCTTTTACCTCCGCAATGTCGGTACTGCTTTCTGCCGGACTTCCTTTCGTAGCAACGATAAATATAGTACGCACAATTTCCACAAACAGGGCTTTCCGGGACGCCACCACGATAGTACAATCTGATGTCCTTATGGGTTTATCCTTATCGGAGGCGCTGGCAAAACACCACGTGTTTTCTCATATCATGATACAAATGGTCAGCGTAGCGGAGCATAGTGGAAGATTGCCGACAAGCATGGAGCGGCAATCCCAGCTTTTTGAGGAGGAAACCGATAAAGCTATCGCCAGCATGACCGCCCTGATCGAACCAGTAGCAATCCTTATCGTCGGCCTGCTAGTGGGATTCGTAGCTGTAACCATGTTCTCCTCCATTTATTCTCTCGTGGGGCAAATTCAATGAGTGCTTACGCCAAAATCCCTAACCTGAATCTCCTTCCCCGGGAGCCGAAACGCTCCCTCCTCTCCAAATTGCAGACATACCTGGTCATCGCCATGGTCGTCGTGATAGCAGTAGCCCTATCCGTGTACCACGACAGCAAGGGCAATCAAGCGGAGAGGGCAAAGCTCGAGGCAGAATTAAACCGGGTGCAAAATGAGATCTCCTTACTAACTCCTGATACAAGCTATATCGAGGAACTGAGCCAGGAAATCAGCACGGTAGAGCAACAAATAATCGCCGTGCAAAATAGCAGCGAGACCATTGCCACAGCGCAGACGCTGGGAGAACGGCCT
>DKFF01000026.1 GCA_002452795.1 Dehalococcoidia bacterium UBA6803
CGCCCGGCTTATCCAGCGCCGGGAAAACTACCATGACCTGTTAAACCTTGATACTATTTAGATTGAGATGTGGCAAGTTTTCGGGCAAGAGAGCATCATAACCCTGCTTAACCATAGCATTAGCAAGCAGAGTATAGCTCACGCCTATCTCCTGGTGGGGCCACGTCATGTAGGGAAAACGACTCTGGCCCGCAATCTATCTCAGGCGTTAAATTGCACAGGGCACGAGCCCCCCTGCGGGCAATGCTCTGTATGCCAGCGCATAATTGAAGACAAGCATGCGGATGTTATTTCCACAAGCTTCGCTCCAGGGCAAAAAGCCGGGATTGACGATATCCGCTACCTTCAATTGATGGCCAGCCGCCCGCCATACGAGGGCAAATACAAGGTGTTTATCATCGACGAGGCTGAACATCTATCCACCGAAGCAGCCAACTCTTTATTGAAAATCATGGAAGAGCCGCCTCCGAGAATAGTATGGCTTCTTTTAACCAGCGAGGAAAGTCTCCTTCTGCCCACGGTGATATCCCGATGTCAGAAATTAATCTTAAAACCTCTGCCTGTGCAGACTATAGAGGATATATTGACTGTATCTTATAGCGTTGAACCTGGCAAAGCCCGGTTGTTGGCCAGATTGTCCTCCGGTTGTATCGGCTGGGCAATAACCGCTCTGAAAAATCCTTCTTTGCTGGAAAATCGGCAGCAGGAAATTAGCAAAATATCACTTCTGCTAACTTCTACTGTGGAAGAGCGGTTCGCTTATGCCCAGGACCTTTCCATGCAATTCCAACGCCAAAAATCAGCATCAGAAATACTGGCTAACTGGCTAGCCTGGTGGCATGACCTGTTGTTAACCAGAAGCGGCCAACCAACTCTCGTCGCCAATCTGGATTACCAAAAAACGCTGGCGGAACAAGCATCCTCCCTCGACATCGGAGAAATTAGTAAATATCTAACCGTGTTAAGCTTGGCACAGGATTATCTCATGAAGAATGTTAATCCTCGGCTGGTATTTGAATCATTGATGCTGGATATGCCAGGAAAGGAATTCGCACATGTCTAAAACAATCGAGATACGTTTACAGGGAAGGCTTGCCTACTGCGCTATCGATGATATTGCTGTAAAAGTCGGCGATCTCATTGTAGTGCGGGATAATCAGGGTTTAAGATTGACTGAAGTCGTTGTCCCCGAATCGCGAAGGGAGCCGGACAATCCACCGGCGAAAGTAATTCGCCAGGCCAGCCAGGAAGATATAGAGAAAGCCGCTTTTAATCAGGAAAAGGAAATTGAAGCCCTCTCCCGGTGCAAAGCGATAGCGAAAGAGCTCAATCTCAAGATGAAAATTCTCGCGGCGTCCTCAACTCTCGAAGGTAACTGCATGACAATATCTTTTTGTGCCCAGGAGAGGGTTGATTTCCGGCAGCTGGTACGCCAGCTAGGTCAGGATTTGAAAACGCGAATAGAAATGAAACAAGTAGGTCCCAGAGACGGTGCCAGGTTGCTAGGAGGCATCGGTAACTGCGGCTACCCCCTCTGCTGTCAGAAATTTCTTTCCTCTTTTTCTCCCGTATCCCTTAAGATGGCGAAGGAACAACGTTTACCGCTGAATCCCACCAGGATATCTGGAGCCTGTGGGCGGCTTCTTTGTTGCCTTGGTTACGAAAACGACCAGTACATAGAGGCAAGAAAAGGCCTGCCCCGGATACGTCAAGCAGTTACCACGCCCGATGGCAAAGCCACAGTCACCGGCATTAACCTTTTGCAGAAAACCGTACAGGTAAAATTAACAGATGGCATTATTAAAGAATTTATGGCAGAACAGCTGCACTGGGACAAGCCCACACCACCAAACGGAGACATTGCGCAAATCCCTCAAGCAAATTAATCGCTGGCTCAGCGAAACAGGTATTTTTGCCATTCTTCGTACGTATTGAGGTAACGAGAAGGGACATGAAAGCCGCATTTTCTGGGCGGAGCCGGTTTGTGCAATAAACGCATACCAGCTTCGGCCGGAGTATTTCCACCTTTACGACGATTACAAGAGGCGCAGGCACTGACCACATTCTCCCAGCTATGTTCCCCACCCCGCTTCTTGGGAATAACATGGTCGAGGGTAAGCTCCCCTGCCTGACAACCGCAGTACTGACAGGTATAATTGTCGCGGTCAAACACTTCCATTCTCGATACTTTCTTCCGGTGATAGGGATACTGAACACGATAAAAAAGGCGGATTACCGAAGGAATAGAGAAAACCTGGCTTGCCGAATGAATCTCGCCCCGGCCATCATCCAACAATTCGGCTTTTCCTCGAAAGACCAGAATCATGGCCCGGCGCACACGACACAGATTAACAGGCTCATAACTTTGATTGAGAACCAGCGTCACAGAATTCACCATAGCTACACGCTCAAACAACTCGCAAGTGGCGCTATTCTAACAATCACTCCCCTATGGACGCAACAAGCAAAACCCGGGCGAACATGCTGGTTTACTGTCCGTTTAGTCCCTCTTCGATAATCTTTCGATACTGTGTGCTCGCCGTCGTCCATGTCCATCTTTCCTCCACAAGGCTACGCCCGCTACGAGCTAGTTCCTGTCGCTTTTCTTCGTCTGATAACAGCTCCAGGACCTTCCTGACCATTTCATCCCTGTTATTTACCAAGCAGCCGACAGGCCTGCCTTGAAAAATGAACCTGTGTGAAGCAATATCGCTAACAACCGGCACAGCCCCTGTAGCCATGGCTTCAACAACAGGAATACCAAAGCCTTCAAAGCTGGAGGCGGACACATATACGCTCGCCCTGCTCAAGAGGTCAACCTTTTCCTGCTCAGAAACGTATCCGTGCAGGATAACATTATCCCCGATACCCATGGCCATAATCTTCTTGCGCATTCTTTCATGATCGGGCCCGTCACCAACCAGGTGTAATTTTACATCAGGAATCTCTTGCTTTATTTCAGAAACAGCTTCCATGAGAGTATCCACTCCTTTTAGCTCAACCAGCCTGCCGATATAAATCAGGGTATTGGCATCCTTGTTCAGCGTAAAAGGATACTCCTCGACATCAACGCCATTGCCGGCGACCATGATATCTTCCGCACGAAAACCATCCTTCGACAGAATTTCCTTAACCACAGGGTTGATTACCGCCACCTTATCCACCTTGGTGAAATGCAATGCCATTTTTTCCAACCACCCCATCACCCGTACCCTGAAACCGGATATGCCGGTTACGCCCGCTGCATGATGAACACGGTCATGATAAAGATGATGAACAATGCCTATCCTTAGAGCCGACCGGGGAGAAAAACGGAGAAGCACCGTCGCCAGGACGCCGTTACCTATTATAATATCGGGCTTGTTTTTACCAACGTGCCTGCGGGTTTTTCTCAGAAAGGACAGGCTGCCCACCTGCATCCACCTCACCCACCTTGAACCTGCCAAACAAACGACCTTCACTCCCTTATAACAGATCACTTCATCGCTTGTGCGTCCGGGAAAACCAGGACACAGGATCGTAATATCGTAATCTGCGGAGAGACCCTCCAGAGAAAGTAAAGCGTGTACCAATCCCCCTTCGGTAAAGCCAAACGCCCCCTCTTTGATGACCGGTCCACCGGTAATGTTGAGAAGGATTATCTTCTTCTTCGGCACAGCCAGCTATGATAGCCTAGCCAAGAGGATAGAATCAAGCTATAATCGAGGACAATTATGCTGGAAACCATTTGGCAGGTTCTTAATGCCTTCACTATGGGAAGCCTATTATGGCTCATCATAGTGCTGTTGCTGGCAGTCCTCGGTGAGTTAGGCCTGCCTGCGACCTCTCCCATCCTGGAAGGATTACTGGTTTTTAGCGGATTCCAAATTGTCCATGGCACAGGCATAGTTGCGGCCATACCTTTTCTGGCTGTAGTCTGGATAGGCCGCCTGGCCGGCTCCTCCTCCACATACTGGCTCTCATCCTCCCGTGGCAATGCCCTCATCGATAAGTTCGGCAGGCGAATCCGCCTTACACAGGAACGCCTGGGACAGATAACGCGCAGGATAGAGACTGTCACCCTGCCAAGCGTGATTATCGCAAGATTCATACCCGGCTTTAGCCTCGCCACTTCTGTTGCCTGTGGTATTTCCCGGGTCAGCTATAAAAAGTTCCTCATCGGCGTAACAGCGCATATAATGCTGTGGGAGGCGATTTTCCTCTCGCTGGGAGCCTTCGGAGGTAGAATGTCGGCTTTTTTCGACCCACAGAGTCACCCTCTGATTCTCGTTATCTGGATAGTGGTGTCAGTTGTCATAGGCGCTATCGTGACCTTTTTTGTTTTCAGACGCATCAGACAAAAAGAGGAAGCTGATGCTGCGCGTTGACTGTCGGTGACCTTGTCTTCAAAAACCAGGCCAGTTGCACTTAGAGCCACCACTTGATAGCCACATTACCCGTCACGAATCTCATGGACCATCTCTCGTTCGGCTTCTCCTTCTCAGTGCCCGGCGATGATCCGTTTATCTGTGTACCCCTTTGATTTTTACACGGAGCTTACTGCTCCTGTCTGTTAAACGACCTCACAGCTCCGAGGAGCAATACTATGCCCACGACAAGAACCATCAACGCTGAGTCCATAATACCCATTGTGTGTCCGAATATTGTTACCCCGGCAGCCTCGCTGCCCAAAAAGACCTGGCGGATGGCATCGATACCATAGGTAACCGGGTTAAATTTGGAAAGTACCTCAAGCCATCTAGCCGTACCGGCAAGCGGAAAAAAGATACCCGAGAGGAACATCATAGGGAACATCACCAGTTGCATAATAAGCTGAAAACCTTGTTGTGAACGCATGCGGGCGCCGATGAGCAGACCCAGCCCGGACATAGAAATAGAAAGGATTATTACCAGCGGTACCAATTTGAGCACTATTCCCCAGCTAAGAGAAACGCCCACAAAAGGAGCAAGCACTAGCATGACTATACCCTGCATGACAGCGATGCCGGCGGCACCCGTGGCCTTGCCCAGGAGTATTCCGCTGCGGCTTAATGGTGAGACCAGCACCTCTTTGAGAAAACCGAATTCCCTGTCCCATACGATCGACACTCCTGACATCATAGAGCCCATGAGTACCGTCATGGATAAAATACCCGGATACATAAACTGGATGTAATCCACACCTGGCATCATCTGGCCGATAAGCTCGCCGAACCCGGCGCCGAAGATTACCAGGAATATAATTGGCATGGTAAAAGAAGAGATCACCCGCGACCGATCCTGTAGAAAGCGCAGGAACTCTCGATAGGCTATTACCCATACAGAATGAAAAAACTTTTTCATCTTTACTTAATGACCTCTCCTTCTTCTTTTTAGATGCTGCGTTTGGTTTGTTTTCTGCTCCTCAATGGCGCGACCGGTAAGTTTCAAAAAGACATCTTCCAGTGTCGGCCGATGAAGGCCTATAGAAATAAGACGTAGCGGGAAGCCGGAAACGAAGCCAGGTAAGAATTCCTCGCCATGGGGCACGGTGAATCTTATTGTCCCGTTCTCCTGGTCCGGATGGAGAGCATACTGGTCTTTCAGCAGGATTACTGCTTTGCTATTATCCTCTGTCTTGATCGTTACCACATCGCCGCCAAGATCATCCTTGAGTTTGTCAGGTGCATCTATTGCCACGATTTTGCCGTGGTTGATAACGGCAATGCGGGTGCAGTTCTCGGCCTCATCCATATAATGTGTGGTCATGAATATGGCTAGATTTTCTCTTCCCTGTAGTTCCCGAAGATAGCTCCAGATACGGCTTCTGGTCTGCGGATCAAGCCCTAATGTAGGTTCGTCTAAAAATAAAACCTTTGGGTGGTGCAACAGACCGCGGACAATCTCCAAACGGCGTTTCATGCCCCCCGAATAGGCATCAATTTTCTCTTTTCTTCTATCCCATAGTCCTACCATTTCGAGCAACTCTTTCATCCGCGGCTCCAGGGTTTTCCTGGGGATACTGTAAGCATAGGCATGGAAACGCAGATTTTGTTCCGCCGTCAAATAATCGTCCAGCGTCGACTCCTGAAAGACCAAACCGATTGATCCCCGTACCTGGTCGCGCTCTTTAATTACATTAAAACCATTAACTGTTGCCTCCCCTTCGGTAGGTGCAAGCAGCGTACATAGCATGTTAATGGTGGTTGTTTTACCCGCGCCATTGGTGCCCAGGAAACCAAATATCTCACCCTCCTGAACTTCAAAGGAAACACCTTTCACTGCCTCCACATTACCGAACCTTTTCACAAGATTTTTTGATTTGATTACTTCCATTTCTTTCCCCTTCTTCTTTTAGCGACTTTGTCGGCGTCTCAAGCCATTTGATAAAGATGTAAATATATGTTACTCACCACTCTCGTCTGAATCCCCACCCATTTTAAGTGCTTCTTCAAAATGGGCCAGCGTCCTGGTAGCCGTGGTGATAAATTCCGAAACAGCTTCGGCCCTGATAAGCATAAGCCCACCATGACCCTGGTTACCGAATACAAGTAGCTTGGTAGTGGGTGTTATTTTAAAATCCCTACGCGCTTCAGCAGGTATAACCACCTGGCCTCGCTCGCCAACTGTTGTTACCCCGTAAAGTTTAGGTGTGCCTTGCTCAGAAAAATTACTTTTCATTCCACTTGCCCTCCGCATAGGATACGAATAATGTGTTATATCATATTTTTCGTACTCCAGCCAAACCGGTCTGCGTCTTCGAACAGGTGTCCGGTTATGCGACATTCCTGGTTGCCCTTCCCCTCGAAAACAGCAGCACGCTGAGTTAGAGCCCTCAGCTACGGCTATTGGCGAGTAGCAAATCAAACATTGCGATGAAATGTTCAGCCTGTAACCCTTTGGCTTTTTGT
>DKFF01000035.1:0-2737 GCA_002452795.1 Dehalococcoidia bacterium UBA6803
AAGCATATCCAGTATATGATTTCCCAGCCTTACGTGAAGGAATCGTTTCCTTTCGGAGGAGGAGAGCTGTTTGAGATAGAAGTAGGGGAAGGCATGAAGTGTGTGGGGAGGACGCTTTCCGAGGTAAATGCGCATGACGGTGCGAAGATAATCGTGGTGATGCGGGGAGGGAAACGCCTGGAAGCGGAGTTTGTCTTACAACCTGGCGATTGGTTGGCGCTTATTGTGGATCAGGAATCCATGAAGAAGAGCGTTAATTTGATGAATAAATGGTTCACCAAAGAATAAGACAGACGCTTAACGTCGTCGGATCTTTTCTGAAATATCTTGCCTTCCTGAATTTCGTCCCGCTGGTGGCATCTATCCATTACGGCGAGGAGTGGGGGATTTTTGCGAGCCCGTGGGCGATTCCTTCGACTCCGTGCATTATTTACCTGTTCTCCGGCGTGATCGTCTTCGCGCTGGGGGCATTTCTTGAGCGCAGATTTAAATCATCGGAAGCAATAGGTCGAGCCAGCGGATTCACCATAGTTTCCTTTACCTGGCTTTGCGTTGCTCTCCTGGGAACAATTCCTTATTTATTTTTTGGTATAGGCTTTATTGATGCGTTCTTTGAGTCCATGTCTGGTTTTACTACTACTGGCGCCACTATATTGCCGGTAGTGGAGGCTTTGCCCAAGAGCTTGCTCTTATGGCGCAGCCTGACACAGTGGTTGGGGGGGATGGGAGTAATAGTTCTCTTTGTCGCAGTTATGCCCAAACTGGGGGTGGGCGGCTCACAGCTTTTTGACAGGGAGTTCCCTGGCCCCATGCCCGAGAGGCTGAGGCCCAGAATTGGCATAACCGCACGAGTTCTTTGGTCTATTTATGTAGGGTTTACCGCAGTGGAGGGGCTAGCTCTCCATTTCTGGGCGGGTCTTCCCACCCTTGATTCAATTTGTATATCACTTTGTACCATGTCGACTGGCGGTTTTACGCCTCTTTCCGCAGGCATTGGTTTTTATGCCAACCCCCTGGCGGAAAGTATCATTATCGTCTTTATGTTCATGGCGGGAACAAATTTTTTGCTCTTTCTTCACCTGCGGAGAAAGGAGTTTATATTAGCCAGAGACGAGGAATTCAGGTTATATGCGATCATCATGGCGGTAGCTGCCGGCGTATTGGCCTTGTCCCAGCAGCCGGGATTGTGGAGAGATGGCCTGTTTCAGGCAGTCTCAATTATGACTACCACGGGCTTTACCACCTGTAACTTCGCTGCTTGGCCTTTTGGCCCCAAGATGTTGCTTCTGGCCTTGATGTTCATTGGAGGATGTGGCGGCTCTACCGCAGGAGGAGTGAAAGTGATCCGCGCGCGGATGTTATGGAAGCATACTATAGCGATGATGAAAAGGGCAATCTCTCCTAAGGCCGTGATTCCGGCAAAATACAACGGGGAGGTTCTACCCCATGAGATCATGCAGGATATTATTTCCTTCGTCTTTCTTTATGTATTGGTGCTGTCCGGCGCAGTTGTAGTGCTCAGCTTCATGGGGCTGGATTTTGAGACTGCAATTTCGGCAGTTGCTGCCACACTGGGGAATGTGGGGCCCGGGTTGGGAATGGTGGGACCTGATATGAGCTATGCCTGGATAGGGTCGGCGGGGAAAATTGTCCTGACCTTTTGCATGTGGGTGGGCAGGTTGGAGTTATTTACGGCGTTTATGGTGTTTATGCCGTATTTCTGGAAAAAGTAGTTTTTATTGCTGGTGCGCCGGCGGCAACCTGGACTATACTAAATGTAAAATGAGGGAGAAGATGACGAGCGTGGTTGCTTTTCAGGGAGAGAGAGGAGCTTTTAGCGAGGATGCCGTGGTTAAGCTCTTTGGCAGCGATGCTGCTTTCCTGCCCTGTGTTAGTTTTCGGGGTGTTTTTCGTGCAGTTGAGGAGGATGAAGCCAGCTTTGGCGTGGTACCTGTGGAGAATTCTCAAGCCGGCAGTATCAATGAAACTTATGACCTATTGCTGTCGTACTCTCTTAACATCTTTGCCGAAGCGGTGCTCAGGATCAGCCATTGCTTGATGGCTTTGCCGGGACAGAGGATGGATGGCATAAAGACAGTTTATTCTCACCCGCAGGCGCTGGCCCAGTGCGAGGATTTTCTGGTCGGCTTGGGGGCAGAGATTATACCCGGTTACGACACGGCAGGCAGCGCCAAGATGATCGCAGAGAAGCGTAAGAAAGGATGTGCCGCTGTCGCCAGCAAAAGGGCGGCTTCGATATATGGTCTCGAGATACTGGCTTCCGAAATTGAGACCAATGTCGATAACTATACCAAGTTTTTGGCCATTTCTAAACAAGAATCCAGCCAGGGGAAAAGAGATAAAACCTCTCTTGTTTTTGCAGCCAAAAATGTCCCCGGCGCCCTGCATGATATCCTCGGCATCTTCGCCTCCCGGAATATCAACTTAACGAAGCTGGAATCTCGACCTAGCAGGAGTAAGCCGTGGGAATATGTTTTCTATGTTGATTTTGAGGGGCATCCGGGAGAAGAAATCTATCAGCAGGCTATCAGAGAGCTCAAGCAGCGAGCTGCCTTTGTTAAATTATTGGGGTCGTATCCTCGGGCGGAATAGATCCTTTCAATTTCCAGTAGGTGTTGATTAGTGCTTCCGGCATCACTCTGGTGTCGCAGAGTACGGGCATGAAATTAGCATCGCCCTGCCAGCGAGGTACTATATGCGTGTGAAGATGCCCTGC
>DKFF01000035.1:2776-28740 GCA_002452795.1 Dehalococcoidia bacterium UBA6803
GCTGATGGATTTTTTGACCAATTCAAAATGCTCTGTCGCCTCATCATCACGCAAATCGTCCAGATTTGCGGTGTGGCAGTATGGTGCTACCAGCAGATGTCCTGAGCCGTAGGGGAAAAGATTCATGACGACAAAGTTGCTTTGTCCCCGGAGCAGGAGCAAGTTTTTCTCGTCGTCATTTTCTTTCGGTACCCGGCAAAGAAAGCAATCACCGTCTTTATCCTGCGTGACGTATTCCATACGCCACGGTGCCCAGAGCCGTTCCATATGTCTTTATCTTACCTCCCTTTTTCCCACGGCGCAATTGTGCGGGTGGTGATGTCCGGTTGAATGCTGTTTTGCATAAGGGAGTTGTTTTTATCGAAATGGTACTGGCAGTATCAGGAGTATTATAATAGGCCGGTGAAAGGGGAGATAACATGCTGGATGATTTAACGCGGAGATTGACGCGCATTTTTCATGTCCTGGATGGCAAAGGCAAGCTTGGAGAAAAGGAAATTGATGATGCCCTGCGCCAGGTGCGTTTAGCATTGCTGGAAGCAGACGTTAATTTCCGGGTGGTCAAGGAATTTCTGTCCCGGGTTAGGGAGAGGGCTGTAGGGGAAGAAGTGATGCGCAGCTTGACTCCGGCCCAGCAGATTATCAAAATTGTTCACGAGGAACTGAGTACAACTTTGGGTGGCGAGTCCAGCCCGCTCTCTCAAGTTGATGGTCGTCCTGCGGTTATTTTACTGGTTGGATTACAGGGTTCAGGTAAAACTACTACGGCAGCGAAACTGGCATTGTGGCTGAAACGCGCTGGCCAGCGTCCGTTGCTTGTCGCTGCTGACACCAGGCGTCCTGCTGCCATTGAGCAGCTCAAATTGTTGGGAGCGCAACAGGATATTCCTGTTTACGATGGTGGTTTTCAGGCATCCCCTTTAAGTGTTTGCGATGGTGTTTTGCAAATGGCTGAAAAGTTCACCTGTGTGATTTTTGATACCCAGGGTCGGTTGCATGTGGATGAAGCTATGATGGGAGAGCTTGCCGACATAAAGGCGAAAATATGTCCTTCGGACGTGTTGTTAACTGTGGATGCTATGATAGGGCAGGACGCAGTGAAAATAGCTCAGGAGTTTCACAATCGTATCGGACTGACCGGGTTAATTCTCACGAAAATGGATGGAGACGCTCGGGGTGGAGCCGCTTTATCCATCAGGTTTGTTAGCGGTGTGCCTATTAAGTTTATCGGGGTGGGAGAAAGGGTGGACGCACTGGAGCTTTTCCATCCTGATCGACTGGCATCTCGCGTCCTGGGCATGGGTGATATGCTGACTTTGATTGAAAAGGCCGAGGGGAATTTTAGTGAGCAGCAATCCAGAGAAATTGAGAAAAAAATGCGCGCAGGGAAATTTGACCTGGAGACTTTACTGGAGCAGATGCGCCAGCTTTATAAGATGGGGTCTTTAAGCGGCCTGGTGGGCATGTTGCCTGGTTCTTCTAAGCTCGTCTCTTCTCTGCCCGATGACGAGGAAGGGCAGAGAAGGTTAAAGAAGATGGAGGCTATTATTTTATCCATGACTCCTGAAGAGCGACACAGTCCGGAGATCATTGACGGGAGCCGGCGGCGACGCATTGCCAGAGGCAGTGGTACTATTCTCCAGGACGTTAATAGTTTGCTTAACCAGTTTCGAGAGATGCGCAAGTTGACTGGGATTTTAAGCAAACAAAAGGGAATAAAGAAAAATGCGGGCATGATGGGAAAGTATCTTGAGCGCAGCAGGTAATCTATTCCAGAAAATCTCGCAGTTTCCGGCTTCGTGTCGGATGGCGCAATTTGCGCAAGGCTTTGGCTTCAATTTGGCGGATCCTTTCCCTGGTGACGTGAAATTCTTTACCCACTTCTTCCAGTGTCCGTGCGTGCCCGTCCTGCAGGCCAAACCTGAGTTGCAATACTCGTTTCTCGCGTTCGCTGAGTTCACCGAGCACATTATCGATTTGTTCTTTGAGCAACTCCCTGGAGGCGATGTCTGACGGAGTCAAACTGACGCGGTCTTCAATAAAATCGCCTAACCGGCTGCCTTCGTCTTCACCGATGGGTTTTTCCCAGGACATAGGTTCATGGAACAGGCCAAAGATCTCCTCCACTTTACTCGGGGATATTTCTAACCGCTTGCCGATTTCCTCGTAACTGGGATCACGTCCATGTTCCTGGGTTAATTCGCGCATTGCGCGGAAGAGCCTGTTAATTGTTTCCACCATGTGCACGGGGATACGGATGGTACGTCCCTGGTCAGCGATAGAGCGAGTAACACCTTGCCTGATCCACCAGGTAGCGTATGTGCTGAATTTATAACCCTTCCTATGCTGGAATTTCTCTACGGCGCGAATCAACCCGATGTTGCCTTCCTGTATGAGATCGAGAAGGGAAAGGCCGTGCCCCACGTACTTTCTGGCTATGCTGACTACCAGCCGCAAGTTCGATTCAACAAGGAGGGACTCGGCTTTTTCTGCCACTTTCTTCACTTTTTTGAAATAGGAAGCGTGGGCATCCTCCTGAGACGAGACGAGAGAGATAAACTCTTCGTCAGCAGGTAGTTCTTTGATATTTTCCCATAATATCTCCTGGCCGATGGCAGCCAGTATTTCCTGAGATAAAAGCTGACTGCTCAAAGATAAATTTATAATGGCTTCTTCGGCAGCGGCGGGGTCCTTGCCTGTTTCCTGATTGATGGCGGTTATTAACGACGGCTTTATCTCGTGGTCGATAGCGGCACGGAAAACAGGGAGCGTGACGGTTTTTGCGAAACTGTTGCTGGCGGCAATCCCGGAGTTTTCCATAACAGCAGAGGCAATGGGAAGCAGTTTACCCAGACGAGAGAGCAAAACTGATATTATGTCAGTCGCCGAAGGCGAACTGGAATGCCTGCTAAAATAGCTCTCTTCAATTTCGTTTAAGTATCTACCCCTTTCTATTTTTCTTGAAGCATCTTTTTCTTTCTCTGCTGTTAATAAAGGGACCCTGCCTATTTCGCGCAAGTACATGCGGACAGAGTCTTCTATTATCTCGCGGTCGTCTATCCTGGCATGGGGTTTCGAGAGGGGAATGTCTTTTTTATGGGGATCATCGGTTTTTTCTTCTACGTCAGTTTCCTCCTCCTCTTTTTCTTCGCTGGAGGGGCTATCCTTTTCTTCTTCGCTCATAATTGCTACGCCGCCCCCTTTTTTCTGGTGAAAATTTTCTGAAGTTGTCGGCCTGATTCTATGCCCTGTTCCTCTAACTTAGCTACTCCTGCGAGCAGGTCATCATTGGTGCTTTCCAGTGAAAGAAGCTCTCTTTTGTTGGTCTCCAGCCTTCTCCATTGTCTTTCTTGCAATCGCAGAATGCAATCAGCCATAGTGGATCGTTTTAACTGATCGTTATTCTCCAGTTGGGGGGGAAGCGCTTTGCTCAGTAAGTAGTTTAAGTGTTCTGCTAAGGCAGCGTCAAGTTGTTCTTGGAGAAGGGCAATGTCATGGGCATTTTGCCAGCGGAGGAAAAGCTCGCGGTTCTCGCTGCTCTCGAAAAGTTCTGCCGGCAGCGCCAGCGGGTCTTTTTCCAGTTCGGGATATTGGAACAATAAAGCCAAGCAATATTCTTCAAGCGGATGAGATAAAAAGCGCTGCGGGATATGAGCCTGCCCAGGTGCCCCTTTTGCTCTTTTTGCTTCTGTTCTATTGGCAGGCATATCGTTTAACATTTCCTTGATCTTAAATTCGGAGATGCTCAGAGTATGTGCCAACTTTTGCAGGTAATACTCCTGTCGCACAGGGTCTTTTAGCTCATGTATAAAAGGCAGGAGATTTTTTGTAGCCAGCGATTTTCCCTGGGCATGCCCGGTATCTATCTCGGTTAGCGTATTCTGGAAAATAAAATCCATTGCGGGCAACGCTTCTGCGACCAGTTTTTGCCAGAGAGCAGGGCTTTCCTTGATGACATCGTCGGGGTCTTTGCCGGAGGGGAGGATGATGACCTTTATTTCGGCATCGAGAATATTCTCGTATTTTACCCAACCGGAAGCCTGCGGTACGGGCATTATTTTCCTGTCCATGGAACGAGATAGCACTTCTATATCGCGCAGGGAAGCTTTCTCTCCTGCAGCGTCAGCGTCCAGTGCCAGAGTTACGGTCGCGGTCAACTTTTTTAAGCTGCTGATTTGTTTTTCTGTTAGTGAGGTACCCATCGAAGCGATAACATTTTGCCAGTCGTGCTGATGCGCTATGATGACATCCATGTATCCTTCTACGATTATAGCTAGATTTTTTGCCCTGATAGTCTCTCTGGCCCTGTCAATTCCGTAGAAGGTGCTGCCCTTATCAAAAAGAGAGGACTGAGGGGAGTTTACGTATTTGGGAAGAGAGTCGTCCAGCGCCCTGGCGCCGAAGCCGATAACCTGTCCTCTGATATCATGTATAGGAAATACCAGACGATTACGGAAGCGGTCATAACTTGTTCCTTTATCACTTTCAACGATCAGGCCGCATTCCTTCAATTCGCGTTCCGTGTACCCTCGCTTTAACAAGAAGGGTTTAAGGCTTTCCCACTTGTCGGGGCTAAAGCCCAGACGAAAGTCGTTGATACTTTCCGGGGACACCTTTCTTTTGCCCAGATACTCACGGGCAACCTTGCCCCCGTCGGAATTTAAAAGAAAATGGTGGTAGAACAGTGCCGCTTCCTCGTTAGCCTGAATTTGCCTGTCTCTCTTACGGCTGCCCTCCCCCGATACTTTATGTGATTCCAGCGTGACCCCTGCTCTTTGTGCCAGGATACGGAGCGCCTCTGCGAAATCAACGTTTTCTTTCTTCATGATAAAGGAGAAGATATCACCGCCTGTGCTGCAGGAACCGAAACAATGCCACGATTGCCGCTCCGGGAAGACGAAGAAGGAGGGATTCCGCTCATTGTGGAACGGACATAAACCACAGAAGTTGCGCCCTGCTTTGCGCAGGGTGACATAATCGGAGATGATATCTACGATGTCTATTCTGCTTTTTATCTCGTCGATAACGCTCATTTTCAGGCTGTCTATTCTGCTTTTTGGGAGAGGGATTCCTGATGGCTGTTTACTCAAAAGTAATTATACACCAATGGGTTCCCTTATTTGCTTTGGTTTCGGAGGGTTGGGTGATGGACGAAGCATCGGCTGATTGGTAAAAATGTGCCATATTGTATAGAATTTACCTTCCTTTGCTTGAGAAAATCTTTTTTGTTGCATGAGAGAAAACAGGGGGGAGAAAAAGCAATATGAAAGCGCTGGGAAGACATCTGTTACTGGAATTAAAGGATTGTAACATGGAAGGACTGGATAATCTGGATTTTGTCAGAGATTGTCTCAGGGAGGCTGTTGCCTGTTGCGGCGCTACTATAGTCGGAGAATGCTTTCATCATTTTTCGCCTCAGGGTGTGAGCGGGATAATTAATATTGAGGAATCGCATATTTCTATCCATACCTGGCCTGAGTACAGGTATGCCGCTGCCGATGTCTTTACCTGTGGCACCAGGGTGAACCCTGAGGAAGCGGCCAGGGCGATAGTGGAAAAACTGGAGGCGAAAACGCACTCTTTCATGGAGTTGCAGAGAGGGGTGCTGGACGACAGCTCGCCAGGGTGCGTTGTGCAATGAACCAGGTCGAGCCCACGCAGCATAAATGGTTGCATGATCACATCAGCCCCGACATGATGCAACTGCACAGTATCAGAAAAGTGCTATTTTCCGGACAAACTCCTTTTCAAGCCGTTGATATTTTGGAGCTGGGAAGTCTTGGCTTGTGTCTTGTCCTTGACGGTAAAATTCAATCCAGTGAGAGAGATGAGTTTATTTATCATGAATCCCTGGTGCATCCTGTTATGCTGGCTCATCCCGACCCCCGTAGAATCCTCGTGATTGGCGGAGGGGAGGGAGCCACTTTACGAGAGGTGCTGGCACACCGTACGGTGGAACGGGTGACCATGGTTGACATTGACGAAGAAGTGGTAAATATCTGCCATCGTTTTCTCCCTTCCTTTCACCAGGGTTCTTTTGATGATGCCAGGGTAGAGCTTTGTTTTGCCGATGCCAGGGAGTTCCTGTGCCGGGGTGATGATAAATTCGATGTTATTATTGTTGACCTGGCAGACCCCGTAGAGGGAGGCCCTGCCTGCCTGTTATATACCCGGGAATTCTACCGGCTTGTCCGTAACAGCCTGGCAGATGGCGGTATCGCTGTTGTCCAATCTGAGCCTGCTGGATGGCTGCACGGGCAGAATTTTGCTGCTATCAATAACACCCTGAAAGTTGTTTTCCCTCTGGTTTCACCGTACCAGGTTCACATTCCCTCCTTTGTCGACCTTTGGGGATTCACCTCTGTTTCTCTAAACATTGACCCTGCTGTCCTTTCTCCGGGAGAAATTAATAGGAGAATATCAGACAGATTGACGAAACAAACCAGATCCTATGACGGAGTTAGCCATTGTGCCATGTTCTCTTTGCCCAAGCATTTACGGGAAGAGATGGCCAAAATAAAAGCGGTTATCAGCGATAGCGATCCTGTGTTTATCTATAGAGATCTTCCGGGGAGCTAGTTTCAGGAATGGTATAATACTGGACTCGCATGGATATTGTTGCTTCGTTCAATCCTTCTCAAAGGCAAGCTGTGGAAACCACAGAAGGGCCATTGCTTGTTCTCGCCGGCCCTGGCAGCGGTAAAACGAGAGTGATTACGCATCGTGCCGCTTATTTAATTCGTGAATGTGGAATTAACCCCCTTTGCATTATGGTGGTGACCTTCACTAATAAGGCTGCCAGGGAGATCCAGGATAGATTGGGTTTGCTTCTGGGGCAACAGGAGAAAGGAGTAACCCTGGGCACTTTTCATTCCATATGTGCCCGTATTTTGCGCCGCGAGGGCAAAACAGTTGGTCTCAGCCCTGGCTTTGTAATATATGACGATGATGATCAATTAAGCTTGATCAAGCAAGTATTGCGGGAGAGCAACCTTGATGCCAAGAAGTACACCCCCCGCTCCCTCCTGTCCGCTATCAGCGGTGCCAAGAACCATTTGCTCGACACTGAAGCATATGCCGCGCAAGCTCAAAGCTATTTCGAGGAAATAGTTCAGAGAGTTTATGAACGTTATCAGCAATTGCTTCAGCGAGGGCAGGCAGTAGATTTCGATGACCTGCTATTGAAAACGGTGGATCTTTTTAATGAACATCCTGCTGTTCTGGAAAAATATCAGGCTGACTATCACTATGTCATGGTGGATGAATTTCAGGATACAAATGCTGTTCAATATATTTTCATAAAACAATTGGCCGCTGGCCACCGTAATATTTGCGTAGTGGGTGACCCGGACCAATCCATCTATTCCTGGCGGTTTGCGGATATAGGTAACATCAGGAGCTTTGAAGAGGATTTTCCCGGCGCCAATGTTGTTTTATTGGAACAGAATTATCGTTCTACCGGAAATATTCTGGAGGCGGCGTCGGATATTATTGCGGGGAACGTGCAGCGTAAGCAGAATAAGCTGTGGACGGAAAATGAAGAAGGCGTCAAGATTACTGTTGCCGAAAGCTTGAGCGAAGCAGAAGAGGCTCATTTTGTAGCTGAGGAAATAGAAAGGCTGGTCAAAGAGGAGGGAATGTCTTTTAAGGACAGTGCTGTCATGTATCGGGTAAATGCGCAGTCTCGGGTGCCGGAGGAGATATTCATGCGCTATAACATTCCGTACAGGCTTATCGGCGGCACGCGTTTTTATCACAGGCATGAGGTAAAAGATGTTATCGCTTATCTCCGCCTTATTCATAATCTTCAGGATGACTTGAGCCTGCTCCGAATAATAAATGTCCCGGTGCGCGGAGTCGGGCAGCGTACGACACAGCGAATACAGGAATGGGCTGGAACAAAGAAGGTTTCTCTGTATGACGCGCTGAAGCAGATTATGAACGAAGAAAGGTCTCCTTTTAACCCCCGCATCACGCGGGCCTTAACGGGTTTTGTCTCTCTAATCGATGATCTCGTGATCGAGAGTGGGTGTCTTGGCCTGCCTGGCCTGATAGATAGAGTAATAGAAAAAACGGGATACAGGGAACACCTCATGGAAAGTGAGGGGGGAGAGAGCCGCTGGGAGAACATTCTGGAGTTGCGGGAAGTAGCTGCGGAATTCAGCGAATTTGAACCTCACGAAGCCATGGTCTCTTTTCTGGAAAAGGTTAGCCTGGTTTCGGAAGTTGATGGATTGGATGATGAGGTGGATGCTGCGACCTTAATTACGCTACATCAGGCCAAAGGGTTGGAATTTCGGGTGGTTTTCATTATTGGCATGGAAGAGGGCCTTCTGCCGCATAGAAGAGCTTTTGACAGCCCGGAGGAGATGGAAGAGGAACGTCGCCTCTGCTATGTCGGGGTGACCCGGGCAAAAGAGCGTCTATATTTACTGCGTACCTACTGCCGCAGTTTTTTTGGCACCAGAACGGCGAACTCACCATCCCGTTTCCTGCGGGATATTTCATCCCACCTGGTTATCAAAGAGGGGTCGCCTGCAGGGCACCTGAAACCGGAGCGTATTTTCAACTCCCATCTAGTGGGCGAGGATTTTCTTGATAATGAACTGACTCTGAAAATTGGTGATTATGTTTGCCATAGTATGTTTGGCGATGGCGTAGTAGTGAACTGCTTTCCCGTCAGGAATGATTACGAGATAACCGTGGATTTCAAGGAAGAGGGAGTAAAAAAACTTTTGTTTAGTCTGGCTCCGCTGGAAAAGTTGGAGGGACAGGAGTTTCCTGTCTCCTGGCGCTAAGTAAAAAGTGCAGACCACGCGGAAGATGGTTCGTGTTTGTTAAAATTCTTCCCTTGGATTTGCATTATCTGGAAAAAGAGGTTGGCAGGCCAGGTTGAGTGGTTCTGGCAAATAGAGCGGCATGATCTGTCGGTCTGTGTCGTTCAAAAGCAGACGCAGGTTTACATGTTCTGCTAATTACAGATAATATATTAGTCAAACACGCTCGGAACAGGAAGGAGAATCAGTTTCATGCAAACTTACGCTTACGGCTTTCCTCGCTTGGGGAAGAACAGGGAATATAAGAAGCTAATTGAGGGCTATTGGGAAGGAAAAGTTTCCCGGGATAGCCTCCTAGGGGGCATAGATGCGCTGGAAAGAAACAGGCTAGCTATTTACGAGGAACATGTTGATTTTTTCCCCGCAGGAGAGATGACCTTGTATGACAATATGTTGGACACCGCTTTGATGGTGGGAGCATATTATCCTGCTGGCCTGGATGGGTACTATGAATTGTGCCGGGGAAAAGAGGCACTGGAGATGACGAAGTGGTTCAACACTAATTACCACTACATCGTCCCGGAACTCGGCCGCCTGGCGGAAGCGCGGCCGTTTGAGGCAGCCTGGAATAAACCTGCCCAGGAGCTGCAGAAACACAAAAAAGGCATTCCCTACTTTATCGGTCCATTCACCTTCTTAAAGCTTTCCAAGGGAATCAGCCAGGGTAAATTCGAGGATTTGCTGCTGGCACTGGGTGATGTTTATGGCGAGTTATTTAAGGGCTTCAAAGAAGCACATCTTGACGAACCTGCTTTTGTTATGGAACTTTCCGCTGATGAAATAAAGATGATCGGGAAGGTTTACGAAAAGCTTGGGCGCCGATGTGATATCAACCTCTTCACCTACTACGACTCCGTGGATTTCCTTGAAGTCCTGTATGACCTGCCTGTGAAAGCTCTGGGGCTTGACCTGGTCAATGGCAGGGATAATCTGGAGCAAATTCTCGACGCTGGTTTTCCTGCGGATAAGGTGTTGGTTGCCGGATTGGTCAATGGTAAAAATATCTGGAAGACAGATATTCGAGAGGCGCTGCGCACCGTGGAGAGATTATCGGCAAAGACTACGAAACTGATGGTCTCCAACGCCTCCCCTTTGTATCATCTGCCAATCACTGTTCAGGGGGAAAACCTGGACGAAGCTTTGCTTTCCTCCCTCTCCTTTGCGGAAGAGAAGCTGTTTGAGCTTGAGCTTATTGCACGTGCCTGTGACGGGGACACCGGCGATATTTCGTCATGGAACAAGAAAATTACCGGTTTGGGATTCGATAGCGAAGTGAGAGAAAGAGTGGGGAAACTTGGCAATGAGGATTTTGTTCGCAAGGCGCCTTACGCGGAGAGAGAAAAAGAACAACAAGAAAAACTGAAACTCCCCCTGTTCCCCACTACGACCATTGGTAGTTTTCCGCAGAGCTCTGAGGTTAGAAAACAGAGGGCTGATTTTCGGGCAGGAAGAATTTCCAGCAGAGAGTATGAGCATTTTGTCGAGGGAAAAATCGCAGAGGTGGTAAGTTTTCAAGAAGAAGTAGGTCTGGATGTCTTAGTGCACGGCGAATTTGAGAGAACAGACATGGTGGAATTCTTCGCCCAGAAATTGTGCGGCATGGCTACCACCAGCCAGGGGTGGATCATTTCCTACGGTACGAGAGTTTACCGTCCACCGATAGTTTACGGAGATGTTTCCCGTTCCGCTCCCATGACGGTGAAAGAAATAGCGTATGCTCAGAGCCTAACTAAAAAGCCGATGAAAGGCATGCTTACCGGGCCGGTGACCATAATAGCATGGAGTTTTGTTAGAGACGACATACCTGTTTCCGAAGTCGCCTATCAAATAGCATTGTGTTTGCAAGACGAGATTAAAGATTACGAGAAAGCTGGCATCGGGATAGCCCAGATTGATGAGCCTGCATTTAGAGAAAAGGCTCCTATTAAGAAGCACGATTGGGACGAATACTTTGCCTGGGCGATAAGAGCTTTCAGATTATCTTCACAGGCTCAAGCGGGAACCCAGATTCACACGCATATGTGTTACTCGGAATTTGGCGAGATTATACCCTGGATTGCACAGATGGATTTTGATGTTATCACTATTGAGGCTTCCAGAAGCAGGGGAGACATATTGGAGCATTTCGAGGGGGTTGGCTTTGACCGGCAAATTGGCCTCGGAGTGTGGGACATTCACTCGCCAGCCGTCGCTAGTGTTGAAGATATGCGTGGCATTGTGCGGCGAGCCTTGCGGTTGTTCCCCTGTGAGAAATTCTGGTTGAATCCGGATTGCGGCTTGAAAACCAGAAAATGGGAGGAAGTAAGTTCCACTCTGCAGAATATGGTAACTCTGGCGAGAGAGTTAAGAAGACAGGGATAATATCTGAGGGATTATCTCTGGCTTCCCCATAGCCATTATATGTATTCCGTCGCAGATGTTTTTCTTTCTCAGGTGGCGAATCATGCGGGCGGCTATCCTTATTCCCGTTGTGGAGGCCTCTTTCTTTGAAGAAGCACCCAGTTCTTTGATCAGTTCCTCAGGAACATTGATCCCGGCGACATAGTTGTTCAGGAATCGCCCCATGTTTGCCGAGGTCAGGGGCATGATGCCTGCGAGAATTTTCACAGGGTACTCCCGTGCCATGTTCATGAATTTCTCGAACCTGTCCAGGTCATAAACGACCTGTGTTTGCACGAACTCAATACCGGCCGCCCTCTTTTTTCCCAGGATAGCAATCTGGGCTTCCATGGGATCAGATTCGGGGGAAATGGCAGCACCGGTGCAAAAATTCACTGCGCTATCCAGTTTGTTCCCTGCCGAGTCACTCCCCTGCTTCATTTTCTCTATTATTTGCAAAAGGCCGACAGAGTCTATGTCGAAAACGGGAGTGGCATCAGGATGGTCGCCACTGCCTATGGGATCGCCGGAAAGACAGAGAACATTATGTATATCTAAAACACTGGCACCCAGTAGCTCGGCTTCCAGAGATATGCGGTTCTGGTCTCGGCAGGTGAGCTGTAAAATAGCCTCTCCGCCTCTTTCCTGAACGAGATGGCAGGCAGCCATAGAGGATAACCGCATTATTGCCCTGGGGTTGCTGGTGACATTAAGGCCGTCGGTTATGTCCTTGAGCAGGTCCACATGGTGGAGCAGCGCGCTGATATCTATCCCCTTGGGGGGTTCAATTTCCGCGGTAACGATAAAATCGTCTGACGCCAGTGCTTCCCGAAAAGGTCTTTTTGACATTAATCTCCCGCCGTCTTGGCCCTATAATTATGAGGGTATATATCATAAGTGGGACTGGAGAGTAAAGCTGTGCCGATGCGTGTGCTTAGCACAGAATCCGTGGAGTTCTGCTAAACTATCTGCGATTGCAGACGGGAATACGAGAGCGCTTGTGCAGGGATAGACGCAAAGAGAGGGAGAGAAATGTCCGCCAGAGTTATTGATGGCAACAAAATAGCCGGTGAAGTGTATTTGCAGGTGGAAGAGGATATCCGCAGGCTCAAGGACAAGGGAGTAACTCCCGGGCTGGGCGTGATTCTTGTGGGAAATAATCCCGCTTCGCTTTCCTATGTGAAAAGCAAGGAGAAAAAGTGTGCCGGGGTGGGCATTTATGAAAGAACAGTACGGCTATCAGCGGACGCCTCTGAAGCGGAGATTTTGCGAACCGTCGATGAATGCAACAGCGATACCAATATTCATGGCGTTCTGGTGCAATTACCTTTGCCGCGGCATATTTCCCCGGAAAGGGTTGTCGAGCGTATTTCTCCCGAGAAAGATGTAGACGGCCTGCATCCTGTCAATATGGGCAGGTTGCTCAAAGGGACTCCCTATTTATTGCCCTGTACCGCTCATGGCATACAGCGGATATTATTAAGCGCAGGGTATGACACCATGGGCAAACATGTGGTGATCTGTGGCCGCAGCAATATCGCGGGCCGCCCACTGGCAGCTCTGCTGCTCGGTAAGGGCCGTGGAGCTAATGCCACTGTGACCGTATGCCATACGGGGACGGAAAATATGGCCTATTTCACCCGGCAGGCGGATATTCTGGTGGTGGCAATGGGGAAACCTCACGCGATCACTGCCGACATGGTAAAAGAGGGGGTAGTGGTCATAGATGTTGGCATAAACCGGGTGGAGGACGTCAGTGTGCCCGGAGGATATCGCCTGGTGGGGGATGTTGATTTTCAGGCAGTCAGTGAAAAAGCGGCAGCGATAACGCCGGTCCCCGGGGGGGTGGGGCCCATGACGGTGGCGATGCTGATGTATAACACGGTAGAGGCGGCAAATGCCTTTTTCTGAAGCAAGTGGTCTTGTCGTGTTGCTGGAAAAGTTATCCCGCCTGCTTGCCGAGCAGGAAACCTGTGGTTATGTCGTCGGCGGGTTTATTCGTGATTGGGTGCTCATGCGTCAGACGCACGACATAGATATCGCCGTGCGCGGTGACGCGATAAGGCTGGCGGAGAAAATAGCGCGTTCTCTCTCCGGCAAATTTGTTTTGCTGGACGCGGATAATGGGATTGCCAGAATAATCGCAGTGCAGGAGCAGGAACAGTGGCAGGTCGATTTTTCCTCCCTTGAGGGGGATATTGAGGCTGATCTGGCCAGGCGTGATTTCACCATAGATGCCATGGCGATTGAACTTGCTGACCTGATTTTGCTGGTAAAAGGAAAAAGACAGGAGGAGTTGGAGCTTGTAGATCCTTTCGGGGGCAGGAAGGATGTCGAGGAAGGGATAGTGCGGGCAGTGAGCGAACAGGTTTTTGAGGCTGACCCTATCAGGTTGCTTCGAGCGGCGCGGCTGGCGGCGGAGCTGGATTTCTCCATCGAGCCGGAAACCGAGAACTTGATTCGCCGTTACCATGGGCTGGTTGCCGGAGTGCCAGGGGAGCGCGCGAGAGAAGAGTTATTGCGTTTGCTGTGTCTGCCCGGCTCTGCCCGGTTTTTGCGCTATCTGGACGAATTGAAATTACTTACGGTTCTGATACCGGAGCTGGATTCCTGCAAAGGAGTAGACCAGCCTACGACGCATTTCTGGGATGTTTTCGATCATTCTCTGGAGGCAGTGGCGGCAGTGGACTTTCTCCTGCGGGAAAATAGCTGGCAGTATGCCAGCAGAGAGATGCTGACATCTGTCCCCTGGTCTCAGGAGATAAAGGACAGTCTTTCCCGGCAAATCTCTGCAGGCAGCACTCACAGGTCCTTGCTCAAGTTAGCCTGTTTGCTTCATGACATTGCCAAGCCGGAGACGAAATTCGTTGATCCTACCGGGCGGGCGCGTTTCTACGGGCATACCGGGGAAGGAGCAGTTAAGGCGAAGAGCATTCTGGGCAGGCTGCACATGAGCCACCAGGAGATTAAACAGGTGGAGACAATGGTGTATCACCACCTTCACCCTGTGCAGATGGCCAACGAAGGCTGCTTACCCACCCGGCGGGCGATTTATCGTTATTTTCGGGATACGGGAGATAATGGAATCGATATTTTATTTCTGGCACTGGCCGATTACCTGGCAACCTGTGGCCCCAATCTCACGGTGGAGGGATGGCAGGAGCAGTGCCGTATGATAAACTACATCCTGGCCGAGCATGGAGAGCAGCAAGAGCGCATCTCTCCCGTGAAAATTATTGACGGACATGATTTAATAGATGTCTTTGGTTTGCCGCCGGGGCCGCTGCTTGGCAGGCTGCTGGTGCAGGTACAGGAAGCCCGTGCCAGTGGCGAATTAAAGACAAAGGAAGAGGCGCTGGCCCTGGTGCGCAAAGAGTTGTCGGTAAGAAACATGTCTGATAATCGTACTGAACAGAGGTTATCCAGTTGAAAAGAAAGAGCATCTATTTGTCGGTTATAATTCTGGCTATTTTCGGCTTTTCGCTGTGGTCAATAGTTCCCATGGACAGGTCGGTTATGGGCAGAGAAGGGCTTTCCCTGGGGCTTGACCTGAGCGGAGGCAGCTACCTGGTTTACCAGGCTGATACGAGTGGGCTTGGCACGGGTGATGACCCCGCCGAGATTATGAAGGGAGTAAAGGAGGTAATCGAAAGGCGCATCAATGCCCTGGGAATCACCGAGCCGGTGGTGGAAGTGCAGGAGCAGCAGGGAGAGTACAGCATAGCTATTCAGCTTCCCGGTGTTGGCGATGTGGAGAAAGCCAAGGAGATAATCGGCAAGGTTGCGCTGCTGGAGTTCAGGGAAAGAGATGAAGCTGGCAACTGGATTCCCGCCGTGGGCACGATCAACGGGGAGGAACTGGTTCTCTCCAGCAAATATTTCAAGGAAAATACTAAAATAGATGTGGATCAGTTCGGCAGGCCGCTGCTGGTGTTCGAGTGGGATGAGACAGGGCAGGAGCTTTCCCGGCAGGTAACCGGGCGGCTGGTGGGCAAGCAGCTGGCTATTTACGAGGGTGACGAGCCGCTTAAGGGAGAGGATGGGCACGAGATCGCCCCTGTGGTGCAGCAGGTAATTGTGGACAGGGGACAGATCGATGGGCTGAATCTGAAAGATGCTCAGTATTTGTCCCGCCAGCTTAATGCCGGCCGGCTTCAGTTGCCCCTGGGCAGCTGGGATGAACAGAGCAGCCCGCGGGAATTTCGTCCTGACGTTCCCTATTTCGAGCGCACGGTGGATGCTACCCTGGGACAGGATTCTATCGATAAGAGCTTACTGGCGGGAGGAATCGGCCTGGCATTGCTGCTTTTGTTCATGCTGATCTACTACCGCCTGCCGGGGCTGGTAGCCTGCGCTAGCCTGATCATTTACGGCGTGATGCTCTTTGCCATTTTTAAGCTTGTCCCCATAACGCTCACCCTGCCGGGAATAGCCGGATTTATCGTCTCTCTGGGTATGGCGGTGGATGCTAATGTACTGATCTTTGAAAGGTTGAAAGAGGAGCTGCGAACAGGGCGCACGCTGGGGGCTGCTGTCGAGGCCGGGTTCAACCGTGCCTGGACGGCTATCAGGGACAGCAATATCACCACATTCATTGCCTGCATTGTCCTTTTCTGGTTTGGCGGTGCCCTGGGCGCTCTCATGGTAAGGGGCTTTGCCGTAACGCTGTTTGTCGGGGTGGCGTTATCCATGTTCAGCGCCATAATTATCACCAGGACACTGCTGCGCCTTTTAGTAAGCAGCCGATTGGCGAAAAATGAAAAAGCCTATGGGGTGAGCAGGAAATGATAGATTTCGTGAATAAGAGGGGGAGGTTTTTTCTCCTCTCTGCCATCCTTATAATCGCCGGTGTGGTTTCTCTGGCTTTATCGGGGCTGGTGGTGGGAACGGATTTTGCCGGCGGGGTCTCCCTNNCTGACTGTCACTTTTGACCCGCCAGTGGCGCAGAGTGACCTGCGCCAGGAGATGACTGACCTGGGATATGGAGAGGTGACTATTCAGAATGCCGGGGAAGGGGCATTTATCGTGCACCTCGGCGAAATATCATCGCTGGAAGCCAGCGATCTGGCCCAGCAGTTAGGAGCAGAATTAAATTCTCAGGCCAGCGTAGACGAATATTATGCGGTATCGCCGGCCGTGGGGGCGCAAACGGCGCGCAACGCCGGGATCGCCGTGGTAATAGCGGCCATCGCCATGCTGCTCTACATTGCCTGGGCTTTTCGCCGTATGCCTAATCCCTTCCGTTGGGGGGTTTGCGCCGTCGTCGCTCTCGTTCACGACATCCTGATCATAGTGGGCATATTTTCTTTCCTCGGGCGGTTTGCCGGCGTGCAGGTTGACGCCATGTTTATCACCGGGCTGCTGGCTGTCGTGGGTTACAGCATTAATAATACCGTGGTCGTCTTCGACCGCATTCGTGAGAACGTGCATAAAGGGATAAGCAAAGATTTTGCCGTGACGGTAAATCACAGCATAGTAGAAACCCTGGGAAGGTCTTTGAACACCTCCCTAACTACGCTCCTGGTCGTTCTGGCACTTTTCCTCTTCGGCGGTGTCACCATTCACTACTTTGTCCTGATATTGCTTCTGGGCATCATCGTCGGAACTTACAGCTCACTCTGTATTTCCGGGCAGTTTTTAATAGTCTGGGAGAAAGGCGAATGGGGTGAACTATTTCATAAGTTGCCCTTTGCCAGGAAAGCAGCCCGATAGCCAGGAAAATGGCATGAACCCCGTTGCTTTGAGCCTCTATCTTCATTTCCCTTTCTGTTTATCGAAGTGTTCTTACTGCAATTTCAATTCCTACGCCGGCATGGAGAGGCTTATTCCTGATTATCTGGGGGCGATGGAGAAGGAGATCCTTCTCTGGAAGATGTTCGCGCGGGAATATTCCTCTCAATCCTCTTTCCACGAGGAGTTCCAGGTGGAAACCGTTTACTTCGGCGGAGGCACTCCCTCTCTCCTCCAGCCTGAACAAATAGCGTATGTTATAGAGAGGTGTCGGGCATTCCCCTTTGCCGTTGCTCCTGAGATAACGCTGGAAGCTAACCCGGGCACGGTGCAAGAGAAGTTCTTTGCCCGGATACGCCGTGCTGGAGTTAACCGTTTAAGCCTGGGAGCGCAGAGTTTTAATGATGGTTGCCTCAAATTGCTGGGCAGAATTCATTCGGCCAATGAAGCCAGGGAGGCTTTTCTTTGCGCCAGAAAAGCGGGCTTCGATAATATCAATATGGATCTTATTTACGCATTGCCCGGCCAGACAATGCCCTGCTGGCAAAATACCCTGGAGGAGGCATTAAGGCTGCATCCGGAGCACCTCTCCCTCTATTCTCTGACCCTGGAAGAAGGAACACCGCTGGCAGGGTGGGTTAAGGCTGGGCTGTTGCCTTTGCCTGATGGTGACCTGGCGGCAGACATGTATCTTTTAGCAGAGGAGATACTGGACCGGGAGGGGTATAGCCATTACGAAATATCCAACTGGGCGGTGCCTGGCAAAGAGTGCCGGCACAACCTGGCCTACTGGAAGAACACGTCCTATCTGGGCGTCGGCGCGGGGGCGCACTCCTTTTTGTTTGGTCACCGTTTCGCCGGCGTCTCCTCTCCCCAGGAATATGTGGAGAAGCTGAGTGCTCTGGAGCGTCTGCCGCCTTCTTTTCTGGAGGTGGGGGGAGAGAAGAGCCATCTGGATTTTGTGGAAGGCGCGGACGTGGAGAGGGAGATGTCTGATACCGTTATTATGGGGTTGAGATTGCAGGAGGGCATAGACCTTGCCAGCTTTGCGGGGCGTTTTCAAAGAGAGTTGCTGCCCGCATACCGGCAGGAAATTGAGGAACTTGTTGAACTGGGATTGCTCGACGCCGATGAAAAAGGAATACGCCTTTCTGGCAGGGGGAAGCTATTGGGAAACGAGGTCTTTATGCGTTTCCTGCCCCCGAATTCAACTGGTTCGGCTTTATCTTGATCTTTTACGCCAAACAATGCAGCTTTTTCAGTTTATCGATGTATTGTTTGACACCGCGCAGTTCTTCCCTCTCGGATTTTCCCAGCGGGTCATCTATTTCAGTCTTGCCCAGAAGAATGTCGAAGGTGGCTTTCACGGAAGAAGCGGTTGCCGTGAGATGGTAGCCGCCTTCCAGTATCAGGACGAGCCGCCCCTGGCATAGCTCGATGGCCAGCTTTTTCAGAAGCAGGACTATTTGCGCAAACCCGCCGGTGCTCATTTCCATCATGGCGATATCATCGGCCCAGTGGCCGTCAAAGCCAGCGGAGACCATGATCAATTGTGGCTGGAAGCGATGGGCCAGAGAGGGCAGCAGCACCTGAAAGATTTTCAGGTGCTCCTCGTCGCCGCAGCCGGCAGGGAGAGGGCAGTTAACGGTGGTGCCTTTGCCGGCGCCTGCTCCGATCTCATCAAATGCTCCTGTGCCAGGGAAGTAAGGGGACTGGTGTGTAGAAAAATAAAGGACACGAGGGTCGGCATAAAAAGCTTCCTGAGTTCCGTTGCCGTGGTGGACATCGAAATCGACGATAAGAATACGATCGATATCGGAATAATTATCCAGGGCAAACCTGGCAGCGACAGCGATGTTGTTAAACAGGCAAAACCCTTTGGAATGGTGGCGGGTGGCATGGTGCCCGGGAGGCCTTACCAGCGCGAAAGCGCTTTCCACTTCCCCCTTCAGCACAGCTTCTACTGCCGTTAAGCTGCCTCCGGCGGCATGTAATGCGGCCTCGTAAGATGCCGATGAGACAACAGTGTCAGGATCAAGCCAGCCGCCCCCGCTCAGAGATTCTTGTTGAACATGGGCGATGTATTCAGGAGCGTGGATTCTTTTGATCTCTTCCAGGGTGGCGGGACGGGGAAGCAAAGGAACAAGCTCCTCCAGCGTCCCGTGCTTTTCCAGATGAGACATAATGACTTTCAACCTGTGGAAGTTCTCCACGTGGGGGCCGGTATCGTGTTTCAAATATATTGGATCGTAAACCAGGCCTGTTTTCATTGTGACTTCCTGCAGAGTTCAAAACTAAAACATGGCGATAAAATATGTCCTGTAACCGTCTTCATAGTATATCTTTTTGGAACAAGGGACAAGAGAGAGCGGGCAGGATGTGTCTTTCCTGTCCTTCCTGATAAAATAGAGAGGCATTTAAGGAGCTTTGCATGTGACAGAAATGGAAGTTCCAAAAGGAAAAAGAAATAAAGAGAAATCCGGGAAGCTTCATCCAGGACACCAGGCCCGGGAGCGATGGCAGTGTGATTAATAGAGAAGTGGATATAGTGGTTGTGGGATACGGCGGCGCTGGAGCCGTAGCTGCCTTAGAGGCCAGTAAGAGGGGCGCAAAAGTTATCGTTCTGGAAAAGGCTCCAAAGGCTGGTGGCAGTACCAGTGTTTCTACGGGGATAATGAGATACCCATCCGGCATAGATTCTGCAAAGATAAGGAAACTGGCTGAATACATTGTAGCTCTGGGGTTAGGGTCGGTTGATGGGGAGACTGCGACGGTTTTTGCTGAAGCATGGGCGGGAATGGCTTCCTGGTTGGTGCAGTATGGAGCCAGGCTCATTTCTCCCGGCTCAATTCCTTCTCCGTATTCCAATCTGCCCGGTGCCGATAGCCTTGACATGCTGGCAGTATTGGAAAGTCGCGAGGGTTATCCGTTGGGCTGCGGGAGAGATCTTTTTGCCTTCCTCAGCGGCCTCGTTACAAAGCAAGATATAGAAGTGATGCTAAACACGCCGGTGCAAAAGCTTATCCAGGACCCTATCACAAAAGAGATAAAAGGAGTTATAGCTGAGAGCGAAGGACAAAAAACACGCATTTTGGCAAAGAAAGCGGTAATTCTTACCTGTGGAGGTTTTGAGGGAAATCCAGAGATGCTTGCCACGTATGTTGAAGAGGCTCCAATAGAAATGTCTCCCTCTGGCACGCCATATGCTACGGGAGATGGGGTTCAAATGGCCATTGATGCAGGAGCGGATTTATGGCATATGAATGGAATCGAATGGGCGACACAAAGTTTTAAGCCCCCAGAGTTGCCCGCCGCGTTCTGGTTGAGTCCTAAGGAGCAAAGCTGGATAAATGTGAACGGTTATGGCAGGCGATTCAGAAATGAAGACGAAAGCTATGGTCATGCTAAAAAGCACCTTGAAGTTTTCAACTTTGCCCATGCGGGGATTGGGGGCGAAGCAAGCTGGCCAAACTCTCCCTGGTATATGATTTTTGATGAGAAAACAAGGAGGGCTGGCCCAATAATTATGACACAAAGAATGCCTGGTAGCCCACCGTTTATAACGTATAATTGTGCTCAAGAGCTTTACACATGGAGTCCTGATAATGGCAAAGAAATTGAAAAGGGTTGGATAAAGCAGGCCGATACTATCGTGGAGTTGGCAGGAAAGACGAACGTAGATGGAGCAGTTCTCCAAAAAACAGTGGCTGATTACAACAACTGTTGTGTTAGTAGACTGGACCAGGAATTTGGCAGGAGCGCAAGAAAATTAATTGCGCTCGATACGCCACCGTATTATGCGGCAGAATGCATGGTCTCCATCATAAATACACAAGGGGGAGCAAAAAGAGGCCCATATGGTCAAGTAATGAACGTATGGGGGGTTGCTATTCCAAGGCTTTATTCCGGAGGAGAGTTTGGTTCTATCTGGAGCTTTCTCTATCCGGGAGGATGTAATTTATCGGAATGTATAGTCTCTGGCATTATCGCCGGGCGTCACGCCGCGGCCCAGAAACCCCGGGTTTAAAGCACTACATAGAAAGTGCTGCCTTTCCCTGCCTTGCTTTCGGCCCAGACCTTACCTCCGTGGGCATGAATCATTTGTTTGACTATGGCCAACCCCAGACCGGCGCCTCCTTCGCTTCTGGCTCGGGACGTTTCAGCCCGGTAGAACCGTTCAAAAATGTGGGGTAAATGCTCTGGAGCTATGCCCTCACCCGTATCAGCTACCGATATCATCAATGATGGTCTGTTAGCTCGATGGCCTTCGTCTCCATCAACAATTCGCATTGAAATCGTGATATTACCTTGTGCCGGCGTGTGGCGAATAGCGTTTGTCATTAGATTGGCCAGTACCTGTTCAATTCTGGCAGGGTCGATATCGATCTCTGGCGCTTCCTCCGGCAGGTTTAACCGCAACTCGATATCTTTTTCCCGCGCCCTCATTTCAAATTGTGCTGCCTTGCGTTTTACCAGATCGATCAGGTCGGTCGGAGCGAGTGCCAGTTTCAACTGTCCGGACTCGGCAAGCGAAAGATCGCGTAAATCACTGACCAGCAAGGTGAGTAGAGCAGTTTGCTCTTTTATCGAGGCAAGACGCTCTTTGTCGGGCTTGAATACCCCGTCCTGTATACCGTCCACTGTGCCATTTATGACGGTAAGGGGAGTACGCAGTTCGTGGGCAATATCCGCTATGATTCGTTGCCGTTCCTGTTCGGCTTTATTCAAATTGGCCGCCATAGCGTTGAACGATTGGCTCAGGTCTCCTATCTCGTCTTTTGATCTCACTTTTACCGTGTGATTGAAATTCCCGTTGGCTATCTGGCGGGCTCCTTTGGTCAGGGCTTTGATGGGACGTGTTATCTGGTGTGTCAATATCAGCCCTATTATGAGGGCTATGGCAGCAGCAATGAGTCCGGTTACCGCCATTGAGTGATTGACCTGATCAAGGAAATCCTGCTCTCCCGATATTAAGGAGGATGCGGGAAGGGCGTTCTTTCCTTTCCCCCTGGGGTTTCCTGCGGCGCCGCTATTTCCAGGCTGAGTTGAAAATAAATACAACTCACCGACTTCTTCTCCTGAGACAATGACAGGCGTGCCGTCGCTCAAGCCGATGTCTTGCTCGGTATTTTCCAGCCATTGGTTTGCCGTGTCTCCGACTATGATGTTGGCACTATCCGCCAGCGCCAATCGCTCGTTGTCAGAACGGAGCAGCTCGGAGAGGACTGTCTGAGCACTGTCCCAGTTCTCGTCGCGGGCGTAGATCTGGCCCAGAACATTGCTCATGTTTTGCACATATCGTTGATCTTCCCGGGAGAGGTACTGGCTGAATTTCTGAGTGGTGTCGACGTTGATGAAATATGCTGTCAGACCGACGGAAATAGCGACTACCAGAAAGAAGGCACAGCATAGCTTCCAGGTTAAGCTACGCACTCGAAGGTTCCTCCATCTTGTAGCCCACTCCGTGGACGGTAATTACGTATCTGAGGTGCTCGGGGTCTGGCTCAAGTTTTCTGCGCAGGTTCTTGATGTGGCTATCGATAGTACGTTCGTACCCCTCATATGTTTCGCCTTGCGTCATATCCAGTAACTGCATCCTGGTGTAAACCCGGCCTGGATTGGAGGCAAGAGCGCGCATAAGGTCAAACTCCGTCGAGGTCAGATCAATAATTTTATCCTGGCGGTGCACAGTGCGCCGGTTTATGTCTATCTTCAGGTCGCCTATGTTGATAAGACTCTGCGCGTCAGAGTTCTCCCCATAACGCCGTAGCACGGCTTTCACCCGCGCTACGAGTTCCTTGGGGTCGAAAGGCTTGGTAATATAATCGTCTGCTCCTAACTCAAGCCCCACAATTTTATCGGTAATATCGTCGCGCGCCGTTAACATGATGATAGGAATGTTCAATTTTTTGCGCAAGGCGCGGCATACATCCCAGCCGCTTATTTCTGGAAGCATAAGGTCGAGGACTATAAGGTCTGGCAGCTCCTTTTGTGCCAGGTCGAGAGCTGCCTTGCCGTCGTAAGCAACGGTTACCCTGTAGCCGTCTCTTTCCAGGTAGGCTTTTACGATCTCGACAATTTTCTTTTCGTCGTCAACCACCAGAATCTTTTTCGCTGTCAAAACCTGGCCTCTCAATAAGTGTAGTCGGCTCAATCTTACTATCTGTCTAATTTTGTAGCAAACGGGGTAGGCGCAAATTGCTCTACGCCCGCCCCGTTTTTTAGAAAGATTTACCTGTTTACCGGGCAGCGTTCCTTCCCTTCATGCCTGCCATGCGGTTCGACTCCCCTGTGTTGTGCCTGTAATTATTCATTTCCCCGAGCTCGCTGCCTTGTTGCCTGTTTTCCTGTGCCTTTGCCCATTCAGGCTGACCAGTGGTCGTTCTGTTGACTATCCGAACGACATTTTGCTCCATCCTCTGCAGCATGGAGTTTGCCTGTTCCTGGGTTAAAGTGCCGGTGGCCAGCCTTTCTTGCACTGTAGCTCTTCGGGCCGCCGTCATTGCCGTAACAAGCTGTTGTTCGTCTACACCCGCATCAGCGGCAATTTGCACCAGGCTTTTACCTTCGTGCCGTTGAGATTGAATTTCTGCCTGCGTTAACCCCAGGAGATCGCGCATGGCCTCTGAGCAAGCGCCAAGCCCTCTCATGTTGCCCGTCTCCTGACTGTAACAAACAGCGCCGTCGCCTGTGTTATTGCAGTCTGCTGGCGCCGCGGCAACGGCTCCTATGGATAGCGCCAACACTGCGACTGTAGATGCCGCGATAGTGAATAGTTTTGCTTTCTTACCCATTTTGATACCTCCTTTTCTTTAAAGTCCAAGGTTTATAAAACGTATTTTTTAAGAATTCCTGCGTTCATGCATGCCTCCCCCTTTTTTAGATTCGGCTCCTCGAGCTGTTCATGTCGATAATACCTTCCTGACGTGGAGCGATTATGGAAAAACGGTGATGTTTTTGTGTGATTTTCACAATCAGGCAATGTGAGGAGCGGTATTTACTGTTACAATCAGCCCAGTGAAATAGCAAAAGGAGGTTTAATATTGCAGTTCGGACAATCTTTAGGCTTGATCGCAGGGGCTTTGGTAGCATGCAGTATGATTCCTCAGTTGATTCGCATTTTCCGGTTGAAAAGCGCCAGAGAGATAAGCAGACTTTATACTATATTGCTTTTACTGGGTATGCTTGGCTGGCTGGGCTATGGAGTTTATTTCGGGCTTGTACCGGTTATTATCTGGAACGCAGTAGGGGCGGTTCTCGTCTCCCTGCTTTTGTGTGCAAAGCTGAAGTACGAAAAGTAGGGGAAATCCTGTTTGACGATAGCGGTTCGGGTGGGCAGGGTGGTATCATGGACAAGCGGCTTGAGAGTGAGGTTTTGATATGCAGATAAAGCTAAGTTTTATGGGTGCGGCCCGTAATGTAACGGGCTCCCGGTATTTACTGGAAACCGGCGACGCCAGGATCCTGGTGGACTGTGGGCTTTACCAGGAAAGGGATTTCAGGCACAGAAACTGGGACCCGTTCCTCGTTTTGCCGCGTACTATAGACGCTGTCCTGTTGACGCATGCCCATCTTGATCACTGCGGCTTGTTGCCCAAGCTGGTGCACGAAGGTTTTTGTGGTAAGATCATTTGCACAGCCGCCACTGCCGAGATAACTCGAATCATGCATTTGGATTCAGCTAAGCTGCAGCTGGAGGACGCGGAATTCAAAAGGAGGAGGCATGAACGGGAGGGTCGAAGGGGGCCTTATCCGGAAATTCCGCTCTATACTGTGGACGACGCCACGGCCACCAGCCCTCTTTTCTCGCCGGTAAATTACGGCGAGACTGTTCGCGTAGTCAACGGGGTTGAGGCCACTTTTTATGATGCTGGTCATGTCTTTGGTTCGGCGATGATCAAAGTCACGGTGAATCAAGACGGGGAAAAGAGAACGATCCTTTTCTCCGGGGATGTGGGCAGGCAAAACAAGCCAATAATAAAGGACCCCACCGTCTTTGGCGAGGCGGATTATGTTTTGATTGAGTCTACCTATGGAGATAGATTGCATGAGGATGCGGAGAATATCAGCAATAAGCTTGCTGATATTATAAATTCCACACACACAGCCAGGGGAAATATAGTTATCCCCAGCTTTGCGTTGGAGCGGACGCAGGAAGTAATGTGGCATTTGAATGAGCTATTGCTCGCGGACCGCATACCGCACCAGATGGTTTTTGTGGATAGCCCCATGGCGATGAACATTACGGAAGTATTTAAACAGCACCCTGAGCTATTCGATGAAGAGATGAGCGCACTGATACGCCAGCATAACTCGCCTTTCAACTTTCCCGGTCTGACAATGATTCGTACCGTGGATGAATCGAAAGCGATTAATCACATAACAGGAACCGCCATCATCATCGCTGGCTCCGGAATGTGCACCGGGGGGAGAGTAAAGCATCACTTGGTGGCCAATATTTCGCGTAAAGAAAGCTCAATAGTTTTCGTGGGGTATCAGGCGGCGAATACGCTTGGCCGACATATCGTTGAAGGTGCCAAGGAAGTGAGAATACTGGGACAGAGCTATCCCGTCAAGGCAAGGATAGCCCAAATACACGGCTTTTCTGCTCATGCCGACAGAGATGAACTTTTCAGCTGGATTTCCGGATTAAAGAAGGCTCCGCGGCGAGTATTCGTTACTCACGGGGAAGCCCAGGCGGCGCAAAGCTTCGGGCAGTTCTTGCACGAGAAAACTGGCTGGGAAATAGCGGTGCCGGAGTATGGCACAGAGGTTTTGCTATCGTGAGGAACACAATATGACGAATGGATATGAAATAAATGATTTAGCCAAGGAAAATTCCTGGCGCATGTTCCGTATAATGGGGGAATTAGTAGAAGGGTTCGATAAACTTTCTGGCATAGAGCCGGCGATAACTATTTATGGCTCGGCTCGGCTCAGAACAGATGATAAGCTTTATGCCCAGACTGAAGAAATAGCTTACCGGCTTGGCGAGATGGGCTTCTCAATTGTAACTGG
>DKFF01000043.1 GCA_002452795.1 Dehalococcoidia bacterium UBA6803
AAAGAAATAGAGGTATGAACGGGAATGGAGAGAGTATTTGAGAATGTTGGCAACAAAAGCCTGGTAGCGGAAGTAGATGCTGCAAAGCAAGACTGGCAACAGGCATGGAAAAATTTCTGCAATGCCGACAAGGATTTTATCGATGCAGCGATTTGGCGGCTAAAGGCGGCCACGGAAAAGTACGATGCGTTGATCAAGCTGGCAAAGGAGGTGAGGTAAGTGGTAAGGGTTTTTTCGATTTGCGTGAGGCAAAGAAGTTTATCCGGGCATTGCCAAAGGGCACTGCGTACAAACTCCTGAATGCGTTAGGAAACCTGTTTTTTGTTTTTTACGTGGAAAAAGAAAAAGCGGTTTAAGAAAAACCGCTTAGAAAAGGCGCTACAGTCAGTATACCACCAAAAACGGTATGCCGGCAAGTGAAAAATCACGCTGCTCCGTACCTGACGATCTTATGTAGTGGGTGTTGAGACCCGTGACATAGTCAGGAATGCACCGGCTTAAGGACGGAGCGGCGGCAAAAATAGGTCGAAGGAGGCTGTTAAGCGGGGGAAGGCTATTTTGCGCAAACGACAGGCAAAAAACAGAACAGAAAGGTGGATAAAAAACCATGAAAATTTCTCGTCTCGAAATTAGAAACTGCCTGGGGATTAAAGAATTAGAGATTCAGGCAGGCAAGGTAAATATCATCAAAGGCGGTAACGAGCAGGGCAAAACAAGCGTTCTGGAAGCCATCGAGAAAGCACTATATAATACCTCACGCCGGCCGGTTTTCGTTAGAAGCGGTGAGGCCGAGGGAACGCTATATGTCGAGCTTGACGACGGCGTGAGCATTGACCGAAAGATTAAAAGTGACGGTAAAGAATCCGTGAAGGTCACCAAGGATATTGATGTGTTTAAAAAACCTGAAACTGCTTTAAAATCACTGGTTGGGGAATTCTCCTTCAACCCGGTTGATTTTATACAGAAGAAGGACAAAGAACAGACCGAGATTCTGCTTTCCCTTATACCCATGCATATAACAAAAGAAAATCTGCAAGAATGGTTCGACGAAGTACCGCAGGTCAATCTCAATCAACACGCTATTGAGGTGCTGACTTACCTGGCTGAAAAATACTTCTACGACCGGCGCACGCTGGCAAACGGAGAGGTGAATGAATGCCAGGCTGAGATTGAAAGTCTGCGAAAAAATTTGCCGGATAATTACGACCCGGAAGAATGGCGGGATATCAACTTATCTGAGCTATTCAACGCTGTGCGTGAGGCGGAAAAGAGTAATTATTTCAGGGTGGAAGCCCAAAAACTTATTAGTAATCTAGATGGTGTTGTTGAAAGCATTAACAACAAATACGACCTGCTCATTGTACAAGAAAAGCAAATAATTGACAAAGAAATTGAAAATCTCAGGGCTAAAATCAGCGCTTTGGAAGCCGAGCGGGGGGTTAAAACAGCTCACATCGAAGCTGAAGAGGAAAAGGCTATCCGGGAAGTAGAACGCAAGGCGCAAAAAGCACAGGAATATCTTGACGAGGTAGAGGAAAAAGATATTGAGCCGCTCCAGCAAAAAGCCGAAAAAGCTGAGAGCATGAAAAGCTTTGTTCCACTGGTGGACAACCTGCACAGGGCGCAGGACAAACTAAATAAAAAGCAGCAGGTTGCTTCTTGGCTGAACGAATGCGTGACTATAGCCAGGCAAAAGCCTGCCGAGCTATTGACAGGTCTTGAAATGCCGGTCAAAGGACTGGGAATCAATAAGCAAATGCAAATCACAATTGATGGGCTGCCGATTAAAAATCTCAGCACCAGCAGGCAGATACGGCTTGCACTTGATATTGCGAAGGCTACATCAGGCAAGCTGAAACTTATCTGTGTAGACAGATTCGAGAGTCTTGATCCCGAAGTTCAAAACGAGTTCTTCAATGAAATCGCCGGCGACGAGTACCAGTATTTCATCAGTCAAGTAGCTGTCGGGGATCTGAAAGTGGAGGTGGACTAAATGCAAGCGGTAAGACTTGTTTCCACAGAAAATCTGTCACGTGAGGAATGGCTGGATTTTAGGAAAAAAGGACTGGGTGGCAGCGATCTGGCCGCTATTATCGGCATATCACCATACAGATCCGCTCTGGCTGTTTATTATGACAAGGTTGGCGAAGCGCCGGGATTGGAGGACAACCTGGCGATGGAACTTGGCCGTGAGCTTGAACCTTTCCTACGCCGGAAATTTGAAAAGTGGATGGTAGCGCATGAAGGCCATGAAGTAGAAGTGTTGGAGGAAAAATATATCCTCCAGCACCTGGAGAATAAATGGATGCTGGCAAACATCGACGGTAAGTTTGAGCACCCGGAATTGGGACTGTGCGGTCTGGAATTAAAAACGGCAGGGGAATACCAAAGAGAACACTGGGAAAATGAGCAGCTTCCCGATGATTATTACTGCCAGGTGCAGTGGTATTTAGCCGTCACCGGACTACAAACATGGTATGTTGGATATTTGCTCGGTAACCGTTTATTTAATGGCCTGAAAGTACCACGAAACGAAGCGGTTATTGAGAAATTAATTACGCGGGGCAAAGATTTTTGGGAGAACAATGTTCTTGCAAAAGTCCCCCCAGCGCCTGGTGGGTTTAATTGTGATATGGATATACTTAAAAAACTATATCCTGAAGAGGAAAGGGCTAAAACTATAGAACTGCACGATATACAAGACGTTTACGACGAGTATAAACAATTAATTAAACAACAAAAAGAAATAGAACTGGAAATTAGTGCTATCAAGCAATTGTTCATGTCAAGGATGGGAATTGCTGAAGTTGCGCTCGTCGGGACAAAGAAAATCACATGGAAAATGGTGCACCGGAGCGGGTATACAGTTGAGCCT
>DKFF01000032.1:0-3393 GCA_002452795.1 Dehalococcoidia bacterium UBA6803
ATCTTCTCGCTGTTAAAATTATTTATCGTGCCTGGTAAATCAAACCTGACTCTCTCTAATAATCTGGATGATAAATTCAGGCAGTACAATCAGATATTCAAGAAGCTATCCAATATCAGGAAGAACAGCAATTTGCCAGACAGCAGAAAGAGGGAAAGCGCTCTGACGGACTATAAGGCTTTGTTTGGATCAGACAAGATAGATCTCAAGAAGGTGACGGAGCGGGCTAGATATCTTTCAAAAGACATCCGCAACGTAATTTCCCAGGTCACCATTCGCAGAAATAGAATCGATCTAAAGAACGACCCTGAGTACTCAAAGGAAATCTACGATCTACCGGAGGTAAAAGATCCGTGTGAGGCTTTCTTTGAACTGACTCCGGAGCAATCAGCCTTCTATGACAAAGTCATTAAAGAGTTCTTCGGTGAAGGCGGCCGGTTTACCGGCGCCATTTATCGACCGTTTGTTTATGAAGCAGGGAAGATTGACCTGACTGATGATAAACTGGGCGAAGAAGAAAACCGCGAAGCTCTAATCCAGAAAAACCTGTATGACTTTATGAGACGGCTACTGGTCAAGAGATTTGAAAGCTCATTCGGAGCATTCAAGCAGAGCATCACTAACTTTAAATCTATAACGGAAAAGTTGCAGCAATTTATTAACAACAGCGGCGGGAAATACATCCTCGACCGCCGCCTGATTGACCAGATATACGAGTGGGACGAAGATGAGATCGAGGATGAACTTCGGAAATTTGAGCTGAAGCTAACCTCCGGTAACTACCCTAAGCATTATAAGGTCTATGACCTGTCTGCATTTGTGGAAAAGGACAGATTTTTATCTGATATCCAGAGCGACCTGAAACTATTTGACCATATCCTTGGGGAGCTAGACCGGTTGAAACTGGTGGATAATGACCCCAAGCTTGGAAGACTGTCTAAGGATCTGGCTAAAATAATGAACACCAGAGATAAACCTACAGAGCCAGCCAGAAAGGTAGTCATCTTCTCCGAGTACATAGACACCGTGAAATATGTGGAAGATTATTTAGAGAAAATATTTCCTGGCCAGTTAGTCAGTGTCAAAGGCGACTTCAGCAGAGGCAAAGCTACCGAAATAATCAGCAACTTTGATACCACTTACAAGAACAAGAGTAACAAATATCAAATCCTGCTCGCCACGGATAAGATGTCGGAAGGGTTCAACCTGAACCGCGCCGGCGCTGTAATTAACCTCGATATTCCATGGAATCCTACCCGTGTGGTCCAGCGTGTCGGCAGGATCAACCGCATCAGCCAGAAGGTCTTCGATAACCTTTACATCTACAACTTCTTCCCTACTGTGCAAGGCGCCGAATATGTTAAGAGCCGGCAGATTGCCACGGAGAAGATGTTCCTGATTCATAACACACTCGGGGAAGACGCCAAGATATTTGAGCCTGACGAGGAGCCTACTGCTGCCAGGCTATTTGAGAAGATCCAGGAGAACCCGGATAACCTTGAGCAGGAAAATTTTCAGACCTGTATCCGCCGGCTGTATGCCGGAATCGATGAGGAAACCAAACAGAAAATCGCCAGTCTGCCATCACGAATCAAGGTTGCTAAAAAATTCAACCGGTATGGGCTTACGGTCTTTATCAAGAAAGGATTAGGTTTATTCATACGGAACATTTCGGGTAATAGCAAAGAGCCCGCGGATACGCTTTTCGAAGATGCTCTGCCCTTGATACGTTGTGAGAAGGACGAAAAAGCTCTTCCGCTCAGTGACCAGTTCTGGGATAACTACACCGCAATCAAAGAGCTGAGGGAAAAGACGAGCATTCCGTCCAGCGAGCTGAGCGTGGAAAAGAAAGCATACAATAACGTAAAGACACTTCTATCTGATAAGTCCGGCAACTACCGCGAGTTTGAACGTTTCCTCCTCAACCTGGTCGAGGACATTGAGGGCTATAAAACACTCTCCGACTACACCCTTAGACGGATTACCAACCTGGAAACGACATCCAGAGGCGAAGAGAGGATTGCCAAAAACAAAGCGGAATTGACCATGCTCAGGAAGGAGCTGGGGGAAGACTATCTGGACCGAATAAAGCAAAAGATTGGCAAACTTGATAAAGAAATTATCATCGCCATCGAAAATATCGGAGAACAAAATGGGTAAGGAACTGCTGGAGAAAGTCCTGTACCAGGGCGTTGAGAATAACCTTAACAGCTTCTTTTGTGATGTAACCAATGCGTATTCTGAACTTGACGATGGTCTATCGGCATACGATGACGAACGGTTTACCGGGTTTAAGGCTATCGGCGAGATCGTTTTTAATCCTAATGAGAAGCTGGTGGCAGTCGCTGCCACAGTCCTGGGCGACCTGACCGAACGGAGCGGTAAGAAAGCCCAGTACGAAAAAGCCAAGAGGATTCTCAAAGACTACATGAAATACGATGCTGGAATCTTCGTGTTCAGTGACCCCGCCGGCAGCTTCCGCTTCAGTTTAGTATATGGTCAGGCTGAAGGGACGAAGAAATCCTGGAGCAACTTCCGGCGTTTCACTTACTTCGTTAGCAAGGACCAGACTAACAAGACTTTCTATGACAGAATCGGGAGATGTGACTTCTCCAGCCTGGACATCATTAAAGACGCCTTCTCGGTGGAGAAGGTCAACAAGGAATTCTACGCAGAGATTGCCAAGTACTACTACCGGCTTACTGGTAAGAGCGGCTACAAAAGAGAACTTGTACTACCTTCGGTTGGTGAAGGCGATGATATAAAATACGAGGAATTCGCCATCCGGCTAATTGGCCGCATCATTTTCTGCTGGTTTTTAAGGCACAAAAAATCGAGCAATGGCATTTCGCTAATACCGGCTGAAGTGTTGTCTATTGGTGCAGCGCAGAATCACACAACTTACTACCATTTTATCCTTGAACCTCTATTCTTTGAGGTGATGAATAAGCCGGTTAAAGAACGAAAACCCAATACTATGTCGCAATCAGCTTTGATTCCTTTCCTCAACGGTGGTTTGTTTGAGCCACATGTGAGTGACTACTATCAAAACGCCCCAAACTATGCACTAAAAATCCCTGATAGCTGGTTCGTCGATTTCTTCAGTGTGCTGGAGCAATACAATTTCACCATCGATGAAAACAGCACCGTGGATGCTGATGTCTCCGTTGACCCTGAAATGCTGGGTAGAATCTTTGAAAACTTGTTAGCAGAGGTGGTGCCGGCGACCGGGGAGACCGCTCGCAAGGCTACTGGCAGCTACTATACCCCACGTGCCATCGTTGACTACATGGTGGAGCAGTCTCTAAAGCAGTACCTGTCGACCAGAACCGGCTTGCCCGAAGCTACACTGGATTCCCTGCTCTCCTACGAAGATAGCGAAATTGACCTTTC
>DKFF01000032.1:3467-5235 GCA_002452795.1 Dehalococcoidia bacterium UBA6803
TGCTCGTGCTGGAGAAGGTCGACCCCAGGCTGGAAATCTGGCGCTGGCAGTATCTGGACGCCCTCGACCCCATAGTGCGCCAGGTGGTGATGAAGAACATCCGCAGAGAAAACTGGGCGTACATTCGCAAGTTGATGATTATCCGGGACTCCATCTACGGGGTGGATATCCAGCCCATTGCCGTGGAGATTGCCAAGCTGCGGTGCTTTCTTTCCCTAGTGGTGGATGAAATCGTCATCGATAGCGAAGAAAACCGCGGCATTGAGCCTCTCCCCAACCTGGAGTTCAAGTTCGTGGCGGCGAATACCCTTATCGGTTTACCGAACACCGCCAGCCAGAGCGCCTTCGGAGTTACTGAAATGGTTACCAAGCTCAAGGAGCTCCGTGAAAGCTACCTGCGCAGCTTCGGGGTGGAGAAGCTACAAATTGAGAGGGAATTTAGAGCTACTCAACAGAAGCTCTTTAAAGAAAATGTGCAGTGGGCTGTGGCAAATACCCTGGTGAAACAGCTGACCGAGTGGGACCCTTTCTCCTACGAGTCATGTAGCTGGTTTGACCCGGGATGGATGTTCGGTATTGAAGGCGGATTTGATGTTGTCATTGCTAACCCACCTTATATCGATTCTGAACTCATGGTCAATCTGAGGCAGAGAGACCTTCGTGAAACAATCCAAAGAACCTACACAATGACAAGAGGAAATTGGGATATCTACATAGCCTTTTTTGAGCGTGGTTTCCGAGCATTGAATAAGAATGGTGTTTTAACATTCATTACTCCAGACAAATGGATTTCAAAACCGTTTGGGGATGCACTGAGGAAAGCGACAATTGATAACATTTTTTGTATTCTCAGGTCTGGACGAGGCGTATTTGAGAGTTCCAACGTTGATTCTATAATATCGTTTTTTTCGAGCGTCAAATACAATCAGCTAAAAATTATTGACTCTGAGCATGACAGATTTGTTTTAAAAAGACAGATAAATAAGCGTTCGTTAAAACCACCCTTTGCTTTCGACTACTTATTTTCAGACCACCTCCCGATTTTACTCAAGATTGACAATATGCCGAAGAAACTGTCAGATTTGGCCAGCTGTGAGAATGCTTGCGCTACATCTGATGCTTACAAATTAAAACCACTTATCAAGGACTTATCGGTGGCTTTTGACCGAAACAGGCAATTAAAAATAGTTAATACTGGAACCATTGGTAAATATTACCCACGGTGGGGTACTCACGGAATGACTTATTTAGGGCGTAAGTATCTTTGTCCTATCGTGGAGAGAGGGAAGTTTCTCAGCTTATTTAGAAACTCTTATTGGCAAAAATCAATTCAACCTAAAATCATAATCAAGGGCTTGAATTTGCTGGATGCCTGTTTAGATTCGGATGGTAGCATAATTCCGGGAAAGTCTACTTTGATTGTTGCCGGGACTGACATTATAAAGCTGAAGTTCATGTTGAGCATCATTAATAGTCGACTGGCATTCTTTTATCTACGAGAGCGATATCCAGCGTCAAACTATAATCTGGGAACAAACTTCACAAAGGAAATGATAAACGATTTACCATTGCCTTTGATAAATGAAGATAAGCAGAAGCGTTTAATCAGTTTGGTAGACAATATTCTTAGTATCATGACGTCTGCTGACTATTTTGGAAATAGCGAAAAAGAATCTATGGTAAAAGAATACCAAAACCAGATTGACCGGATGGTATATGATCTCTATGGGTTGACAGAGGAGGAGATGGCGGTGGTGGAGGGAGCGTT
>DKFF01000039.1:0-4137 GCA_002452795.1 Dehalococcoidia bacterium UBA6803
TCTTGAATGGAGTGGTGGGCAGTAGAGGGCTCGAACCTCTGACCTCCTGCGTGTAAAGCAGGCGCTCTAACCAACTGAGCTAACCGCCCGTTTCTCGCTATATATTAAGAATATTGGTACGCCTGGTGGGATTCGAACCCACGGCCTCAGCCTCCGCAGGGCTGCGCTCTATCCATCTGAGCTACAGGCGCGCAACAGATACGAACAATCCTTCAAATACTCCTGCATAAAAGGAATTGTGGTGCCGAAGGAGGGATTTGAACCCTCACACCCTTACGGGCACTACGCCCTGAACGTAGCGCGTCTGCCTTTCCGCCACTTCGGCCTGAACTATTATATTGTTAACTTACAAAGCCCTTGCCTGATGTCCATGGTGGGCGATACTGGACTTGAACCAGTGACCTCTTGCGTGTGAAGCAAGCGCTCTAACCAGCTGAGCTAACCGCCCTGAAGCATAGCTATTCTAACTGCAAAAGCTTTGTTTGTAAAACAAAGGGCCATGGTGGTTGTTTAGGATTTGACAAAATTATCATCGAAGTATTATCATTCAACTACGAGTAAACATAGAGTAGAAAAGGAGGGAACTAGCACATGGCGGAGAAAAAAGTCTTTATGCCTTCAGGCAAGGTGGACAAACTGTATTTTGTGCCTGGTGGCAAGGTACCCGAAGGAAAAGATGGTAATTTAATCTGGCGGGAAGAGGATGTCAAGGCAGGGCTGGTTTGGTTCTCTAAGCCGGTTAGCCGTGAGGAACTCCCTCCTGGTGTTGTAGAAAAGAAGGCATAAATTCTTTCATTGGTGTGTTGCAGTTGTATGCTGTTGCGCTAAAGTTGTGAATCCGAGAGAAAACAGGGCAGGACCGTAGGGGGCTTGCCCTGTTTTTTTTGTGTTCTCTGGCAGGACGACCCGGAGAAGTAAGAAAGGATGTGCTGTGCGTAGAACGCCGGTGTTCTTGCGTGGGCGCTCTGTCGCATGGTTTTAGATAACAGGAATTCTGAATGGCCGAAAAGTATGACGCTATCGTAGTTGGTGCTGGCCCTGCCGGCATTTTTGCCAGCCTGGAGATGTGCCTGGCGGGCCTTAATGTATTGCTTCTGGATAAAGGCAAGGAGATTGATAAGCGCGTTTGCCCGCTCCAGAAAAAGGGAGATCGCTGTAGGCTCTGCCGTCCCTGCCATTTGGTTAGCGGCTTTGGCGGGGCGGGCGCTTTTAGTGACGGCAAGCTTACTCTATCGCCCCGGGTGGGGGGACATTTAGAGGAATTGATCGGTTTTAAGCAGAGCGAATTACTTATTGATTATGTGGATAAAATATATCTTGATTTCGGGGCTCCTCACAGGGTTTATGGTGAAGCAGAAAACTTGGAGGAACAAGAGGGCAGAGCAAGGGCGGTGGGGCTCAAGCTAAATCCGTCCAGACTGCGGCATATGGGGTCGGATGTTGGGCGTCAGGTGCTAAGCCGTATGCGGGAGCATCTGGGATCCAGGATAAAAATAGTCCTGGAACAAACAGTTAAAGATCTGGTAGTAAAAGATGGTGCGATTGCAGCAGTTATGACTGAAGATGGAGAGAGACTGGCGTGCGAGCATCTTATTCTGGCTCCTGGCAGGGAGGGTTCTGAGTGGTTGACTGAACAATCCCGGCAGCTTCAGCTGGAGGTTAAATCAAACCCTGTTGATATAGGCGTGAGAGTGGAGATACCGATGGAGATTATGGAGGAGTTTACCTCCACCCTGTATGAGCCTAAGCTGGAGTATTTTTCCCGGAGTTTTGATGACAGGGTAAGGACTTTTTGCGTGTGTCCCGGGGGAGAGGTGATTATGGAATCCACAGGGGGGGCTGATCCTGTAATTACGACCAACGGATTCAGCTATAGCGAGCCTAAAACTAGAAATACCAATTTTGCCCTTCTGGTCAGCACCTCTTTTACCGAGCCGTTCCGTGATTCTATCGCCTACGGAAAGAGCCTGGCTCGTCTGGCTAATTTACTCGGCGGTGGAGTTTTGGTACAGAGATTTGGAGATTTGATGAAAGGGCATCGTTCTACTCAAGCTCGTCTGCGAAACAACCCCATGAAGCCGAGCCTGGAGGCAGCGACCCCTGGCGATTTAAGCTTTGCTTTGCCGTTCCGTTACCTCCAGGGGATAATCGAGATGATTTATGCGCTGGATGGTTTGATGCCCGGTGTTGCGCTTCCTTCTACTCTACTCTATGGCGCCGAAGTTAAGTTCTACTCCAGCAGGTTGAAATTAAGCAGATGTATGGAGACCGGGGTAAAGAATATGTTTGCGGCAGGAGATGGAGCGGGAGTGAGCCGCGGCCTGGTCCAGGCTTCCGCGTCCGGTGTGCTGGCGGGCAGAGAGGTATTAAGAAGGATGGGCAAAGGCTCTTCAACGCCCGGGTATTGACGATGTTTAGCGCCGACGTGATTTTATTTAAGAAAGAAATGGCTTGACCGTTTTCCTTTTTGCTTGTTAAACTAGGTTGGTAATCACTGCGGGTTATGAAGGTGGGGGGCAGTCGAGGTCACCTGATTTTTTAGGCAGAGGCTTGATTGAGGTTTTCAACGGCGAGGGCATTGATTTCTAGTAAAAATAATGGTCTTGGAGGTAACATGGATATAACCTTAAGCGTAATCAAAGCAGATATTGGGGGGTATGTAGGACACTCCAGTTCACATCCAGCGATACTGGAGGAAGCAGAGGAGGGGCTAAATCAGGCACAGAAAAAGGGAATCCTGATAGATTACCACGTTACCAGGTGCGGTGATGATCTCCAGCTGATAATGACACATCGGGAAGGCGAGGATAGCGAGAAGATACATGGACTCGCCTGGGATATTTTCGTTAAGGGTACGGAACTTGCCGGAAAGTTGGGGTTATATGGCGCAGGGCAGGACCTTTTGAGCGATGCTTTCTCCTGTAATATCAAGGGGATGGGGCCGGGTGTCGCAGAGATGCAGATTACGGAACGCAAATCAGAACCTGTTATCGTGTTTATGGCGGACAAAACAGCCTCAGGCGCCTGGAATTTGCCCCTGTATAAGATGTTTGCTGATCCTTTTAATACTGTGGGGCTGGTTATAGCCTCTAATATGCACTCAGGGTTTATTTTTGAGATTCATGATGTTAAGGAGCACAAGAGCATTAAACTCAACTCACCCGAAGAGATCTACGATATGCTGGTTTTGATAGGTGCTCCCAGCCGCTACTGTATTAAGGCGGTTTATCATAAGGATAGCGGCGAAATAGCCGCCGTTTCCTCCACTCAGAAACTGTCTATGATAGCAGGAAGATACGCAGGCAAAGACGATCCGGTATGCATTGTTCGTGCTCAGGGGCATTTTCCGGCGGTGGGGGAAGTGCTGGAACCATTTGCTTTTCCCCATATAGTGGAGGGCTGGATGAGGGGTTCTCATAATGGTCCCTTGATGCCGGTGGCGGTGCGTGATAGCAACCCATCCCGCTTTGATGGGCCTCCCAGGGTTATAGCTGCCGGTTTTCAAGTTACGAATGGTAAATTGATTGGTCCGCGCGACCTTTTTGACGATCCTTCTTTTGATGAGGCCAGGCATCAGGCGAACCTTGTGGCTGATTATCTCCGCCGCATGGGACCTTTTGAGCCTCATCGTCTGCCGCTGGACGAAATGGAATATACCACTATGCCGGAGGTAATGGCAAAGCTGTCCTCCCGGTTCGAAGAGATTCCATAGGCGAGAGGCATGCCTGATCTTCTTTTGGCCAGCAATAATCAAGGCAAAGTTTGCGAGTATCGTGTTTTACTGGCCGGTGCTGGTTGCCGTTTGTCTTCTCTGGCTGAGAGGGGTATAACGGAGACGGTTCTGGAGACGGGAGATACTTACGAGCAAAATGCCTGCTTGAAAGCCCAGGCCTACGCCCGTAAGGGACAGTTGCTTACCATAGCAGATGATTCGGGATTGGAGATAGATGCCCTTGATGGCAAACCAGGGGTGCACTCGGCCCGTTTTGCCGGCGAAAATATTTCCGACGCGGAAAAAATAAGAACCATTCTCGATAAATTGAAAGGCGTTCCCAGGGAGGAACGGACGGCGCGGTTTATCTGTGTTATCGCCATAGCCACCCCGGAGGGGGAGGTGGAGTTGTGCAGGGGTGAGTG
>DKFF01000039.1:4194-23217 GCA_002452795.1 Dehalococcoidia bacterium UBA6803
CTCAAGAGACCAAAAACCGGGTGAGCCATCGCGCCCGTGCCGCAGAGATCGCCTGCCAGGCGCTCAAGGCGGAAATTCATTGACGTAAGGGTCTTCTGAATGTATACTGTGTCACTCATGCAGGAAAGGAAAGGAACTTTATGAAACTGACTTGTCTTCAAGAGAATCTGAGCAGGGGATTAAGTATAGTAGGCAAGTCTGTGGCTACGAGGACTACTCTGCCTGTTACTCAAAATGTCTTAATATCTGCTGGTCAATCCCAGCTCAAATTAGCCGCTACCAACCTGGAAATAGCTACGACTTGCCTAGTTGGGGCTAAAGTGGAGGAGGAGGGAGCTATTACGGTTCCGGCCCGCTTGCTTGCCGATTTTGTCAATTCCTTACCAGACGATTTAATAGAGATTGTTCTGCCTGCCGGTGCCAGCACTCTTGAACTTGCCAGTGGGCGTTTTCGAGCTCGTATCAACGGCATTAGCGCTGACGATTTTCCGCCTATTCCTCAGGTGAGCGACGGAATAACAGCCAAAGTGGAAGCCGATGCTCTGAAAGAAGGCATTTCTCAGGTTGCAATTGCTACTGCCGCGGAGGAGACTCGCCCCGTGCTGACTGGCATATATGCTGAGCTTGAAGAAGATGACCTTAACCTGGTGTCCGCCGATGGTTTCAGGTTAGCCGTTTACAGGATGAAGCTGGCCTCCTCGGTCAAAGACAAAGTGGCTGTGATTATCCCGTCTAAAACTCTGGGGGAAATAAGTCGCCTTCTTGGCGATCAGGATGAGCAAGTAGAGATTTCCCTGGACCACAAAAAGGGGCAAGCCCTTTTCCGTCTCAGAAGCGCCGAGGTAGTTTCACAACTTATACAGGGGGCTTTCCCCAGTTATTCTCAAGTTATTCCTCAGGAATATACTACCAGAGCCGTAATGGATGTTGCCGAATTTTTAAGGATTACCCGCATGTCCTCTATTTTTGCCCGTGACGCCAGTGGTATCGTGCGCCTGGTAATTTCGCCCGGTTCCGAGTTAGCGCCAGGGAAGGTAACCGTTTCTGCCCAGGCAGAGGAAGTGGGAGATAATGTCGGCGAGATCGATGCGCTGGTTGATGGCGCTGAAGCCAAGATTGCCTTCAATGTCAAATATCTTTCCGATGTTCTGTCTGTGCTGCATACAAAGCAGGTGGCACTGGAAGTTACCACCCCGTCAAGCCCCGGCGTTATCCGCTCCATAGGAGTGGATAACTACGTCCATGTAATCATGCCCATGTTTGTGCAGTGGTAAGTATGTTACTGGCTGGAACTGCCCGAAGGAGCGATCTATATTTTTTCTTCTACCGGCACAGGCACACTGGACATAACCTCTTTAATAATGTTTTCGGTGTCATGTCCTTGCAGCTGAGCTTTCGTTTTAGCAACGAGACGATGAGATAGTACGGGCACTGCCAGGCTCTTTATGTCATCGGGAATGACATAGTTCCGTCCGCGAATGGCTGCCAAGGATTGAGAAGCTAACTGAAGGGCAAGGGAGGAGCGGGGGCTGGCGCCCAGTTCGACATTTTTGTGGGTTCGAGTAGCGCCAGTTATGGCTACAATGTAGTCACGGAGCGAATCTTCCACATAGACCTGTCGGCAGAGCTTTTGCAGCTCCAGCAACTTTGTTTTTTCAACGACGCTGGCCAATTCTCCTAAAGGATTTGTCTGCTGGAAGCGTAACAGGATGGTTGCTTCCCCTTCTCTTGAAGGATATCCTAGTTTGATCTTAAGAAGAAAACGGTCAAGCTGTGCCTCAGGCAGAGGAAAAGTGCCCTCCAATTCAACAGGGTTCTGGGTGGCGATGACCAGGAATGGACGTGGCAGAGAAATAGTTTCTATGTCTACGGTAGCCTGTTGCTCTTGCATGCATTCCAGCAGGCAAGATTGAGTGCGGGGCGTGGCGCGATTTATTTCGTCAGCCAGCACTATATTAGATATGATTGGCCCCGGCCGGAATTCAAATTCTGTGGTCTTCTGGTTAAAATAATAAACTCCGGTGACATCGGAAGGCAACAGGTCGGGGGTGAACTGGATTCTTTTGAAATCCAGCCCCAGAGATTTAGCCATTGCCTTAGCCAGCATGGTTTTTCCTGTACCTGGTACGTCTTCGATCAGCAGATGCCCCTCGCAAAGCAATGTTATCAAGGCCAGTTCAATTGTTTTGCGTTCACCGATGATAACTTTTTCAACATTGGCGATGAATCTCTCTGCTACTTCTTGCACCGGTGTTACATCGGGAATAATTTCTTTAATCGTTTTGTTCATATCAAACTGCCTCCTGATTGCGGATATCCTCGTTTTGGTGACGGCTGGAATTGGATTCGTTTTAATCTATGCCAGGCTTGTGTAAGCTGGTTTAATACACTCTCACCGGGTGGTGATGGGCTGTAGCGGGCATGAAGATATTGTTGCGTGATGAACTGGAGGTCGTCCTGCGCCGCGGGCAACAGGTGCTCCATTGTCCTGAGATGTTCGCTGGGAGTCTGATGCGGCTTCATGGGGCACCCTTTTCTGGCTGTCCAGCGTAGAAACTGGCGATAAATATCCCGCACAGAAGCGGTTTCTCGTGGCAGAGGCTTTTTACTCTTTCGCCAGTGAAAGATGTGTCTTAGTTTGTGCAGTTTAGCCATAATTTGCTCCAGCAAAGCCAGGATATCCGCCTTGAATCCGCCTGACAATGACTCGACCTCCGCTCCCTGTGTGGTGGTTAATTTACGGCGCAGCCATTTCACCAGGTCAGATGACATCCGCCATAAGGCGAAGACTATCATTCCTAACATGAAGGAAAAACTGACGAGACGGAGCACATCGCGCAGTGTCCCGGGGATAAGATCAGGCATAAACTCATCTCCTCCTCCCGTTGCTCCTCCATCGATAGGAGGAGGAGTTTCTGCAGGGGGAGAAGGGTTGCCAAAAAGGCTTGCCAGAAAATCCATCGCTTGCATAATCAGCCCCCAAATCCATTTAAAGGGAATGAGCAGTAGCTGTATTAAATTTTCGTCTACGATTGAGTCGACAAAAAAGCCCAGGGCAATGATTACGCCGATGCTGATGATTGTTATCGTAAACCAGTATCTCCGAAATAGGGGCGGATTGTCTGAACTGCTTAACACATGGGACAGGGACATCCCCAGCAGGGAAAAGAGAAAGAAAGCTATGATACTGGGAGTCGAACTGACGAGATGAAGGCCTGTTTGGGAGGTAATGAATAAAATAATGAGCAGGGCAACCAGCCCGAACTGGAATTCGGCAATGGAAGTGTCGGGGTCGGTTTTGAGGCGGGCGGCACGCCGGCCCAGCCACCAGAGACCAATACCTGCCAGGAGTATCAGGAGTTCTGGTTCGATGGAATAAAATACCTGTGACAGAGAGCGAAGGGACGATGACAACCAGGCGGAGCCCAGAAAGGGGAAATCGCCATATAGCTGAAACTTTGTCAGCAGCAAGACGCTTGCAATGCAGATTAATCCGTTGGCAAGATAGGTATAGGCTTTGCGCCATTTTAGCTGCAGCAGCAATTTATTAAAAACAAAAGCTAGCAAGTAGGGGAATAAAAGCCAGGGAGTTGCCAGACAACCGTCGGCTATTTTCTCGTTTAGCAAGCATAAAAGAGCGTATAACCAGGAGCCTTCTATTCCTAAAATGGCGAGGTGGGAGATATTCCTGCGCCATAAAGCGCTCATGCTATTACCCCCGCTCTATCGGTAGCGTGCTTTATGCTATACCAGGTGGCAGAACGGTTGCTGTCCTCGTTTTGACTGGAGCCGATTTGCAGGACTATCGTTTTATATCCCGCTCTTTTCAATGTGGCGATGAGTTCCTGTAAAAATTCCGGGGGCCTGGAGATTATGAAAATGATTGTCGTCCCCCATGGCAGGGCCGGCCGTTCATCCTGCAGAAAGTCCTCGAAAGGGCTGCTGACCAGCGAGGTTGTTTTTGCCAGTGCTTCCAGTATTCTGACTAATTGCCCCCTACTGCTCCCGGGGGGGATTTTAATCGGCTTGCCGGTGTCGGCGAGGCAGGTGTTGGTGAATAGCCCGATGGGACAGTGCTGTTGCACTACGTGATTGGCGAGCGATGCGGCAACACTGATGCCTAACTCCAGATCTTCCTCGTTACAAAGTTCGCCGTCTTGAAAACTGTCAATGGCCAGAAATAGCGCGATTTTCAAACTGGTAGTCGGTTCAAATACTTTGATTGCCAGGTTTTGGCGGCGGGCGCTTGCCTTCCAGTGAATTTGTCTAAAACTGTCCTGTGAGGTGTAATCGCGTACTCCAATGGTCTGATGGGGGTCTTCAAAAATGCGTCGTTCAGCCCTGGTTTCGCCCAGAGGGGAGAGTAACGGAATTCCCAGTTGAGCAAGCGTGAAAATCCTGGGATAAACGATAATATTTTCTGTTACAAATTGGGAGGTGGAACGCGGGTAGAGACCGAAGATATCACCGGAGGTGACTACAGGCGGCTTCAGTGGATAGTATCCTCGCCTATCGCATCGTAGCTGATGTCGCCAGTTTATGCTGGAGTACCAGGAAAGCGGTGTCGTGTGGCTCATGTAGTTGTGCTGAAAAGTGTTTTTTGCCAAAGGGGAAAAGCAATCATCAAGGGATAACCCGTTCGGTACAGGGGTATCAACCTGTATCCAGGGAAGGGGTAACGGCTTGCGGTTAACAAGACGCAGTTTTAATTCGATCCTTTCCCCGGGGAAAACGCGGTGTTCTCCGAGGAGTAACTGACAGCTCAGCGCTTTCAGGGAAAGATGGCTCCACAGCCTGGCAAATCCTATGGCGGATAGGGTCAAGCTGGAGAGGAGGACTAGCAGCACCTGCCCATGCCTGGCGGACAGGAAGAGAATTATGAACAGCATTATCGCCCCGAGTTTTCCCAGCAGATAACCTGTTGGCTGGGAAAAAAGAGGTGATTTTTCAGGAGCAGCGTTTAACGTTTCGGATGAAGGCATCTTTCTGCAAAGTGAAAACTGGTGAATTGTAACACACAGCCGCCTGATGGAGATAGGGTATGGTTATGATGGCATTGAGGGTAGAATAATGCCGGTTGAAAATACCTGGGGATTGTTGGAAGCTACTGAAAAAGAAGCTATATGTTGCGGAGGAAGGCTCACAAAAGCTACCGACGCTAAAGAGTAACCTACCTGCGGGTCTTTGTTCCGGGTGTTACTCTTTAATGAGCTAAAGGTTTTTTCTCTGCCTTCTCAAGGGCATCACGTAGAGAAGCACTTGCTTCCTTGAGCGCCTCGTTCAGTGAACGCAGGGCTTCATATTCCTTATCGTGCAATTCCTTCTCCTTCAGGGATGCTTCGGCGTTCTTGTTTGTATTGCTCAAAGATATAGTCTGTTTCATGATTGCCCCTTTCTCCATAATTCTCTACTGTGGACTTATTGTTCTGTTACCGGGTCTCCTTTTCATCTTCCCGAAACACTGTCTTTTACATTAGTAGTATAAGATACGAAGGTTACGAATCAGGTTACAGGAATTGCAAGACGGTAACAAATAGAGGGAGAAAGGTTACAAATCGGTTACAAGTAGCGACATTTGTTGCCAGGTTGAGCTTTTAACCTGCCAGGTTGAGCTTATAACCCAGGCTTCTTTCAGAGGTGATTATGTCGTGGCTGGCGCCGGATGCTATCAGTTTGGAGCGCAACCGAGAAATGGAGGTTTTGAGAGCGTTTGTATCCCAGGTATTTTCCCAGATTTTCTGCAACAGGTTTTCATAAGGTAGAAAGCTGCCGGCATTTCTCGCCAGTAGCGTGAGCAGTTGATATTCCGTGGAAGTGAGCTTGACAGGCTTACCTTTGAAAGATATGTCCCGGGTGGAGAAATCTATAATCAATCCGCCGCGTGCGAAATTGGGCACATTTTCTGCAAGAGCTGATTGACGGTGTTGTAGAAGCTTTTTGAGGCGGGCCAGCAGTATGGACGGGTCGAATGGTTTGGTGATATATTCGTCGGCACCCAATTCCAGCCCTTTGACCTGGCTGATAGCGTCGTCACGTGCGGTTAGGATGAGTACGGGCACGTCAGAAAACGCCCGTATTTCTTTCAACACCTCCATGCCGTCTGTATCGGGTAATCCCAGGTCAAGGATGACTATGTTTGGGGATTCTTTTTCCACCAGAGGGGCAGCGTCCATGCCTCCGGGGATGGACAAAAGTTCTGCGTTGGCCCATCTCAATTTAAAAACGAGGGAGATGGCCTCCACTGTCTGCGGATCGTCTTCGACAATAAGCACTTTCACTTCGCTGTCTTTTTTGAGGATAAACTGAAAAATGTTACAGGATATAGAATTTTATGTCTAGCTTTTTGTCGATTTATGGCTGCTTGGCCAGCGGTAGAGAGAAACTGAAGACATTGCCCTTGCCGGGTTGGCCACGGTACCAGATTTTGCCGCCCTGCAGTTCGACTAATTGTTTGCAGATGACCAGCCCCAGCCCCATTCCCGAGAATCTGTCTGAATGGTGATAAGGAAGAAATAAATTTCTTTGTTCTTCAGGGGAAATGCCTGGTCCATTATTCTCTATTTCGATAAATAGAAACCCTTTCTCTGTCCGGGCACTCAAAGTTATTTTTCCCTTCTCCGGCGTGAACTTATTGGCGTTGTTCAGCAAGTTTAATAAAATCTGTTCAACCCGTTTCTCATCGGCTAGAACAGGGGGAAGAGGAGGGGTGATTTTTGTCTGGAAATCCTGCTTTTTGCCGGTGAACACGGGGGAATACTGTTTTACAGAGCGCTGAAGCAAATTTTCTGTTTCCAGAACTTCGGGGGTTATTTTGAGCAGGCCCATTTCACTTTTGAACAGATCCATAAGTTCGCTGAGGCGGGCACTTAAAGTCTGCGCCCCGGCAAGTATATTTTTGGCTAATCTGGCTTCTATCTCTTGCTCTGGTGGCAGGTGTTCTACCAGCAACTTCCCCGAAGACAGAATGGGGGTTAATGGCGTGTTGAGTTCGTGGGTCAGCATTCTGAGAAAACCTGTTCTCATTTCGATTTCCTGCTCCAATTTTTCCCGCGTTTCCCTTTCGGCCTGAAGGAGGTAGATATTTTCCACAGTTCCGCTTATCTGGACAGCCATTTGTTCCAAAAGGTCTTTGTGCCGCTCGTTGTAAACGTTGGGCTCAATGCTTGCAAAATGGAGCTCACCGAAGACCACTCCTTTTGCGATAAGAGGTGACCTGATGATAGCCCGGACACCTTTTTTCGCATGTGCTTCGTCTGCAGGGAAGCGTTGTTCCTTGTGGAGATCGTTTTCTATAAGAGTTTGTTTGTTCTGGATTAGCCATTCCAGAGCCGACTTCTGCAGGCTAAAAGCATTTCCCGCTTCAGAATCGTCAGGCATGCCCGGGAAGGTGAATATGCCTTTAACTAATCCCTTCTCTTTGATAGCGATGGAGAACTGGTCGAAAGGCAGTAGAGTTTGAATTTCTTGAACAAAAGCTTTGAGTGCCTGTGTCATCTCTGTGCCGGAAGAGATGATTCTGGTGAAGAGGTTGATGGATTCGATTTGTTTCTGTCGTCGTTTATTTTGCTCAAACAGCCTGGCGTTATCCAGCTTTACTGCTATCTGGGGCAGAGTAGATGCCAGAAGATCCATGTCTTCTTTTCCATAGAGTTGGTGGGATATTTTGGAGGCGAGAATAAGTATGCCAATCAACTCGCCGCTGGCTTTCAGCGGGATGAACAGTTCTCCCTTTGTCTCCTGGAGAAGGAGGTTTCTCTCCCGGGAAGGGAGGACTTGCAGTTGAGGGAAGATATCAAAATCACGGCGGTGAAGCTCTCTTGTATGCTGATCTATGAATTTAATAAAGAGGCTATTTTTTGACAGAAAGGGTGTGGAGGGGTAATGCAAATCGTTGGCATCATTGCCCCAATGTTGAACAAAATCTCCCGTGGGTGAGAGCAGAAAAAGATAAGCTTTATCGGTTTCCATGGCTCTGGAGAGAGTTTCAAGCAGCGGCTTGGCCAGCCTCTCTATTTCGCTGATACCCGTAGCTTCTTCGCTGAACTCCTGCAGTCTCTTAATATACTCATAGCGATCGCGAAAAAACCTTCTTTCTACCCAATCTTGAGTTTTTCTCCATAAAGGCTGAACGGCGGCAGCAATAACGATCAGCAGGAGGAGATAGATCCAGAGAGGGATATCTTCCAGGAGGGCAGACAGTCCAACGAGGATGCCTGCATAAGGTATGGCTATCAGTGCGCTCACTAAGAAAAAGGTTGTGCTCTTGCGGATGGCGACGCGGACATCAAACATATGGTACTTCAGGATGGCTATGGTGGTGAGGGAACAGAAGATTAGGTTGCCGATAATAGAACCCGGGTACAGGGGAAGGCCTAGAACGGGGAGGAGATCAAAAATTCCTCCGATGAGAGATATCACTAAACCAATAATAATGCACAGAAAACGTTGCTGTTCTTTGTATGCAAAGGAGTTTTTAGAAGCTTTTATTAAATAGCGGAGGGAAAATATAGAAAAGAAATAGATTCCGAAGAGGCAGGGGAAGAGGAAAAAATTGCTAGGGATAGGTGCGTACCCGTAGGATTTTAGTTGCATGCCGTGTAACAGCAGGTTGCTAAAAGAAAGGACAATGATTGCCGTCAGGAATATATATGCGAGGGCGATAAGCCTCTTTTTTCGTTCGTTGGTATAAATTAAGGTGAAATGGAAGAAAAAGACTACTGTTGCATCAATGGCTATCAAAACTCCCTTTTCCCAAAAAAGGGCAGTTTCTAGATCGGGACTGGTGCGCATTTTAAAGATAAGGAAGCTCCACGCGGCAGCGCTTAACAGACAGCAAGCGAAGACTCGATAGGCTGTCCCTCTATGGCCTCTTGTTAGAACTGCCGCAACTAGCACTAAAAAGAAACCTGCGGCGACCAAGGGCGTAGCTAAATACGCATTCATTGCTTATTTGCGCTCAATCGTAGTAGAGCGTCAATGACGTGATCCAGAGCGTTTATATGAGTGGGTTTTAATTGTGCTAAATCGGCGCCGGCGCACTGTCTTTCTTGTAAATAGCGCAGGAAAGTTCCTTCGGAAAGGATTGTTACTCGTATCGGCTGTATTCCCAACATATTGTCCAAATCCTCATAACCTCGGTGCAGTTCCTTTAAGCGTGCATGAAGGGCTTTCGCTAAATGATTGTTGTCAAAAGGAGACTTAAGCTCTATGTAAAGATGTATTGTAGAATCGTCTCCTTCATATTCTTTACGTGCCGTCCAGTCCTCGTATTCAATTTCTGTCTTGTCAATGGCTTCCCACATTGTTTTTTCGTCTAGTCTGGCAAAAGTAGCAATATCAATGATTTCGTCAGCCCTAGCCTTAAAGACCATCTGGGGAGTTTTGGTTTCCGTATCATCATCCTCAAGCGCAATAATCTGAACGAGATCGCCTAATCTGTACCTCAAGAAGGGCATACCATGGAAGCTGGTGATGACAATTTCATAGACTTGGGTTGGTTTAACTTCATTGAGTAGTACGGAAGAAGGTTGATAATTTTTGTTTTCTCTGTTTTTGAGCCACTCCTCCTCCGGAATAAATTCTAAGAAGACAGAATCAGCGAGGAAAGACATCCCCTTTTTATTCCAAGCTTGCATGGCTATATATCCCGTTTCCGTAGAGGCGTATAGTTCAAAAGGTTCCCTGTTCCATAAATGCTCTAGTTTTTTCTTGTAAACAGTAGCGTCTGTTCCCCAGCTTACTACGCCTTTGAATGACCATAGATCACACGGGAGTATTTCTCTCTTTCCCCTTTTGCACCGCATCTTTGCTCTAGTTAAACGAAAGAGTGTTGGCGGATATAACATGTGGATGGAGAAAGGGGTTTTGTTGTCAGGGCTGGCAAGGGTTTCTCCTATTTTGACTAGAACGCTTGCGGGACTTGCTACGAAATCTACTCCTGTTCGTAACGCCATATTGAAGCCTGCTCCAATTCTCTGAACAAAAGTCATTTTCTCAGCTTCTTCCAGTGGCGGAATTGCACGATACTCTATTCGTTTGGCAAAGTTTGCGGCGAGCCAGCCCGTGAAATAGGGCTTGGGTGGCATATTGAGCATCACACGAGATTTAGGAAAGACAAGGATATCCTCCTTTTGAGAAGCGGCGCTTAAAATGAAGGCACCGACAGTATTCCTGTACGCGATATCGTCGGCACGACGAGTGAAAGGAATCCACTTGGACGTACCCCCTTTGCCCGATGTGCATGGCCAATACAAAGGCTTTATTGCCAGAATGTCTTCTCTTTTTTCAGCCAACTCAGGGCAGTAATCTTCATAAGTAGTTAACGGACAAGTGCGACGAAAATCCTCCATGCTCAGGGGCTTGTTGCCCCCCAATATTTTCTTTCCTAAAGGGCTGCCTGCAACCATCTCCAGTTCTTCCAAGAGGAGGGATTCTTGTATATGCATGAACTCTTCAAGAGATAGTTCTAGAAAACCGCAATACTTTTGCCACTTTTCCGAAGGAGTTCCTTTTTGAAACACCTCGTCTTTAGAGAAAGTTAGTTCCTCTTCCATGTTTAAATCTCCTTCTTGTTCTACAACCTTATCCAACCATTTAATGCAAGTAAACTGGAGGGATAAACGGGATTACTCCAATCAATAGGATTCTCGGGATTGCCTGTGAAAAGAAAAACGGAACTAGTGCCATCACAAAGGGCAATGACGTGTGTCATTTCTGTGTCAAGTATGGGATAAGAATCACCGTTGAGTTTACCGATTCCCTTGATTTCTGAAAACTTGTCCGTGCCTCTTCGGAAATTAAAATTTCCAGACATTGTACCATGGAGCACTATATGCGGGGAACCATCCTCAAGTACAACGACTCCGATAGGACTGGTGGCACCTAATTGAGCATTCATTTTGCCGTAGATGTCTCCTTGCTCGGTGTTAATGTCAAGAGTTCCTCTGATCGCTCCAGATTGGTCCTGTTTTATGATTCCGTCGTAAACAGCTTCGTATGTGCCCAGTACATCTCCTGAAATAGTTCCACCCATCGGCCTGTTTTTAACTATCCAGATTTGTCCTGCTGGCGTTACTTCCCCCTCGCCGATGTATTCGATGGTGGCGGTGGCGTGGAAGAGTGTGCGGTCCGACAGTGGAGGCGCCGCGCTGTTGTCAGCGGCGAGAGTTGCTCTTGGCATGACGAAGATGAGGGCCAAAGAGAGGGGAAGGGCGACGAAAAAAAACTTTTTCATTGCTAATACCTCCTTTTATTTGTCATGAAATACCTTAATGAACTCAAACCTGTTCTATTTTTTTCACGCTAAGTTCCTTTAATAAGGTTTTCTGTTTTAATGGCGGCAAGTTATTGCCATTAAAAGTAACCGGGCTTAGTTTGCCAGAGGAAGTTATTAATGGCAATAGCGTTTGTCTATTTTGTCCGGCTTGTTGTCGGAGGTTTTGTTCTGAGTCGGGTATAATACGTGGCAGGGCATGGGGAGAGGTGTGTAGTAAAGGGCGAAATATCCTGCTGGGGATGTGAGTAGAGAACGATGAAATTTTTGCATACGGCAGACTGGCAGATAGGCATGAAATATAGCCATACGGGTGAGGTGGGAACGCGCCTGCGCGAGGAGCGCATAAATAGCTTACGGGTATTGGTGGAAATTGCCCGCGCACATGAAGCGGAATTCATGCTTGTTGCCGGGGATATGTTTGAGGACAACGGCGTGGAGCGCGTGCTGGTGCAAAAGGTAGCCGACATTCTGGCGACTGCCGGTATGCCTGTTTTTGTAATCCCTGGCAATCACGACCCATGCGTGCCTGGTTCCGTCTGGGAGCATCCGGCCTGGGAAGAGGCTGGCAATGTAACGGTGCTCCTTTCAGAATGCCCGGTGGAAATCCCCGGGGGTTTGCTCTATCCGTGCCCGATACGCGAGAAGTATTCTGGTATGGATCCCACGACGTGGATACATAATGCGCCGCGGAACACAGGTGATATAAGAATTGGGATAGCGCATGGCACGGTAGAGGGTGTGTGCCAGGAAGTGCAGGAATATCCTGTTTCGAGGAATGCGGCGGAAAGGGCAGGGCTTGATTACCTTGCTCTGGGGCATTGGCATTCTTTGGCGACGTATCCCGGGGAAGACGGAGCCGTGCGCATGGCATATTCAGGCACTCACGAAGCAACGAAGTTTGGCGAACGGGATAGCGGCAATATATTGGTGGTGGAGATTGAGGGTGGTGGGGCCGCACCTGTCCTTACACCCATCCATACCGGCGAGCTGGAGTGGGTAGTGATAGAGAAAGAACTCAGAGAGGAGAGAGATATTGCGGAACTGCGCGCCCAGATTGAATCTGTAAAAACCCCGGGAAAGGCCCTTGTTGATATACGCTTGGCGGGGCTGCTTACGACGGCAGGCCAGCGTGAGCTTTCTCGTATTCGCGAGATACTGGAATCTGGCCGGTTTCTCTTTGGCAGAATAGATGCGGCGCGGCTGCGTCCTGCCCCTGAGGATGAAAACTGGGTTGCTGCTCTGCCTGCCGGCGTTATCCGGGAAGCGGGCAGCAGGCTGCGGGAACTGGCAGATCCAGCTTTTGCCGGCAGGCGGACAGATGGAGCCTCCCCGGAGATTGCGGCGCGGGCGCTCATTGAACTTTATGCCATTGTTTCGGAGGAGACGAGGTGATCTTAAGGGCGTTACGGGTTGCTGGCTGGCGCTGTTTTGCCAGCTCTGTTGAAGTTGGCCCTTTTGCGGAGGGGCTGAATGTGCTGTATGCCCCGAACGCCACGGGAAAATCTACCCTGTTCGAGGCGTTGTTGCGCGGCCTTCTGGATGGGCACCGCGTCAGCGGCAGAGAGATGGAAGCTATCCGCCCCTGGGGACGCTCTCTGTCACCTGAGGTCAGCGTGGAGTTTGCACATGGCGGCAGCGAATATCGCATTACCAAGCGATTCCTTGAGGCTGCTTTTTCTAAGCTGGAGAGGAAGGAGAATGGCCGTTTCGTGCCTCTGGCGGAGGGGACGAAAGCGGACGAGAAAGTGCGCTGTATGCTTACGCGCGAGAGCCCTGGTTCGGGGTTGGCCAGGCCAAAGCACTGGGGGCTGGCGCAGGTGCTCTGGGCGCCGCAGGGCGATCTGGCGCTGGGGAAGTTATCAGGGGATGTGCTCACTGATATCAGAGCTTCCCTGGGAACGCAGATTTCAGGTTCAGGCATGGGGCTCGTGGAGAAGAAGGTGGAGGAAATTTACGGCCAGTTTTTCACCGTGGGGGGAAAGCTGAAGTCGGGTGCGGGAGCTCCTGCTCTGGTAAGGCTGAAGGATGATTTACAGAGAGCTCGGCACAGGAGGACAGAAGCCATTTTGCAGCAGCAGGCTTTTGACGAGACGGCCCGACGGATAGAGGAACTGCGTGCCTACAGGACACAGGCAAAGAATGACGAGGAAGTTATAAAGAAGTTACTTAGAGAGGTTCGCTCAAGCGCCAGGCGCTATCAAGAGCTTTCCGCGGAAAAGAACCAGCGGAAAGAACGATTGGAGAGGGTTGAAGCGCAGTATAACGGATTAAAAAGCCAGCTTGATATGATCAAATTGGCAAGACAGGATTGCAAGGAATGCGAGGTATTGTTGCGCAGGCATGAGGAAGATGTCGTCTGGCAGCGGCATGAAGTAGACAGTCGGATAAAGGAAGAAGCCCGGACAAAGGCCGCGCTGGAAGATACACGAAAGGAACGCAAAGCTGTTGATAGCGCACGGGAATTGGCCGAACAAGCGCGCCGTTACCTGGAGAGCGTAAAGTCTCTGACAAGCCTGGATAAGCAAATCGGGCAGATCGAAAAAGCTCGGAGGGCCCTTGCTGAGACCAAAAAGGAGCGCGCGGGTCTGCTGGCCCCGGACGCGGAAACGCTGCGGGCAGTCAGAGAAGCTTTGCGGAGATGCGATGCGGCTCAGGTGCGTATCGACGCGGCGCTCATAACGCTGGAGGTTACCCCGGAAAGCGGAGGCTCACTCACGGTTGTGGAGGGTGAGAGAACAGGAAATGTGGAGTTGAACTCCGGAAGCCCGACCAGGGTGAAGGGTTCTCCCGAAGTAGTGGTAGAACTGGTGGGTGTGGCACGTATTCGTGCCTGGGGCCCGACAGGCTCTATTGAACAATACCGCAATGAGCGAACGCTTGCCGAACAGGAACTGGATAAGCTAACTATGCCTTTTGGCGTTGCGGACATCGAAAAACTGGAAGAGATCGAAGGGCAGGCCAGGCGATTGGATAGGAAGGTCAATGAAGCTCAAACCCGGCTTGAGGCTTTGTTATCGGGTGAATCTGGGGAAAGTATCGAAATGGAGCGCTCTCGAGCCAGGATGACGCTGGCAAAGACACTACACGTGCATCCTGATTGGGAAAAGACTCCTCCTGACGATGAAATTTTGCAGATGGCCGCACAGCGCGTGCGTAGCTCGTTTATAGACAAAGTAGAAGAGGCAGAGCGCCGCTGGGAAATAGCGCAGTCTGCTCTGAGCGAGATCGCGCAGCAGGAGGCAGCAACCGGCGCAAAGCGGGAGGAGGCGACAAAACAGCTCAAGCAGTTGACAGACAAGTTAGCCAAACTTTCCGCCGACGGAAAATCGGACGAAGAGCGAGAAAAGGAGCTGGGGGAGGCTGAGCGAAAAAGAGGAGAAGCGAAGGTAAGATTTGAGGAAACCGAGAGAAAGCTTTTGGAATTCGGAGATGATCCTGCCGTTGCGATAGAAAAGCTCGAGAAGAAATTAGAAGCCGCGGGTGAAGCTGCGATTAAAGCATTGGAGGACGAGCAGAGGGAAAGAGGGAAGATGCAGCAGCTTTCCTCTCTGGGAACTTACTCCGTTCTGGTTAGAGCCGAGGAAGAAATAGCGAAACTGGAAGCGCAGGCCGAGGGAGAGCAATTGCGGGTGGATGCCGTTCGCTTGATGCGAGATATGGTGGTGCGGTGTCGCAGAGAGGCGGTTTCTGCTGTTATCGACCCGGTGAAGGAGAGGGCAACCAGAATTTTAAGGCGTATTGCCGGAGGGAAGCTGGGCTATCTGGCACTTGATGAATCATTTGTCCCCGTGGCCGTTATCCCCGGGATTTCCGGGAAGGAAGTATCTCTGGAGAGCATCTCCGGTGGCGAAAAAGAACAGGTGTACCTGGCTACCCGTCTGGCTTTAGCGGAGGTGCTGGCGGAGAAAGAACGCCAGCTCGTGGTTCTTGATGATGTGCTTACTGCCACCGATACCGGCCGGCTGGCACGGGTGATGATCATACTGGAGGAGGCGGCACAGCGTTTGCAGGTGCTGGTCTTGACCTGTCATCCGGAGAGATACCGCGGGCTTGAACGGGCAAATTTTATCAATCTGGAAGGGATTGCCGGAGGGAAAGAAGGGCGGTGAAAGGGCCTGTTTTTTCAAGGCCAAAGCAGGCCAAACAGGGAGAAGCATTTTATGCCAGCAGAGAGATATTTTTTAGATTGGGACGTGCCGCTAGCGACCAGAGTGCGGGAATTTTTGTTGCCCGTGCCGCCCTCCGGGCTGGTTGACCTGGGGGAGACTCTGGTGGTTGTGCCGACGCGACAGGCGGGGAGGCGGTTGCGTGAAGCCCTGGCTGCCTATTGTTCGGAATGGGGAACGGCTCTTCTTTCGCCGCAGGTTGTTACACCAGCTTTCTTTTTACGCGCTGCTGAAGGGAACTCGGCTGTGGCCAGCGGGATGCAGGTGTCTGCTGTTTGGGCAGAGGTGTTGCTGCGGGCTGACCTCACGAACATGAAGGGTCTTTTCCCCCTGTCCGTACCGCAGCAGGATTTTGACTGGGCCCTGTGTACGGCGGAAATGATACAGAAGGTGCGGGAGGAATTACTGGAGGGGGGTTACCATGTCGCTGATGTGACGAAGAAATTTGGCGACATTTTGCAGGAAAGTGAGCGCTGGCAGGACCTTGCTGCGCTGGAAGAACTTTACCTGGCTCGTCTCGGAGAACTCGGATTGGCAGATCCCTGTATAAGCGTGCTTAAACAGGCAGAGGCGCCCGCTCTGTTTTCGGAAGTAAAACGGGTGGTGGTAGCGGCAGTGCCTGATCCTGCACCGCTGGTGGTACAGATATTGGAACGCCTGTCCGCACAGGTTCCGGTCGGCATATTGGTGCAGGCTCCCCCCTCCCTGTCAGGCCTTTTTGACGATTGGGGGCGACCCCTGGAAGAAGAGTGGCGGACACGCTCTCTTGATATTCCAGATGACAGGGAGAACATTTTTCTTGCCGCTTCTCCGCTGGCGCAAGGCCACCGGGTGCTGAATGTGATCGCAGAAGAAGCTGTATTTTTTGGACCTGCTGATATCGCCGTTGGAGTTCCGGACAGAGGAGTAATTCCTTTTCTGGCCGATGCTCTGGCAGAAGAGGACATTTCTCCTTTTGACCCTACCGGCAGGACATTGGCAGAACACCCGCTATATCAACTTCTGGAAGCGTTTTGCGGGCTTGTGGAGAAAGGGGATTACGCCACCTGCAGTGCCTTTCTGCGTCACGCTGACGTGCTCACATTCCTGGAGAAAAAACGGGGAGTTTCTGCGTGGAAACTTCTGGATGAACTGGATGATTTCCAGAATTTCTATTTGCCCGCGCGGCTTGGTGACATGGTTCAACCTTTGTCTTCCCAGGACAGGGGAGCGAAGGCGTGCAGGAAGGGAGGGATTGTTAATCTGGCTCGGGCAGTGGCCTTCATGGAAGAGCAGGTAAATATGTTTAATAAGAGTGATGAAGGCAGTGATGCACTGCGCTCTTTTCTGGAGTCGGTGTATGAAGTGCGGATGCTCGTCTCCCACCTTGCGGAGGACAGAGAATTTATGGCGGCTGCGGAGATTGTGGATAGTGCGTTGCAGGAAATGTCGGGATGCTTTATCGGTTTGTCCGACATGGACAAAAAACATGCGCTGGCGATTTTTTTGAGGGAGTTGAGAAAAAAGCGGTATTACCTTGAAAAAGAGGGAGCTGCTATCGACATGGAAGGCTGGTTGGAGTTGCCGTGGAACGATGCTCCTTTGCTGATTGTTACGGGTATGAATGATGGCAGTGTGCCCGATGGCAAATTAAGCGATAGTTTTTTGCCTGATTCGCTTCGTCGTCATTTAAATTTGCGGCACGACGCCGGGCGGCTTGCCCGCGATGCCTATTTAATGCGGGTGCTTGTTGAGCCGCGTCGAGAGAGAGGGCGTGTTTGTTTCGTGGTCGGCAAAATGGACGCACAGGGTAATCCCTTGAAACCTTCGCGCTTGCTTTTCCGTTGTGGTGACGAGGAGTTGCCCGCCCGGGCGCGTCTGCTCTTTGGCGTTCCCCGGGAGGAGAGGGATAACTATCCTCCCGCAGTCAGTTTCCCCTTAACTGGCATTCCCCTTGACGGCACCCTTCCGTCGCAACTTGTCCCCACAAGCCTGTCGGTTACTGCTCTCGGCGGTTACCTGGAGTGTCCCTTTCGTTTTTATCTGCGTTATGTGCTGGGCATGGAAGAAAAGAACGATGAAAAGTGGGAGATGGATGCCAGGGATTTTGGTTCGTTGGTGCATGACGTACTGGCACAGATGGGCAGGGATGAGCAGATGCGCCGTTGTGAGGAGGGACAACGGTTGGAAGAGTTCTTTGATAATGCGGTAGATGTGTGGGCGGAAAAGCGTTTTGGTTCGTCATTACCATTGCAGGTCGGCATGCAGCTTGACGCGGCTAAACAGCGGCTCGGTGCCGTGGCAGAGGTGCAGGCCGGGTTGGTCAGGGAGGGCTGGGAGATATTCAAGAGCGAAATGTGGGTTGAGGGCAAAATAGAGGGTATGCGTATCCGTGGAAGAGTTGATCGTATCGATCGCCACAAACGGACGGGGCAAATTCGAGTGCTGGATTATAAAACGTCGGATTGGGCAATAAACCCGATAGCAGCGCATAGCGCTTCGCTTGCCGGCGCAGGAGAAGTGAGAAATTATGCACAGGTTGTGATTGCCGGCGATAAGAAGCGCTGGATTGATTTGCAATTGCCTCTTTACAGACTGATGTTGCCTGATACAGGAGAATTTTCAGGAACGGTTGAACTCGGCTATTTCAATGTACCTGGAGCGGTGAATGATACGGGTGTGCAGATCTGGGAGGGTTTTGATGATGTTCTCCTGCAGTCCGCCGGAGAATGTGCCAGTGGTGTCGTCGGTGATATTCAATGTTGCCGTTTCTGGCCGCCTGCAGAGAAAGTAAAATTTGATAATTTTGAGAAACTCTTTCCCAGGGGGATTTCTCAATGCCTGGACGGGGACTCCTTTCAGTCTTTTATGGCGAGGAAAAGTAGTGAATAATAATGAAATCAGGCACCAGTCTATAGCGGCCTCTGCTGGATCGGGGAAAACGTTTCAGCTTGCCCACCGTTACATAAGGCTTTTGTCGGAAGGGGTGCCTCCGGATAGAATTATTGCCCTGACTTTTTCTCGTAAAGCGGCAGGTGAAATTTTCGATTCGATCATCGGCTATCTTTGCGCAGCGGCGGCTTCTCCGGAGGAGGCAGACAGGACGAGCAGGAGAGCTGGCATTTCTGCTCTTGGACAGGAAGGTTTTCGTGTTTTGTTGCGGGAGCTTTTGGATAGCCTGCATCGTTTACATATCTCTACTTTGGATAGCTTTATTGTGGGAGTGGCGAGGGCATTTCCCCTGGAACTGGGAATTTCCGCGTCTTTTCAAGTGCTGGATGAAAACGGCACTGCGGCGCAGCGTGCCTGGCATGAAGTGCTGGCAGGGCTTTTCGAGCATGGTTGTGTAAGCAGAGCGGCACGGCAAGAATTACTGGCAGATTTCAGGCAGGCGACTTTTGGACGGCAGGAGAAAAACCTGGAGCATAAACTGGAGTCTTTTATCAGAAAGTATCTGGGCTATTACAGAATTCTGCCGGCGTCCCGGGCATGGGGGCAGGAACAGGTTCTCTGGCCGGACGGATTTCCCTGGCAGCCAGAGCAGGGCAGTGTTGAAATTGCGGCAGATGAACTGGAGAAGTTGCTGGCACAGGATAATCTTTC
>DKFF01000020.1 GCA_002452795.1 Dehalococcoidia bacterium UBA6803
CACTGCGAAGCAACCTGCCCCACCAGCCTGATAGCCTCCTTCATGCCCGAAAGGGAGAAAGACAATCCCAACTGCCTTAACTCCTGGTGACCCAATCCCTGAAAAAGCCTCTGCCCTGCCACCCTGGTCATCTCATCATAAATAACAGGCCATTCCAGCCCCCGGCGCCGGGCACAGAAAAGCACAAAATCACGAAGTTGAGGGGAGATGTCGTCCATTGGGAAACAGTTTAAACCAAGCATCAACGATGAGCAATCTTCTTTACAGCCGCTGAAATGCATCCGCCACCCTTAGACATGCCTTGTGCACAACCTTTATCAAGGCCTTAATCTCACCCTTGCATCAATGCCTACGAGAAAACCAAATTTCTTTTTTGTCGCCGGTATAAAAAGAATTAAATGGGTCAAGCAAGCCTGTAAGCCGAGTTCTGTTCCTCGCATAGTACGGCAGAACCAGGCCTGCCATACAAATGACGGGGCGGCGGCCATCCATCTAGCCCTGATGTTACCATCAGGATCAAGCGACCAACCCGAGGGCTTCAGCCGAACACTTCAAACGCCCTTCTATTCGGTCTTGCTCCAGGCGGGGTTTGCCCGGCCAGCCAGTCACCCGACTGCCGGTGAGCTCTTACCTCACCATTTCACCCTTACCCGTCATCGCGAAGGATGACGGGCGGTATGTTTCTGCGGCACTTTCCATAGGGTCACCCCTTCTGGGTATTACCCAGCACCCTGTTCGGAGGAGCTCGGACTTTCCTCCCCACGTAAATGGGGCGGCCACCCGGCCTGCTTGACCCGGTTCCAGTTTATAACAAAACCGGTGAGGAGACAACTTTTGCGAACATGCCTAACAAAACACGTGAGCGGAAAAGCGCATTCGTGCTATTGAGCTTCGGCCCTACAGCTCAATGCTATCCTGAAAATAATATCCTGCCGCAGCTGCTACATTGCACAAGATTTCCCCCTTTGACCTGCTGCTGTTCTCTGGTAGACAGCAACATTCGGCAACCCTGACACTGCCCCTGCGCTATCGTGACCACAGCTTGCCCCTTCCTCTCTCTAATCTCCTCATACAATTTAAAAATTTGAGGATTTATGGCAGAGGCCAGACCCCGGCGTTCCTTAACCAAATGCCCCATGCTGTTCTCTATTTCCTGCTCTCTTTCAAGGAGGCCTTCTCTCTTCTGCTGCCAGTCCTGCTCCATTGTCCTCAACTGGAGAGAGTCCGCTTTCACCAGTGCATCCAGTTCCTCTTCTCTCTCCATCAGCTCCAGGAGTTCGTCTTCTGCCGCTCTTAGCTTGACATTAACACTCTTAAGCTCCTGATCAAGATTCGCTAACTCACGGGAATTTTTTACCCTACCGCTATAAAGATCCTTCTCCAGTTTATCAGCTTTTTCCTTCAGTTCCTTACCTTGCCAGTCCTGTTCTTTTCGTTTTTTTTCTGTTTTCAGGAGCAACTGCCTTTGATTTTCAAGCTCAATTCTGGCAGCGACCAGTACCTCGGGCTCCATTAACTCGTGCAAAATCTCGTTTAAAGCCTTCCTGTCTTCCTGTATCTTGAGGTCTATTCGCTGTAATTTATAAAGTTGCGTTAGTTCACTCATGCTAAAACTATTGTAGAGATAGCTCCACCATGTGTCAAAACATCCCGCGTTTTTCACCTGATCTGACACGATGGCCGTTGCCCAAACTTCCCGCCATCAGATATACTAATCCCGCGCCAGCGTAGCTCAGGGGCAGAGCAGCGGTTTCGTAAACCGCCGGTCGGGGGTTCGAGTCCCTTCGCTGGCTCCACTGCTTTCTTAAAGGAGGTATTCACCATGAAAAATATACTCGTCGTCGGCGGAAGCTATTTTGCCGGCAAGGTCTTTGTAGAAGAATTAAAAAAACAGGATGACTGCGCCATCTACGTCATGAACAGGGGAAACAGGCCGCTGAATCTCACAGGCGTTGAGGAATTAGTATGCGACAGGCACACTGCGGCAAACATCGGCAGGCTTGTGCCCACGCTGGAATGGCATGCGGTCGTTGATTTTTGCGCCTATGCGCCGGAGGACGTGGAAATACTGTTGCAAAATCTTACGGGCAAAGTGCAGCAGTACATCTATTTCAGCACATGCACAGTGTATCAGAATTCTTTTAGCCTCCCCATGAACGAGGATTCTCCCCCTATCACAGGGCCGCTGCCAGGACCACAGGGAGATTACGCTTATAAAAAATGGTTGACAGAGATGAAACTAAGGGAGCTCTGCCAGCAGCGAAAAATCGCCTGCACTATATTGCGCCCTGCCTTTATATACGGGAAATACAATTATGCTCCGAGAGAATCTTATTTCTTCGACCTCATCAAGAAGCAGGAACCAATTGTAATTCCTTCCATGCCACAGGCGCTATTTACCGTCATCTCCGTTTGGGACGTGGCCGCTATCACCATTTCCTGCCTCGGCAACAAGCAGGCTTTTGGCAAGGCTTTTAATCTGTCCTCCACAGAGTTGATCTCCTATGGCAGGTTGATCGAGGTCTTAAAAAAATTAGCTTCTGGCGATATCAAGGTGCAAAAAATGGGGATCGCCGAGATATACGCCAAAAACCTCCCCCTCCCCTTTCCCTTAACCGAACACCTCGTTTACTCCGGAGCACTGGCCGAGAAAACACTGGGGTGTCATTATCTGCCTTATGAAGAAGGCATGCGCCTGACTTATGAACATTATATGGAGGCTTAAACCAGAAACCAGAACGGGAGACACTGGAATTGTCTCCTGTTCAGCAATCCCGGAAACATCATGGGAGGCATGAAAAAAGACAGCTTCATCGTCGTTTTTCTGCTAGAATAGAGGCCTGATGATTGAAGACGAAGAACTGGTTACTCTATGCACCGCTGTCCAGGGCGAAGCACAGATCATCAAGGGAAGGCTGGAAAGCGAAGGCATTCCCGTGCACCTGAGCTACGAAAGTGCTGGATTGCTCTTCGGAGCTACCGTTAACGGTCTGGGCGAAGTAAGAGTGCTGGTGCCAAAGCACTTACTGGAGGAGGCCAGGGAAATCCTGGAGAGCTAGTTAGTGGCGACAAGAGCGGAGGACATAGCGGAACAGCGACTGGAGAATCTTGATAATATCCGCGCACGGGACATAGATCCTTATCCCCCTTCATATCACATCACTCATACTCTCGAAGAGACCTCCCTTATATTTGAGCAGCAGGAGAAGTCCGCGGAAATCTCTCCGCCCCCCAATCCCCAGCTCGCGGGCCGCATTATGGCCAAGCGCTCCATGGGCAAGATGTCTTTCTATGATATTTGCGATGGCTCAGGAAAACTACAGTTATGTTTCCGCCGCGATCTTCTCGGCCAGGACAAGTACGCCGTACTTTCGGACATTGATATCGGTGACTTTATCGGGGCGACAGGCAATCTTTTTCGCACAAAAACCGGAGAAATCACGCTTGCGGTGTCTGATTTTACCCTACTGTGCAAATCTCTCAGGCCCATGCCGGAAAAATGGCACGGCCTGGTCGATGTGGAAAAACGCTATCGGCAGCGTTATTTAGACCTCATCTCCCACGAGAAAGTAAGAAACACTTTTATACTGCGCAGCAAAATCGTCACTGCTGTGAGAAACTTTCTGGAAGCACGGAACTTCTTGGAGGTGGAAACGCCGGTATTGCAATCCCGTGCCGGTGGAGCGGCCGCCAAACCTTTTGTTACCCATCACCACGCACTGGATGAAGATCTTTATTTGCGTATTGCCCTGGAACTACCCCTCAAGAAACTAATCATCGGCGGTTTTGACCGTGTGTACGAGATCGGGCGCGTTTTCCGCAACGAAGGCATCTCCACCAGACATAACCCGGAATTCTCACTGCTGGAATGCTACCAGGCTTATGCCGATTATAAAGATATGATGCGCCTCATTGAAGAAATGGTCTCTCATGTCGCCCTGACAACTTTAGGCACTCTTAATCTCCTGCGCGACGGCAAAAGTATCGACCTCGCTCCTCCCTGGCAAAGGCTCGACCTGCGCCAGGCAGTAAAAGAATACAGTGATATTGATTTTGAGGATTATCCCGATACCGATTCTCTGCGTTCGGCGATGATAAAAAAGGGCATAGAAGTTGACCCCGCCAAAAAGAGAGCTAATCTTATAGACGAGCTGGTCTCCACTTTTGTTGAACCCGAGCTTATACAGCCCACTTTTCTCCTTGACTATCCCGTAGAAATGTCTCCTCTGGCCAAAAGAAAAAGGGGCAACAGCCGCCTGGTGGAAAGATTTGAGGCATTCATTGATGGCATAGAAATAGCTAACTCCTTTACCGAGCTTAATGACCCCCTAGAACAAAGAGAGCGTTTTCAACAGCAGGCAAAAGAACACGCGGGGGACGAAGAGATGGAAGTGGCCGATGAAGATTTCCTGCAGGCCATGGAATACGGCATGCCTCCTACTGGGGGGCTGGGAACAGGCATCGACCGTTTGGTAATGCTCTTCTCCGGCGAGAAATCCCTGCGTGACGTTATTCTCTTTCCTCAATTGAAAACCAGGGAACATCATGCTTGACATTAAACTTATCCGGGAAAAACCGGAGCTTGTTTATCAGGCATTGGAACGCCGGGAAAGCACCATTTCCCTTGACAAGATCAGCAGCCTTGACAAGCGCTATCGGCAACTTCTTCAACAAGAGGAGGACCTGCGAGCGGAACGTAACAGAACAAGCAAGCGACTGGGGGAAATGAGCAGCAAGCCACCTGGGCTTATCAGCGAGATGCGGGGTATCGGAAAACAAATATCTTCCCTGGAGGAAGAAATCGCAGGCATTAAATCCAGTCTGGATGCGCTGCTGCTCGAACTGCCCAACATCCCCTGCGCAGATGTGCCGCAAGGCAAGGATGAGAAGGATAACGTAGTGGTACGCGTCTGGGGGGAACCACGAAAGTTGTCCTTCGAGCCTCTGCCTCACTGGGAACTGGGGGAAAGATTAAAGATCATCGATTTCCAGAGAGGAGTGAAGCTTTCCGGCAGCCGCTTTTACATACTCAAAGGGAAAGGGGCACGGTTGCAGCGAGCAGTGATTTCCTTCATGCTGGATCTTCATATCAACAACCACGGTTATACCGAGCTCTACTCGCCATTCATGGTTAAAAGAGAATGCATGGAGGGTTCCGGGAACCTGCCCAAATTCGCTGATAACCTCTATCATGACGAAGAAGATGACTTCTGGTTCATACCTACGGCAGAAGTGCCTCTAACCAATTTCCACCGTGGAGAAATACTGGAGGCGGATACTCTGCCTCTCTATTATGTGGCTTACAGCGCCTGTTTCCGCCGGGAGAAGATGGCGGCAGGCAAAGATACCCGCGGCATTAAACGAGGCCACCAGTTCGACAAGGTAGAGCTTTATAAACTCACCAAGCCTGAAACATCCGCTGAAGAGCTGGAGCGGCTGGTAGCGGATGCCGAAGACGTATGCCGCAAACTGAATATACCTTACCGGATAGTGCAACTATGCAGCGGCGATCTGGGCTTTGCGGCCTGCAAGACATACGATATCGAAGTATGGGCGCCCGGGGTGGGAGAGTGGCTGGAGGTTAGCTCCTGCAGCAATTGCTGCGACTTCCAGGCCAGAAGAGCTAACATTCGCTATCGCTCTGAAGCTGGCGCCAAACCAGAGTTCGTGCACACGCTCAACGGCTCAGGACTGGCACTGCCCCGCGTCATGATCGCCATTCTGGAGAATTATCAGCAGCCCAACGGCAGCATTCTCATACCCGAAGTGCTCCAGCCCTACATGGGAAATAGTATCGAGTAAAGCCAGCACTGCCGAACCATCATCCCATCACCGCATTTTCTATCAGCTCAATACGCCTGGTTTTCCCCGCGCGGTCAAGCTCCACCGCCACCACATCTATGCGCCATAATGACGGCAGGCCCCGATGGCTATTAATATACTCCAGGGCCAGGGTTACCAGCTTCTCTTTTTTCTTCCAGGTAATGGATTCCTCCGGAGTGCCAAAATTCAGGCTGGAGCGCGTACGCACTTCCACAAAGACAAGATAATCTTTCTGTTCGGCAACTACATCAATTTCTCCATACTGGCAACGAAAATTCGTTTCGCGAACACGATAGCCCTTTCCCTCAAGAAACCGCCTGGCCAATGTTTCCCCCAACCTCCCAACTTCCTGCTTTTTCATTCCCTGTTAATCCTCATGGTGTTCCCGAACAGCCTTTCTGACCGGAGCAAAAGACAAACGATGAATCGGCAAAGGCCCCAGCTTATTAAGACAATCAAGGTGTTCCCGTGTCCCATATCCTTTGTGTCTGGCGAAACCATATCCGGAATACATTTTATCCATATCCACCATAATGCGATCCCTGGTAACTTTAGCCACAATAGAAGCACAGGCAACAGAAAGGCTCAACTTATCACCACGGATTATGCATTTCTGCGAAATAGCGCATTCAGGCAAGATCAACCCATCTATCAAGAGAAACTGAGGACGAAGAGAGAGATTAGCCACCGCCTGATTCATGGCCAGATGAGTCGCCTTAAGGATATTCTTGGAATCAATTATTGTGTGTGAAATAATGCCAACTCCCACAGCCAGGGATTCTTTGTTTATCAGGTCAAAGAGAATATCCCGCTTGCCCGCGGTAAGCTCCTTGCTATCCCTGACCATCCCCAGCCAAGGAGAACACATAGGACGAGGAAGAACGACAGCGGCAGCAACTACAGGACCAGCAAGAGGTCCCCGCCCTGCCTCGTCAACACCAGCAATCAATTCATACCCCTGTTTGCTGGCTTTATCCTCCTGGTCAAAGTCCGGGCCAGGCAACAGCATCTTCTTCATCCTGCTGTTTCCTCTCCCACAGGAAGCGCACTTTTTATCGTGCCGCCACCCAACACCTCTTCCTCCCTGTAGAAAACAATGGCCTGTCCAGGAGAAACCGCTCGCTGCGGACAGGCAAACCACGCTGTGGCAGAAGCGCCGTCAAGAGACAGCCTGACCGGTACCTCTTTTGCCTTATAGCGTATTTTTGCCGTTACGCCGGCAACGCTTGAAGGCTCACCGCAGACCCAATGCACTTCTTCCGCGATCGCTCCCCCGGAATAAAGCTCTTCTTCTCCTCCGAGCACTATTCTGTTATTTTCAGAATCTATCTTTATGACATAGGCACGGTCACCCATGGCCAGTCCCACACCCCGCCTCTGCCCTACTGTATAAGAAGCCACCCCACGATGACGCCCCAGAAGCTGTCCCATGGTATCCACAATTTCCCCGGCAGAGGACGAGAAACGCTGATCGAGAAAAGACCGATAGTTCTCTCTGGAAAGAAAGCAAACATCCTGGCTGGATTTAGCCGTCCGGGGTAACTTTTCTCCATACGCTATCCGTTCAACTTCCGCCCGTGAATAATCTCCCAGCGGGAAAATAATGTTAGTAAGCTTCATCTGGTCCAGCGTGTAAAGGAAGTAGGATTGATCCTTCTGCTTATATTTTGCCTGCAGAAGACGCCGACCACGTACAGAGCGCTTGATTCTGGCATAATGCCCGGTGGCCAGGTATTCGGCGTCCCGGGAACGGGCATCCTCCAGGAGGAAACCAAATTTCACGTACCTGTTACAGGCAACACAGGGATTGGGAGTTAGTCCCGCTTGGTATTCCCGACAAAAATAATCCACCACATAACGCTCAAATTCCCTCCGCAAATCCACCAGGATAAAGGGAACTTTCAGCGTCCGGCAAATACGCTCCGCACAGACAGCGCTCTCGTCAGCGAGCGGAGAGGTGTATAGCAGCATATGTACTCCCAGAACATCATATCCATCTTTCTTAAGAATAAGAGCCGCGACGGTGGAATCCACCCCTCCACTTAAAGCCACAGCTACCCGCTTTTTGCTCATCATCAGATACAGTATATCGCACCGGACAAACACCTGCGAAGATGGCTAGGGCCGAAGAACTATACCGGACATAGCAAGGAGTCTATCTTCTCTCCGATGACAGCAAAAACCCTTTCCTCGGACAAGCCAGCAGCAGCTACCACCAGCCATCGGGAAGGATCAGCCTCCGCCATCTCCAGATAGCCCTTTCTCACCCGGCGATGAAAGGACAGGTCCTCTTTTTCAAAACGATCTTTGGGGTTCTGCTTCTTTCGAGCTAGCCCCTGTTCAGATGGCATATCCAGGAAAATAGTCAAATCCGGTTCAAGATTTTGCGTTGCCTGTCTATTGATCTGTTCTACCACATCCTGAGGCAGCCCTCGCCCGTAGCTCTGGTAAGCGACAGTGGAATGGACGAAGCGATCACAGATGACTACTTTGCCCTCCGTCAACGCCGGGCGAATAACTTCAGTTACCAGTTGGGCACGGGAGGCGGCAAAAAGAAACAACTCTGTTTGCGGAGGTATGCGCATGCCCTGCTCTGTTTTCAAAATTTTTCTGATCTTATCTCCCAGCACGGTACCACCAGGTTCACGGGTCAATATCGCAGGAATACCACGCCGGCAGAGCTCCTGCAAGAGCAATCTGGACTGAGTGCTCTTGCCACAACCCTCGCCACCTTCAAACGTTAGAAACAATCTCAAATTACTCTCTCTGCTTTTCTTCCTGAAACATTATCTTCTGGAAATTCTGACTCTCCTGTTGGGTTCTTTCCCCGAGCTATGCGAGTTAACTCCGTGACGGTCAGCTAGAAAATGCTGCAGGCGACGAATGTAGGCAGGATGAGGATTCAAGTCTACTGCCTGCTGTCCATTATTCATTTGAGCTATTCCTCTCTCGGCCTCCTGTAATGCTATCTCCACCATCTCCTGCCGTTCTCCATGCGCGGTGGAGGAAAGAAATTGCCTCATCTGGGCGACGCTATTTGCCTTCATGACATAGATCGGCACACCCGCCACCTCGGCATCCCTTATCTTCTGAGGTTTGTGGCGGTAATAATTCTTCGTGGTAAGAAAAAGGTCTGCCTGCTGTACGTCCATTACTACCTCCACTTCCGTACCCTGCTCTCGGGCAATCCTTCCTAACTGCGAGGCGTTAACGCCAAAAAGTTGTAAACGCAAAGAGGCCCTGTCCCGTTTTTGAGGGCTTTTCTTTTCCACCGGGGCATTTATTTCTTCCTGAATTATTTTCCCCTCATCATCCACCATGCGAACCCTGGCATGAGAACCTTGCCCGTGCAAAATAGCATCCACCGCTTCGCTGACGTCAGAATGAACAACCACCTTCTCACGATCTATTAGTTCCACCACAATCCCAAATGTGGGAGGGGCCTTGCGCTCCAGTATCGATTTCCGTGTATGCCGTCGCCTGGCCTCCTCATCTCCTAAAGTTACTGTCTGTATACCGCCGATAAGGTCAGAGAGAGTGGGATTCATTATCAGATTTTCCAGTGTATTGCCATGCGCCGTGCCCACCAGCTGCACTCCTCGTTCAGCAATGGTCCGCGCCGCTCTGGCCTCGAGCTCCGTGCCTATCTCGTCAATAATGATCACTTCCGGCATGTGATTCTCCACTGCCTCTATCATTACCGCATGCTGCTCGAAAGGACTAGCTACCTGCATACGGCGAGCATGTCCAATAGCGGGATGGGGAATGTCTCCGTCACCGGCAATTTCATTAGAAGTATCGACTATAATTACTCTTTTCTTGAAATCGTCAGCCAGCACCCGGGCTATTTCTCGTAACATGGTGGTTTTACCCACGCCCGGCCTGCCCAGGAGCAAAACGCTCTTCTCCGTTTCAATAAGGTCCTGGATAATCTCTATGGTGCCAAAAACAGCTCTCCCCGCACGGCAGGTTAGCCCTATAATTTGGCCATTCCTGTTCCTTATAGCTGATATGCGATGCAGGGTGCGCTCAATCCCGGCACGATTATCTCCAGAAAACTGGCTCACCCTCGACACCACGTAGTCAATATCTTCCTGCTTGATCTCCTCAGGAACAAGAATTACCTCTCTGGAGGGAAAGCGCGCTTCCGGGGGACGCCCCATATCCAGGATGACTTCCAATAAATCACTGAAATCAGGTTGTTGACACAGAGATTTGCGAACACGAGGAGGGAGAAACTCAAGTAAAGTATCTAGCCCATCGGCGACTACTTTTTGCATGCGATAATAATACTTACGTTGTTGCTACCAACCTCTGGTAGCCAGTAATTCCTCCGGGGGTATAGCCTTTATATCAATACCAGGCATAGCTTCTCCCAGCGCCCTGGACACCTGAGCAAGCACGGCCGGGTCCTGATAATGAGTGACAGCCTGAACTATGGCTTTTGCTCTAGCGGGCGGGTCACTCGATTTAAAAATGCCTGAGCCAACAAAAACACCTTCCGCTCCCAATTGCATCATAAGAGCGGCATCAGCGGGGGTGGCCACGCCACCAGCAGCAAAATTCACCACAGGCAACTTACCGGTATTGTGCACCCCTGTTACAAGCTCCAGGGAGGCGCCGAGCATTTTTGCCTCCGCTGCCAATTCCTCCTTCTGCAGGGATTGAAGCCTGCGAATTCCGTCTTGAACCGTCCGCATGTGTCTGACGGCTTCCACGATATTGCCCGTTCCCGCCTCACCCTTGGTCCTGATCATAGCCGCCCCCTCCGAGATACGGCGCAGTGCCTCTCCCAGGTCGCGGCAGCCGCAAACAAAAGGCACCTTGAAGTCATGTTTCCACACATGGTGGCTTTCGTCGGCCGGAGTAAGCACCTCGGATTCATCGATAAAATCAACCCCGAGCGCTTGCAGTACCTGCGCCTCGACAAAATGCCCGATGCGACACTTAGCCATCACAGGTATGCTGACAGTTTCCATCATAGCAGAAATTACAGTCGGGTCGGCCATCCGCGCCACTCCACCATCGGCACGAATGTCCGCTGGAACTCTCTCCAGAGCCATAACGGCACAAGCTCCGGCGTCTTCAGCAATTCTAGCTTGCTCGGGCGTGACCACATCCATGATCACCCCCCCCTTTAGCATCTGCGCTAACCCGCTTTTTACCTTCCAGGTGCCTGTCCTTTCCATAGCTATGGGAATTATATGGCAATTCTAAACAAAAATCAAAGAAATCCGCTCAAGGCGATCATCCCCATCGCCCCGACAAACCTTCCTATTAATGGCCTTTATGCTAAAGTGGCCGCCGTTTGGGAACCCCGGTACGGCGAGGAAATTTCTCCGGCGTGGGAGCTACTTTATCAACCACTATCAGATAACGATCTTCCATTTCTTCCAGGGATACTTTTCTAACCTGTTTCATGTCACCCCCCAGCAAAGCGATGGCGTTGCCTGCCTCCGCCAGCTCCTCCTGAAGGTCACCTTTCTTGTAAGCCACAAACTTCCCTCCTATACGACAAAAAGGCAGCACCAGCTCCGACATCGTCGGCATTGGCGCCAGCGCCCGTGAGACAGCTAAAGAAAATTGTTCTCGATATACAGGCAGGTGAGCCATTTCTTCAGCTCTCCCTGTCACCACCTCCACCTTTTCCAGGTGTAACATAGAAATTATGTGCCGAAGGAAAGAAGTTTTTTTAGCCGTAGCTTCTAAGAGCACCAAGCTTGCTTCGGCGTAAAGAATCTTAAGGGGAAGACCAGGAAAACCAGCTCCCGATCCCACATCAATGATATTGAAGGCTTGCCCCTGCATCTCCTCATATCCGGGAATCACAACCAAAGCTAGAGAATCAAGAAAATGCTTGAGCTCTATTTCGCGGCCATCCGTTATGGCAGTGAGATTAAACTTTCGATTCCACAGCACCAATTCGTGGCTGTAGATCTGGAATTGTTCCCGCTGGAGAGAAGTTAACTCTATCCCCAGCTTGGAAGCTCCCTTTACCAGGTCGTTCATCACGCCTGATAGTATACTTCAGGTAGCCTTAAATGGTATATTTACTGGTTTATTCTCCCTTGGTGCCTGTGGCTTTCTCTTCTTCTCTCCGGGTTGCCACTTATTGCAGGCACATATGGACAAATTTTCCCGAGGACATAATTCATGAAGAAAAAACCCTTTTATGGCTGGAACATCACCGGGTTGGCCTTCCTGATTCTTTTCGTTTATCAAATACATTACACCTTTGGCGTGTTCCTGGAACCCCTGGAAGGCGAGTTCGGCTGGTCGCGGACGTCCATAAGCCTAGCTTACTCCATAATCTCCGGATTGATGATCGTTGCAGGGGTAGCATGGGGTAAATTTCTGGATGTACACGGCCCCCGGAAGCTATTCGCTATCACTTTCTCTCTGGCAGGTGCGGGATTATTCTTAACCAGTTTTGTTTCTCAACTCTGGCAATTTTATGTAGCGTACGGAATACTCTGGGGGATCGGCTGGGGAGCGTTCTTAAATACCCCTCAGGCCATCGTCAGAAGATGGTTCGTTAAGCGAGCCGGACTGGCTTTGGGATTAGCTCAGACCGGAGTTGCCCTGGGCTGGATCGCCTTGCTGCCGCTGGCAAGAGCACTGATAGATTCTGTAGGCTGGCAATATACATTTCAACTACTGGGCGGCATGGTCTGGATAGTGGGAATTATCGTTGTAATACTGGTAAAACCCTCACCCGAATCTATAGGAGCCCTCCCTGATGGAGAGATAGCGGAAAATACAATCCCGCTGGAGCAAAATTCGGCAAATAATGGCTGGAAAGCCAGCGAAGCCCTGAAAACCAGGGCATTCTGGACAACCTGGCTGGCATTCTTTTGCATTTTCGCTTCGCTCAACATGGTTGTAACGCATGGCATTGCTTACGCTACCGCCCAGGGAATACCCAGGGAACAGGTGGTTTTCGTTTTCAGCATAATGGGACTAATCAGTATCTCCGGAAGAATCGGGGCGGGCTGGTTAGGAGACCACCTGATACAGAGGGGCAGACCTCCTGTACACGCACGGCGAAGTATGATCCGTTTTTCCGCTCTGTTCATGGGAATCGGCATTATCCTCCTGATGCAGGCAGATAGCCTTTTATATCTGTGGCTGTGGGCCATACTCTTCGGCGTTGGCTATGGCTCTCATGTACCACAGGTAGCCGCAATAACTGGCGACTTATTTGGCATGAAGAACATGGGATTGATGGTAAGCCTTATGTTCACCGCCTTTGGAGTAGCCGGTATGCTTATTTCAGTATGGACCGGATGGATTTATGACACTACGGGCAATTATACCCTGGCTTATCAGGTAGGAACCGCTTTATGTTTTCTATCCGTAATTCTTTCTTCGCTTATCACCATACCCAAAAGGCAAGCATTATCTGAGTAGGAAAAATTGCCAACACAGCCCTAATTTAGTAATTTGACAGGCAATGGAACTGGTATTATTCTTACTAACCGAGAACGAGAGGCACTTGCAATCACAGGATTGTCAAAAAGGCAGGGCAGAAAAATATTCAAGAAGGGGGCGGCACGGTGACAAAACAGGACGTAGTTATTATCGGAGGTGGCCCTGCCGGGCTTACCGCGGGAATTTACACTTCACGGGCAGGGCTCAAGAGTTTGTTAATTGAGCGGGGAGCATTCGGCGGGCAAATGGTGAGTACCACGCTGATAGAAAACTATCCAGGCTTCCCCGAGGGTATCTCAGGCTCCGAACTGGGTTCGCTTATGCACCAACAGGCAAACAGGTATGGTTTGAACATTGTAACCGCTGAAGTTGCCAGCATCACTCAAGGACAACTTTATAATATTTCCACTACTGATGGAGATTTTGAAACTGCTTCTGTAATAATTGCTGCCGGTGCGGAAAATCGTAAGCTAGAGGTTCCTGACGAAGAGAGACTCTTAGGGCATGGTGTTTCTTACTGCGCTACCTGTGACGGCTTTTTCTTTCGTGGACAGAGAGTGGCAGTAGTGGGAGGCGGAGACACTGCCATCACCGATGCCCTGGAACTGACCCGGCACGCTAAAAAGGTCTATGTTATACACAGAAGAGACCAACTTAGAGCGGGACAAATTCTTCAGCAACGAGCCTTTGCGGAGCCCAAACTGGAATTCATCTGGAATACAGTGATCAACGAAGTCATAGGGGAGAAAGCGCTAACCGGGCTCAGATTACTCAACGTGAAGACTCATGAATCTTCTGTCCTGGAGATAGCCGGTGTTTTTGTCGCCATAGGAGTTACACCTAACAGTCAACTCTTTTCTAATATCGTCAGGCTAGACGATGTTGGCTCCGTTGTAACTAACGAAATGATGGCTACTTCAGCTCCCGGTATTTTCGCTGCCGGCGATATACGCAAGAACTCGGTCCGCCAGATTGCCGCGGCTGTCGGGGATGGCGCTGTCGCCGCTATGTCTGTCTCCAAATATCTCCAGGAGAAAGACTAAGCCAGGTAAAATTATTGCCAAACATAGAAATTTGAGGAGGTTAACATGACAAAGGTGATAGACATTACAGACCAGAATTTTGAGGACGAGGTTCTAAAATCAACTCTTCCCACAGAAGTTGACTTCTGGGCGCCCTGGTGTGGCCCCTGCCGCATGGTTTTACCCGTATACGACAAACTTTCAGAAGAATACGACGGTAAATTCAAGTTCTGCAAGATGAATGTGGATGAGAATTCTCAGACTGCGATGAAATATCAGATTGTGAGCATCCCCATGCAGATGTATTTTGTCAACGGGCGGAAGGTTGATGAAATTCTTGGTGCTGTCCCCGAACGCACGATTCGCTCCAAAGTTGAGGAAATTCTTTCGCTACCATGAAGTGCTGACAAAAATTGAGAATAAGCACCTCTAGAGACCTTTTGCAAACAAAAAGTGGAGATAGGGGGATTCGAACCCCCGACCTCTGCGATGCGAACGCAGCGCTCTCCCAGCTGAGCTATATCCCCATCGTCCCAGAGCCAATCTTAACAAAGGCCAAAATCAAGCGCAATTCAGGAAAGTAAATAAGCTGCCAGGCAATCTAGGTAACCTCTTCTACTTTAAGCAGGTTAGTGCTGCCGGGTACACCAAGAGGAAGCCCCCCTGTAACTACTACGGTGTCACCTTTCTCCGCTAACCCCAATTCCTTCACCAATCTGGATGCTTCTAAAAACAGTTCCTCCACAGACAATAGCTTCGCTACCTGAAAAGGATAAATGCCCCAGCACAACAATAGTTGCCTCACAATATCCTCATTGGGAGTTATGGCAACAGCAGTCACCTTAGGCCTGTATCTAGAAACGCGGCGAGCTGTACTGCCAGACTCCGTGAAAGCAACGATAGCACGCGCATTTATCTGCTGAGCAGCATAGCAAGCATTGTAGCTAATAATATCATCTACACGAGCACCAGCGTCAGGTGCCCGGGCCGCAAGCATCTGACCGTAGGGAAGTGCCGCTTCCGTTTGTCTGGCAATCATGAACATCATTCTTGCTGCTTGCACAGGGTACTTCCCTATAGAGGTCTCCGCGGAAAGCATTATAGCATCGCTGCCATCAAAGATGGCGTTGGCTACATCAGTAACTTCGGCACGGGTAGGGCGGGGTGCATGCACCATGGATTCAAGCATCTGGGTAGCCGTAATGACCGGCTTGCCAGCAGAATTACACAGGCTGATTATCCTTTTTTGTTCCAGGGGAACTCTCTCCAGTGGAATATCCACGCCCAGGTCGCCGCGAGCAACCATTACAGCGTCGCTAACTTCAAGAATAGAATCGAAATTGTTAAGAGCTTCCTGTCTTTCAATTTTGGCAATAAGCGGAATATCGACTGCATGCCCTCTTAAAATATCTCTCACGTCACTAACATCGCTGGACTGAGAAACAAAGGACAGCGCAATGAAATCAGGCTGCTGTGCAGCCGCAAAGGCAAGATGCTTGCGGAGATGTTCAGTAATAAAGGGAACAGATAAACGCTTCCCCGGGATGACAATGCCGCGCCCTGAAGTAAGAACACCACCCACCATAACCCTGCACTCTACTCCCACTTCGGTAATACCAACCACTTCAATCTGAAAAGCTCCATCATCTAGAAACACGGTGTCTCCAGCTTCCACATCCTCGGGCAACATCGGTAAATTAACCGGGATAACGCTCCTATCGCCTGTAGACTGATTGGTGCTCAATGTCACATAATCGCCCTCTTTTAAAACAACACCATCACTGCTCAGCTTGCCAACCCTGTACTTAGGCCCGGGTATGTCCAGCATGATAGCCAGAGGTATGCTCAGACTGGCAGCTGTTCTCCGGGCAAGGGCAATATGGCTGGCGTGTTCCCCGTAGTCACCGTGCGACAGGTTAAATCGGGCAACATTCATGCCCTCCTTGATAAGCCGTTTAACCACAGCAGGCGAAGCTGTCGCTGGCCCCAGCGTACAGACTATTTTGGTTCGTATCTCCGGACAGACTGTACTCTTCATATTTCCACCACGGCTATTATAACAAAACCAACTCCTTTCCTACTAAATATAGAAAGCCCCGTTGCTTGTTTCAAAAAAACAGGATTGCTATACTACACTGGAATTGATGGACTACGAAACTATAATAGGACTGGAGGTTCACGCCCAGTTATTAACCGGGAGCAAGATGTTTTGCTCCTGCAACGCCAACTACACGGAGGCCGAACCTAATTCGCATGTTTGCCCCGTGTGTTTGGGTATGCCCGGCGTCCTGCCAGTTATTAACCAGAAAGCGGTGGAGTATGCCATGTTATCTGCTCTGGCTCTAAACTGCACCGTGTCAGAATATACCAAGTTTGACCGTAAAAACTATAACTACCCTGACCTGATGAAAGGATATCAGATCTCTCAGTACGATTTCCCTATCGGAAAACACGGCTGGCTTACCATTGATATCAACGGCAACAGGAAACAAGTCAACATCACCAGGGTACACCTGGAAGAAGACGTAGCCAAGCTGCATCATGAACATCATTACAGCAGGGTAGATGTCAATCGCGCCGGGTTGCCATTGATGGAAATTGTCAGTGAGCCTGAAATCAGTTCTCCCGAAGAAGCCCGTGATTACCTTATGAAGTTGCACAGTATCCTCCGTTACCTGGGAGTTTCTACCTGCAATATGGAGGACGGCAGCTTCCGATGTGACGCCAACATCAGCATCCGCCCCATCGGCTGCAAGGAGCTTATGGCCAAAGTGGAAGTCAAAAATATGAACAGTTTTAAGGCTGTTTATCAAGCGCTGGAATACGAATCCAGAAGGCAAAGAAAGGCAGTAAAGGAAGGTGAACCAATCTTCCAGGAGACAAGAGGATGGTTGGACGAAAAAGGGGAAACGGTATCACAGAGAAGTAAGGAATGCGCGGACGATTATCGCTACTTCCCGGAGCCTGATCTTCCTCCCTTGATTATTGACAAAACGTGGATAGCAAAGATCAAAGAAAAGTTGCCTGAACTGCCAGAGGCCCGAAAAAACCGCTTCGTGGCGCAGTATGGACTACTTTTGCATGACGCCAGCGTCCTGACTGGTTCTCTCAAAATGGCAGATTATTTTGAGGAGTGTGTTAAACTGGCCGGGAAGGAAAGAGCGAAGGCGGCGACGACCTGGATACTGGGAGACCTGAGCCGTCTGCTTAACGCTTCTGGCACTGGGATTGGGGACACGAAAGTGCGCCCCGAGCATATTGCAGACATAATCAAGCTAACGGGAAAGAATACCATCAGCGGCCCCGCCGCCAAGACAATCATTGAAGAAACATTCCACACAGGCAAGAGCGTAGATGATATAATCAATGACAAAGATCTTCGTCAGGTTAACGACATTTCGGAAATTCAAGACCTGATAAAACAGGCCATAAATGACAATCCGAAGGCAATATCAGATTATAGAGCCGGCAAAGAGCAGGCTTTAATGTTTATAACCGGGCAAGTCGTGAAAGCCACCAGCGGCAGGGCTAACCCTGTCGCGGTGAAAGAAATCTTAATAGAAGAACTTGGAGGGAAGTAAATTTGCCTACCTATTTAATCACAGGACAGATACTGGTAACTATAGCACTGATTGTCGTTGTACTTTTCCAGTCAAAGGGCGGTGGATTGGGGGGAATCTTCGGACAGTCAGACTCTGTTTATCGCACAAGAAGAGGAGTGGAGAAGATATTGTTCTACCTCACCATAATTCTGGCAGTTATCTTCGTGGTCTTTGCTATTTTAATCGTGCGAGCAACCTCATAAAGAGAACAGGAAAGGTTTTATGCGTTCTGCAGTGAAAACTCTATCCACGAACTCCGGCTTTCACATCGCCTGCGTGGTCATATAGAGGTAGATCGTTATGTCAATTAAGATCACTACTTTGAGCGAAAACACCGTCAGCAGCCCGGGCCTCTTAGCCGAGTGGGGGCTGAGCATCCTGGTGGCGGCAGACGGACTCAATGTGCTGCTTGATACCGGCTTAAGCGTATCTGCAGCCTACAACGCCACCATCATGGGAATTGACCTCTCGCAGATAGACAAGATAGTCCTGAGCCACGGACACGCGGACCACACGGGCGGGTTATTGCACATATTGAAACTCATGAAAAAGCAAGTGGAAGTAATCGCCCATCCGGACATCTGGTCAGCCAAGTACTCCCGCACCTTCGGAAAAAACGAAAGGTACGCTGGCACTCCCTTCTCTCAAGAGGCAGCAGAAAGCCTGGGGGCATCTTTCAACCTGACTAAGAGAGAAACCTGGATCAGTAAAAATATCGTTGCTTCAGGGGAAATCACCATGCAGACTGACTACGAAGAAATCAGCCCGCAACTTTATGTCAAGGAAGCGGGTCAGCTAAAACCTGACCCGCTGAGAGACGATCAGGCACTCTTTGTCAAGTCAGACAAAGGACTGATAATAATTTGCGGATGTGCTCACAGAGGAGTAATCAACACCATCAGGCATGCGCAGAAACTGACAGGCACGAAAACTGTCTACGCAGTTTTGGGAGGAACCCACCTCACCGGGGCATCTTTGCAACGTATGAACGCAACCATCGCCGCTTTGAAGGAAATCGGGGTTAAAAAGCTGGGCGTATCACACTGCACGGGTTTGCCACAGGCAGCTATATTAGCACGCGAATTTGAAAAAGAGTTTTTCTTCAACAACGCCGGCACCTGCATAGATATCTAAAAGCACCTTCCACCGGCAGACCCACCTCTACACAAGCACCATAGCTCATAAACAGTGTCGCTATACCGACAATCGCCCATTACTCGTTCCGGTCTTTTGCTCCTTCTGCCTGTTTCCCCACAAATCCTTCTTGCTGCTCCGTAATCGCTCCCCGGGGACAAGCCCCGATACACGAACGGCAGGAATTGCATTTATCCCGGTCTATCCTTGCCCTGCCTGCCGAAATAATGATCGCTTCGCAAGGACAACTCAGCGCACATAATCCGCAACCAATACATTTTCTTCTACTTACTTTCAACATTATCTGCTGCGACCTGCCTTTCGTATCTCCGAATTTCCGGCTCTTTCAGTTCCGGCCAACCTGCTTTCGTGGCTTCTGCCCTTAATCTGCTCAGGTTATCGCCAAAATACAGATGGCTCGCACAATGACAATCACTGGAACCAAAACCGGGAATATGCTGAAATTCTCCGGCCATAGCCATGGACAAAGAACACTCTACTTTACTCTCAGAAGGATACAAGACTATCTCCCGTATTGCGGCCTGCTTCAGCAGGTAATCAATATGCCAGTGAAATTTCTTCTCAAATCGCAAGTGCCTTGCCAGACGCGCGTCCAGCCCGTTCATCGCTGAGCCAACATAAGCATAAAATCCCCCGGAGAAAAAAATAGAGCCAAGCTTCCCCACCCATATCTCTTGCCCTCCGGACAATTCCATCAACAGGATATAACTTCCCTTCATCTCCCCTAATTGATTGCCAGCAATACCCTGGAGGAAAATTCGGACAATATCTCTGATTCGTATCCCTCAATATTACCTTCATCACACAACTGAGCCAATTGAGGATCAATGGGCAGCTGCATCAATAGAGGCGCCTTTGCTGATGCAGACATCTCTTCCCCTTTGCTTTTGCCAAATATTTCAACCTTTTTCTTTCCGTCAGGTAATAAAAAGTAGCTCATGTTTTCCACCACTCCCAGCACGGGAATATTCATCTTTTGCGCCATCTGTACCGCTTTCCTTACCACCATCGTGGTCAAATCCTGGGGAGTAAAAACGATAATGACTCCTGCCAATGGCAATGTCTGCATCACAGTAAGAGACGCATCCGCCGTGCCTGGCGGCAAGTCCACTATAAGATAATCAAGATTACCCCAGAGCACATCCTGCCAGAACTGCTGAATGGTTTTGCTGATAAGAGGGCCTCTCCAGATAACCGCGTCATCCTCATGTGGCAAAAGTAAGTTAATGGACATTACCGGGATTCCCGTCTTCGACAATACTGGCAAAATTGCGCTTCCTGCTCCTCCAGGATGAGCATCCAGCCCAAACATTTTCGGTATGCTGGGGCCGGTAATATCCGCGTCAAGAATGCCCACCTCTTTGCCCTGCCGTCTGAGGGCAATGGCGAGCAAGCCCGTGATCAGGGACTTACCCACTCCTCCCTTACCGCTCATCACAGCCACAACGCGCTTCACCTGATTAATGTCCTGCGGAGCCTTCTCCACGAAATCCACTTCCACTGTAGTTACTTCCGGAATGGCCCCTACCACTTCGCTTATATCACTTTTCACCTTTTGTTGATCTTCGCTATCCAAAGCAGTCGAAGCCAGAGAAACCCTCACTTCGTCACGCTTAATACTTATGCCCCTGACCAAATTAAGCTGGTTCAAGCTACGCTCCGCACCAGGAACCATTACCATATCAAGCGCCTTTACAATCTGCTCTTCTACCGACATTCGACTTTTCCCCCTTTATGTCAATGATCACAGAGATTCTCGCCGGCCGTAAGCGAACCATTGAGAAAATCCACAACAATTTTTTCTGGATCGCCACTGGGCGCGCCAACTACAACTTTAATACGATTCTGTTGGAAGATGTCCTGCGCCCGATTCCCCATGCCACCGGCGATCACGACAGAAACCCCCTGCTCGGCTAACCATGCAGGAAGAACCCCGGGCTCGTGACCGGGCGAAGCTACCACTTCCTTATTTATAATGACCCCTGTTTGCTCATCAACGTCGAATAGAGCAAAATGGCTACAATGGCCAAAATGGCTGGACATCACTTCTTTTGTAACCGGTACCGCGTATTTCATTTCTTTCCCCCGAATTAAAATTTCACTTTCTAAAACCTTTCAAACAAGACAGCCATCGTAAACGCTGCTACTCTCTCTCTAACAGGTTCACGCAGCCTTGGCGGCGAGCTCGGCTGCGTTTACTATCTGATACGCTATCGGAGAGGCTGTCAACGCCGGATGCGTACCCATCTGGAAGAGAGCGACTTCATCAAAGGTCATTTTATGCTGAATGCAGGCACTAACAACGTTGATCATTTCGCCGGCACTCTTGCCACCCGAAATTCCACCGCCAAGTAAAATGCCCGTACCCCGGGAAAACACCAGCTTCACCTTTGTGGAAACTGCCCCAGGCATGCCGCCAGGATGCGTATCAGTAGCCACCGCTTCTCCCACCACGACGTCATAACCTTCTTGCCTTGCTGCCTTTTCCGTTAGGCCGGCACAGGCAAAAGCCCTGCCTCCAACCATTGTAGAGAAAACACCAATTTCCCCACCATTCTGCTGCCGCGTAACAAACAAATTTGCCCCCACCGTGCGCGCCTCCGCAGTAGCCACTGAAGCCAACATAACAGCAGACGGACTGCCACTAAAAAAGGAAACCTTCTCCGCGCAATCGCCACAGGCAAAAATATCCTGATCCGTAACCGTCCGCATATACCGATCAACCATGATCGCCTTCGTTTTTCCTGTTTGCAATCCAGCTTTGGCAGCCATGGCAATGTTAGGGATTGCTCCCACTCCCATAATGACCACATCCGCTTTCAATTCCCGTCCATCCGACAACCTGACACCGGTAACTTTCCTGTCTCCCAGAATAGTTTCCACTCTCTGGTTGCAACACACCTTAACTCCCAATTCGGGGAGCAAACTCTCAGCTTCAATGCAAAACTCTTCGTCCATGGCCATCTGCAAGCAATGAGGAAGTATTTCCACAATAGTAACGTTACACGCATGGTTCTTCCTGCACTCGTCAGCAAACTCTACACCGATAAAACCCCCGCCAATAATCACAATATCCTGAGCAACGTTTATCTCTCCCAGCATACTCTTCAAATAATTTGCGTCCTTATTTATAGCGAATACATTTTCTTTATCCGCACCCGGAATAGGCACGGTTATAGGCAGAGAACCCGTGGCCATAACCAGTTTGTCATAACCCACGCTCTCTCCTCCACTCAGTAAAACTGTCTTCTTCTCCCTGTTTACCTCCAGCACCTCTTCCTTGACTATCTCAACACCATTATTCTGCAATAAGGCGTCGGGGATCACATTCTTCTCTACGCTGCCCAACGTTCCAAAAATATAGGGGATTCCACAAGGAACCTGTACCTGACCCTCTTTTCGAATAACGAGCACACTTTTTCCCTCGTATCTCCTGCGACAACTCACCGCCGCAACTGCACCGGCGGCACTTCCCCCGATAACTACTACGTCAGCACTTTTCAACTCGTTTGTCTCCTTTTCACCAAATTACGCCGCGTACCCTTCTAAAAATACACAAACGAGACATTATAACATTTCCCTTTACTTCAATGCCCCCAGAACAAATCGCCACAAATTGTTTATTTCATGAGCAACCTGACCGTCACGATACTCTACTACAGGCATCCGCGCGACGAGAGCCTCCGTGACTACGTTATCGAAGGGAATCTTCGCTGCCACCCTGATCTCTTCCTCAATGCAATAGTGCTCAATCTCCCGGGTATTTTCCTCATTGATATCACATTTATTAATACAAACCAACGCAGGCACACCGAAGCGGCGGCAGACACCAACGATCCGCGTAAGATCATGAATCCCTGACAAGGTAGGCTCCGTCACCAGCAACGCCAGGTCCACACCCGACAGAGAAGAAATAACCGGGCAACCTGTACCGGGAGGCCCATCACTGATAATAAGTCCCAGCCCTTCTTTTTGAGCAAGAGATCTGGCGTTCTCTCTGACCAGCGCCACCAACTTCCCCGAGTTTTCCTGGGCCGCTCTCAACCTGGCATGCGATAAATATCCATATCGGGTCTTTGCCATAAACCAATACCCTGCCAGGCTCGCCTCCATGGTAATAGCCTTCACCGGGCAAACTTGATAACAGAAACCACAACCCTCACAGGCAATCGTGTCAACAGAGTATTCATTTATCGCCCCGAAGCGACACACCTGCCGGCAAAGACCACATTGTGTACATCGCTCCCTGTCAATAGATGCCACCTGCCCACTCCAGAATTCATGTTTTTCTTCCTCGTCAGGACGAAGCAACAGGTAAAGGTCGGCGGCATCCACATCACAATCAGCCAGTATCTTATCCCGAGCCAGGGCCGCAAAAGAGGCCACTATCGACGTCTTGCCTGTTCCCCCTTTACCGCTTAGCACCACCAGTTCTTTCATCTATTTACAACCTTCCTGATCACGCCACATAAACATGGCAAACACGATCCTGCTAGCCTTTGCCTTCTGCTCCGTCAATTATCCGAAATTCTCTGCCGAATATCACGAAAAAGCTGACGAAAAGGCTCTCTCCAGGAGGGGATCCCCCTGACCAGGGGAATCCCCCTGGAATATGCCCGGGCAATTTCCATATCCAGTGGAATCTTGAGCAAAACGGGGATATCTTCCTGGCGGCAATAATCCTCCACTGCGCTATTTTCTGTTCCGCTACGATTGAGCACTACCCCACACGGGATCTGCAACTCCCTTGCTACCCCCACCGCCAAAGCAAGATCATTCAAGCCGAAAGGAGTCGGCTCTGTCACCAACAGGCAAAAATCGCTGCCGCTGATCGCCTCCACCACCGGACAGGATGTTCCCGGCGGCACGTCAATAAAGACCATTCTATCTTTGTCTATATGCTTTTTTGTCGCCTTAATAAGGGGAGGAGCCATCATCTCCCCTATAGTAAGTTTACCCTGGAAAAAAAGCATATTGCCTGAAGCACCACCTTCCACCACTCCTATCTCTCTGTCCCGCTCAACAATAGCAGCCTCCGGGCAGAGATATGAACATGCGCCACAACCATGACATAATTCAGGGAAAACAAGCACTTTCTTTTCAAGTACTGCCAGGGCGTTGAAGGCACAAACATCGGCACATTTGCCACAATGAGTGCATTTCAACTCATTTATTTCAGGAACAGGCACACAGACATTCCAGCTTTTAGTTAACTTCAGGTCAAGGAAAAGATGAGCATTGGGCTCCTCTACATCGCAATCCAGAAGTTCCACTTCCTCTGCGCTGTCCAGAGACAACGCCAGACTGGTAGCTACCAACGTCTTCCCCGTCCCCCCCTTGCCGCTGGCCACAGAAACTATCACCGCTTATTCTCTAACCATCTTTGCTCCACATTTAGGACAGGCCAGATCATAACAGGGCACTCCTGCTCCATGCGACGCTGTCGCTCCACACTCAGGGCAAATACAAACTCCTCCGGGGCCTACCCCAGGTCGGTTACCTCCCATCCTGCCAGCACCTCCTCCTCTCCCCGTACCTCCACCTGCGCCAGCACCCCCAGGAGGGCCTGTTCTATCTCCTCTAGGCATAATTTCACCTCCAGTAATTAGTTTTTTTACATTGGTGGCAATCCACAAGTACCTGTATTGCAAGTAGGGCAACTTCCCCCTGAAAGACCATGCGTACTCAAGCCTGGGCTAGAGAATGAAGAAATCAACCGCTTCGGATCCCCGGCCTTGCATACAGGACAGCCCAACCCAGAACCATTCTCACCTAGAGACTGGCGGGCTTCAAACTTTTTTCCACACTTGGTGCACTGATACTCATAAATTGGCATGATTATCAATTCTCCTTCTTTTCAAACTCCTGCTCCAAACTTACTGACTGTGCTGCCGAACTAACCTGTGGCTCCCTTTTTCTCATGCCTTTGCCAGCCCCCCATGCCGAAATGGCTATCCACGCTGGCCTGGGCACTCGCCTTGAGCCTGCCACTCTTGTAATCCTCAACAGCCCCTCTCACCGTGCCTCCCACCCCGGAAACCACCTGCACCTCTGCGGCAAGCAATGTCCTGTAAGCATTAGGGCCACAGTTTCCGGTAAGAACTACACTGGCCCCCTTATTTGCGATCATTTGGGCAGTGCTGATACCTGCTCCTCCGGAAGCCACGCTGCTGGAGTTTTCCAAGCTATCAAACTGCAACGTATCGGGGTCGACAAGCATAAAATACCGACTCCTGCCAAAGCGGGGTTCTACTTCCGCATCCAAATCGGGCGCCACAGACGACACAGCAATCTTCACGACAAATCCTCCCCTAGTTCCATTTTTATTTCTCAAGCTCCCTTATTCTGATCTCGATCTGCTCAAGCTGACCTTTTATCTCTTCAGCGTCATTTTTCAGAGAATCAAGCTCCTCCTCTTTGCTCACAGGTTGAGAATAAGGTACACCAAATCGAGGATAAGAACCTCTCCATCCAACCCCATACCCTCTTCCCATTCCCCTGGGATTACAAAAGCCCCTTCCGCCACCTGTCATCGGTCCCAAACCACGAGGACCCGTTCCATTAAATCCTGGCATAATACACCTCCTT
>DKFF01000003.1 GCA_002452795.1 Dehalococcoidia bacterium UBA6803
AGCGAACTCTTCAGCCGCCCCAAGAACAAGAGAACCGAGGATTATATTACCGGCCGTTTTGGCTAAAGGAGGAGCAATGTCAAGGGAAAGTTTTGATCAATATCTCAACGAGCTTCAAGACGAGGTTATGGTTTTGGGTAGCATGGTGGAGAAAGCTATTGCCCGTTCTATGAAAGCTTTGCAGGAGCGTGACCTGGCCCTGGCAGCGGAGGTGATAGACGGCGATACCAGGACAGACCGCAAACGTCTGGATGTAGAAGAGAGGTGCATTGAGCTTATCGTCACCCAGCAGCCGGTAGCGGGCGATTTAAGAATTATTATCGCTGTTCTGAACATTATTGTTGACCTGGAAAGGATAGGCGATCATGCCGCAGGCATCGCTAATATCACCTTGATGATAGGGGACGAGCCTCCTTTGAAGCCCCTGGTCGACCTGCCACGTATGGCAGAAAAGACATGTGACATGCTCCGCCGCAGCCTTAATGCTTTTATCAACCGGGACGCGGAGGCCGCTGTGAAGATCAGCGATGAAGATGATGAGGTAGATGAACTTTATGACCAGGTTTACCGGGAACTCATCACCTTTATGCTTGAAGATCCCAGGACTATTACCAGGGCAACGCGCCTCATCTGGGTAGCGCATAACTTGGAACGCAGTGCAGATAGAGTGACCAATATCTGCGAGAGGACGGTCTTTACCATAACCGGCAGGATGGGCGAAACGGGAGAGTCGAGGTATTGAGAGCCAGGGCGTGTGCAGAAGTAAAAAAGATGCTTTAGGTGTATAATTTAAAGGGCATCTCTATTGATGGTGTCCTTGTTTATTGTCCCGTTATTGGCATTGAGCGAACAGCTGCTGGAGGGGGAAAATGGCGCTAACTGTGTCCAGCACATGGATTTGAAAGCGGGTGCATCTAAGAAACAAGTCCTTGATGCCATGTAGGGGCATATACTCGCGCAGGGGAGACTCACGGGCATATATCAACGCTAATTTGCCAAAGAGCTCTTCCTCACATATTGATAATGCAACAGTGCGGTCTTTTTGTACACAACAAGGTGATGAACTGGCAGAATTCCGATAAAGGCTTATCTCGGGTCATAGAAGCCTACATTTCCCAAACAAGCGGCCTGAAAGAACACTGTGATCGATGCCTGGCGACCGCAAGGTGGAACGGGAGCGTCCTGCTTATGGTCGTAGATGCGGCATTTACTTCCATAGGCCTCAACTACTTTTCTGCCGTAATCCCGGGTGTGATGAGGTTTGAGAAAGAGCTGATGGACAGCGGGAAGATCCGAACCTTCAGGGATCTCAGCGTTCTCCAACCAGACCAGGCACAACCTATCTGGAAGAACTGCCGGTCATGGCAGGTGGCAAGAGGAGTGGCGTCTTATCTTCATAACCTGGCAGTAGCGCAGAATTTAGACGATAGAAAGGCGTTGCGACGCTGGGCAGCCGGCTCCTGCCTTGAGAGCTGGAAAGAAGACCCGATAGGGAAAATCGGCGGAGTCGGCATCACCTCATTTCAATATTTGAGAATGATGGGCGGCATAGACACGGCGATGCCTGACAAAATAGTAAGGAGGGTGGTGCAGCAAATTCTCACCGAAGCGGGCCTGGATATGCCAACGGAAAAGGATATAGAATTGATCAATACGATCGAGCATATGGCAAGCATCTCAGGCTATAGGCCTGTTGAAATATGCTGGATGACATGGCTGATCCAGCCCGAAGGAAATATGCTGAGAACGGAGAAATATCGGGCACTTCTAAAGAGGATCTAGCTTCCAGTAACCTCTCCTGTTGACACCGGGTGCCCAACGGTTCATCTTTTCCCTCCTTTAGCTTTACTGAGCAATCAACCCGAAGATATAGCCAGCAACGGTAGAAAAGACCACCACCAAAGCTATGTAGGTAAAAGTTTTCTTTGTTCCCATGATGCTACGGATCACGAGCATATTAGGCAGAGATAATGCTGGACCTGCCAGCAAGAGCGCCAGTGTTGGTCCCTTTCCCATGCCCAGGTTCACGAAGGCGCTGATAATGGGCACTTCTGTTAGTGTCGCGAAGTACATCAGTGCTCCCAGGAAAGAAGCGATGAAGTTGGCAAGGAGACTGTTGCCGCCTACCCAGTTGGCAACCGCAGCCTGAGGAATAAAGGTGACGATAATACCTGCAGCAAACACGCCCACCAGCAGCCAGGGGACAATGAGGCGAACAAAGTGCAGCGTTCCCTTCATCCATGTACCGATCTCATCATTGGTAAACCAGCGCCAGAGTATGAAGCCCAGCGCTGCCAGCAAGACGCCGGTCGCAATCCAATTCTTCGAAGCGGCAAAGATCAATATGCCTACCAGGACGACAAAGAAAATACCTTGCTGCCACCATTTCTTGGCTTTAGAATCAGGCACTAACGCATCAAACGCTGCTGCATCTTTCAGTGACTCCTCTTTGTGATAGATAAGAGCCATAATTAGACCGATTCCGGCGGCAAAAATAACAGCACCGATAGCCCTGGCTAAGCCCAGGTCAAAGCCGAGAATACGGGCTGTGTAAACAATGGCAAGGACGTTGATTGCCGGGCCTGAGTACAGGAATGCGATCGCGGGGCCGATGCCTGCGCCTTTCTTGTAGATGCCTCCGAAGAGTGGTAAAACAGTACATGAGCAGACAGCCAGAATTGCACCTGATACCGAGGCTACGCTATAAGACAACAGTTTCTTCGCTTTGGGCCCGAAATACTTGAGAATGTCTCCCTGTGACACGAAAACAGATACAGCACCTGCAATAAAGAATGCCGGAATAAGACAGGTCAGTACATGCCCGGATAAATACTCAAGCAGAGCATTCCATCCACCCTGCAGCAGCTGTGCGATTATTTCCATAAATTGCGAACCTTAACAACAAGCTAGACTATGAAGTTTTGGGAGGGAACTGCGTCCGAGATATTTTGGTAGCAAACCTGGTATCCTCACACCTGGCCGTTTTAAGCCGCTCACGATCCATTCTCATCTGTTCATTGCTTTCAAAGGCCTTTCTATTGGCTTCCAGGATGTCTTTCAAATGTGCATCCATTCCCTCCCAGTCAAAGGAATACAGCGACCAGAGGCCATCTTTGCGTAGCTTGAGAAAACCAACGTCATAAAGAGCACGCAACATGCGTGATGCCTTTGACTGGGAGATTTCCAGAGCCTGCATCACCTCGCACACACAACATTCCCTTTCTAGCAGAAGGTTTAAGACCCTGAGCCTTGACTCATCAGACAATGCCTTATAGATCTTTATTAAATCTCTCATATAGCTCTCCAGTATTATATACATATATGCACTGTTATGCATATAATACCACGGGGATTTCCAAATGCCAAGCCGTCGCTCTTAATTTTCTATCCATTACCATGCCATGCTACAATTCAGTTCTCCGATCGCCTGGTGAGGTTCCCTGTTCGGGACCAGCGTGAAGGAGCGCCCCGGGAAATGATGCCCAAACAACCAGCCACTTAGCAGCTTGTGTTGTCATAAGTTACAATTGGATACGATTGCGGGTTTATTTATTGGATAGGTGGCATGAACAGGAAGTGCTTTGGTCTTATCCTTGGTTTGCTTTTGCTGCTTATTACTGGCTGTGCGCCTGCGTCTCCCGGCCAGTAAACCGCTGCCCCTCGGTTTGCCCGGTTGTATGTTGCGCTTTAGGGCAAGAAGTCCAGCCGCTGTTTCGGCGTACCCTTTCGCCAGGCAGTCACCCAACTTGTCGCCGCGCGGCCTCAGGCAGGAACGATTAATAAACAACTCTAACCCTTTGAACGGAATGGTGGAGCTGAGGGGATTCGAACCCCTGACCTCCTCCGTGCAAGGGAGGCGCTCTCCCAATTGAGCTACAGCCCCAAAAAGCAACCAGCTATTATAACAAACAAAACGATTTGAGAAGTAATCCTCTTTTGAGTGGAAGGGAAATAGTTCTGTTTTAGCACCGGAGCGTGGCGCGGACGACGGCGTAGGTTCTTTCCTGTGCCTTTGGGCTGGCGGAGAAAAGTGCGTTTTTTGCTATGGTGCCGGGAGAGGGATTCGAACCCACACTCCCTTACGGGAAGCGGATTTTAAGTCCGCCGCGTCTACCATTCCGCCATCCCGGCACGGGCTACAATGTCCCCGCGGACTAAGAGAAAAATTTAGAACACAAAAAAGGCGACGAGCGGAATCGAACCGCTGAATAGGGATTTTGCAGACCCCCGCCTTAACCACTTGGCTACGCCGCCGCATATCTTATGTCGAAAAACTTCGTCCCTGGCGAAGAAATAGTCCCGTGCAAGCTTCATGGAGCGGAAGACGGGATTCGAACCCGCGACCTCTTCCTTGGCAAGGAAGCGTTCTACCGCTGAACTACTTCCGCTCACAGGCGTAGATTTTACCGCCTTTATGTGACACAGGCAAGTCTTCTCTTAAGATCATCTGGTGCCGAGGGGGAGATTTGAACTCCCACAGGCTTACGCCCACCACCCCCTCAAGATGGCGTGTCTACCGATTCCACCACCCCGGCATCGTGGCAGGGGCGGCAGGATTCGAACCCACGACCGGCGGTTTTGGAGACCGCTGCTCTACCAACTGAGCTACACCCCTTTGCAGAGAATATTTCATTATATCAAGTACCCCTGGGGCGAATCGAACGCCCGACACGCGGTTTAGGAAACCGCTGCTCTATCCTCTGAGCTACAGGGGCGTATTTCCCTTCCTGAAATATAAATCGCAGTCATTGTAACAATAAAGTGCACCACCTTCAATCTACTGTGTTACTGCGATTGTGCATCAATGTCCTGGATTGATCTCTGGTATACTAGCTCGCGTATGCTTAACCACAGGCCGCAGTTGATTGCCATGGACGGCCCGGCGGCATCGGGCAAAAGCAGCGCGGGTACTCTTTTAGCCCGGCGTTTGGGCTACTTTTTCTTTGATACGGGCGTCATGTATCGAGCGATAACCTGTAAGGCAATTGACCTTAAAGTTTCACCTGAAGACGAAAATGAGCTTTGCCGCTTAGCGGCTTCTACCTGTTTTGCCTATGCGAGTTCCCCCGACGGGCATATTATGCTTGTCGTTGATGGTGAAAAGTTTATCCCGGCGTCCCGCGAGACAGGAGCGAATGAACAGGTATCCGTGGTATCAAAAGTTGCCGGAGTGCGGCGGATACTGGTGACAGAGCAGCAAAAGCTGGCCGCCAGAGGGAAACTGATAATGGCTGGCAGGGATATTGGAACGGTAGTTCTTCCGCAAGCGGAACCGAAGTTTTTCTTGACTGCTTCTGCAAAAGAGAGAGCACGACGGCGGCATCTGGAATTGGCATCCCGCGGCATTCGTGCAGCGTTTGATGCCGTGCTCGCTGACCTGTTAATGCGAGATGAATTGGACATGAACAGGGAAACCTCTCCTCTCAAGCCTGCTGTTGATGCGGTGATAATCAACACCGAGGGGCTTAACCTGGAACAGGTAGTAAACAAAATGTATGGAGTGGTGAAGGGAGAATGAGCCTGCTACAGAAGATTGTCCTGGCTGTGATCGGGATTTTGGCCAGGTGTTGCGTTTCCTGGGAAGTCAAGGGGAGGGAAAATATTCCGACAGGCGGAGCGCTCCTGGTGATCTCTAACCATATTCACCTGCTTGACCCTTTCCTGATCGCGCTCAGTTCTCCCCGGTGGGTTTATTTTGTGGCGAAAGAGGAGCTTTTTAAAAATCCCTTGCTGCGGCCTATTATCCGCTGGAGTGGGGCCGTGTCTGCCCCCCGGAGAGGAGGAGCTGCTGATAAGAAAAAAACGGCATTACAGGCCGAGAAAATACTGGAAGAAGGGTTGACACTGTGTATCTTTCCTGAGGGCAAGCGGAGTGTTGACGCTGAGCTGATCCCTGGCAAGTTTGGGCCTGTGGTAATTTCTGCGCAGACCGGTGCTCCTTTTCTGCCTGTTGGCATTATCGGCACGGAGAGAGTCAAGGGTTTAAGCTGGCCCTGGCGGCGCCCACACGTAATCATCAATATCGGCAAGCCCTTCCAGCTTTCCTGTTCCGGCGCCGGACGGTTGACCAGAGGGCAGATGAAGGAGATGACTGACCTGATGATGAGGAAGATTGCTGAACTCCTGCCCGAAAGCTATAGAGGAGTATATAAGTAGCGTGAGGACAGAGAAGGCTCAGCACTCAGGGCTCTGTTTTGGCATCAGGCGGGCGGTAAGTCTCCTGACAGCAGCGGTTCAGGAGTATGGGATGGTAGAAACCCTGGGTCCTTTGGTGCACAATCGTTTTCTGGTGGACAGGCTGGCTGTGTCGGGAATAAGGCCTGTGACGGCAATAGAGCAGATAGAGGGTGAAGTGATGGCTATTACCACTCACGGCGTGGGACCCGGGATATTGTCCCTGGCGAAGGAGCGGCGGCTTCGGGTACTTGATACTACCTGTCCGATAGTCTGTGACGCCCGAAAGGCTATTCAAGACATGGTCGCATCTGATTTTGATATCGTTATTTTTGGGGAGGAGGGGCATTCTGAGGTGGTGGGATTGCTGGGTTGGGCACAGAACAGGGGCAGGGCGGTTCTTGAGGTCAGAGACTTGAAAAATGCGGGACGGCCAGCGCAGCGGCTGGGAATTATTGCGCAGACAACGCAAAGCTATTTTTCCTTTGCCAGGTTTGCTTCGTGCCTGGTGGCTAACTTTTCCAGGCAGGCCAGGGAAATACGGGTGGTAAATACTTTATGCAGAGAAACTCGCCTGCGGCAGGAAGAGGCTGCGCAGATGGCGGGCAGAAATGAGTTGATGCTTGTGATTGGAGATCAAGCCAGTGCCAACGCCAGCCGGCTGCTGGGTATATGCTCTGCCGTTACGGAAACACGTCTTGTGGAAACGGCACGGGAGGTAGATATTTCCTGGGTTGCCGACAAACACCGCATCGGGATCGTTTCCGGGACTTCTGCTCCCGACGAGGTCGTGGATGAGGTAGTCACTTACTTAGAGTCTTTGTGAACAATCAGACAGGTTTTTCCTGTGTTGACAGCAGGATATCTGGTAGCCGGAGCTAACCGATCCGATCACTCAATTTTTTGCCGCCTAGAAGGTGAAGATGGAGGTGGGGAACGACCTGCCCTCCCTGGGAGCCGCAGTTTATCGCCAGGCGATAACCATTTTCTTTGATGCCTTCCCTCGCTGCTAGCTCCACCGCCTTCAGAACCATTTTTCCCAGGAGGGAATAATGTTGTTCAGGACAATCGTTCAATGACGAAATGTGCGTCCTGGGGATGATGAGTATATGCACCGGTGCCTGCGGGTTAACATCCCGGAAAGCCAGAATTTCTTCGTCTTCATATACCCTGTCACAGGGAATTTCACCGGCAACGATCCGGCAGAACACACAATCTTCTGACATTCTTAACACTCCAGGCTTTCCTGATTTCAGTTCCGCATAGTATAGCGCAGCGGGGCATGATGCGCACCTGCTTATATCAGGAGATATTATAACCTCGGATATCCAGGAGAGCTTACTCTGGCTTGACACGATTGAATTGTGAAGGGTAGAATGGAACAACTTTTAGAGATGCTTTTCGCAGTGGGAGTGATGTAATTATGGCAGAAGTCAGGTTAGGGGTAGGTGAGAGTTTTGAGAGCTTGCTTCGCAGGTTCAATAAGCGGGTGCAGGATGACCGCATCCTGCCCGAAGTTCGTCGTCGCAGGTTCTATTCCAAACCCAGCGACGAAAGAAAAAGGAAAGAGGCAGCTAAGAGGCGCAAGAGCTCTTTTTCCAACAGAAAGCCGGGATAAGGATAAGTGAGCGGTATCCACGGCGTCTGCGGAGGGCTGTGGAGACGATAATCAGAACATTTGGGCGGCAGTATGAAGCCGCCGTTATTTTTATAGAGCAGAATGAAATTTGGAATTGTAGTATTTCCCGGTACCTGGAGTGACGGGGATTGCTATTATGCTATCCATAATGTGCTGGGGTACGAAGCTGGTTATATCTGGCACAAGGAAACTGATCTTTCCGATTACGATTGTCTTGTGTTGCCCGGAGGCTTTTCTTACGGCGACTATTTGCGGGCGGGGGCTATCGCGCGTTTTTCCAGGGTGATGGTATCCGTGGAGCGTTTCGCTCAAAATGGTGGACTGGTTGTCGGTATTTGTAACGGTTTCCAGATCTTATGTGAGGCGGGACTTTTACCGGGGGTGCTTTTGCCCAACGACCACCTCCAGTATCGTTGCCAGGGGACATATCTTCGAGCGGAAAACAACGCTGTTCCTTTTACCTCCAGGTGCTCCACGGGGCAGGTGTTAAAGGTTCCCATTTCTCATTACGAGGGGAATTATTTTGCCGAAGACGCCGTTTTGCGGGAGATGGAAGCCAATGGTCAGATAATATTTCGTTATTGTTCTCCGCATGGAGAGGTGACAGAGAAGTTTAACCCCAACGGATCTTTACATAATATTGCGGGAATTATCAATAACGGCGGCAATGTTATGGGGATGATGCCTCATCCGGAAAGAGTTTGTGAGGCGCTGCTGGGGGGGGATGACGGTAATTTAATCTGGGAGTCGATTAATGACTATCTCCACGGCAGAACTGAATAAAGTTGCTCTAAGCAGGGAAGAATACGATTTCATCGTGCAGAAATTGGGGCGCGAACCTACTGAGGTGGAGCTGGGGATGTTTGGTTCTTTGTGGAGCGAGCATTGTGGTTACAAGTATTCCGCTCCCTTGCTCAAGCTTTTACCTTCCCGTGGTGAGCGAGTCCTGGTAGGTCCCGGAGAGGAAAACGCCGGAGTGGTGGACATCGGTGATGGGCAGGTGGTAGTGATGAAGATAGAGTCACATAATCATCCTTCGGCGATTGAGCCTTACCAGGGGGCTGCGACCGGGGTGGGGGGCATTGTCCGGGACATATTCACCATGGGAGCCCGTCCCGTGGCCTTGCTCAATTCACTGCGTTTTGGTCCTCTAGAGAATGAGCACAATCGTTATTTGTTTAATGGCGTAGTTGGCGGTATTGCTGGCTATGGGAATTGTTTAGGGATACCGGATGTTGGTGGGGAAATTGTCTTTGCCAATTGTTATTCGGGCAATCCACTGGTTAACGCTCTGTGCCTGGGCATTGCCGAAAAAGGCAAATTAATGAAGTCACAAGCGGGAGCCGCCGGAAATGTTCTGATGCTTGTCGGCGCTGATACCGGGCGTGACGGCATCCATGGAGCCTCCGGGTTAGCGTCCCGTACCTTTGACGGAGAACAGGAATTGAGACCTACCGTCCAGGTGGGGAATCCCTTTCTGGAGAAGTTGCTTATAGAGGCCTGCCTCGAACTGGTGCAAGCCGATTGGGTTATGGGCATGCAGGACCTGGGAGCGGCAGGGTTGACCAGTTCTGTAATAGAATCGGTGGCTAAAGCTGATAAAGGGGTGGACATGGACGTGCTCAAGGTGTCCCGTCGTGAGGAAGGCATGACTCCCTACGAAGTAATGCTTTCTGAGTCTCAGGAAAGGATGCTGGTTATTGTGCGGGAGGGCTGTGAAGACAGAGTAAAAGCAGTGCTTGAACGTTGGGATCTTTGTGCCGATGTGATCGGGCAAGTAACCGATGATGGTTTGGCCGTGATCAGAGAGGGGGAGAAGGTGGTGGCCAGTGTCCCGGTCTCTTTGCTGTCTTCTCCGCCGCGGTATCGCAGGCAGGGTAAAAAACCCCTATGGCTTGAGGAAGTACAGTCATGGGAAGCAAGTTCTCTTCTTGATTTGACTGCGAGGCAGTGTAATGAAACGCTGCTTCGACTCCTGTCCTCTCCTAATATTGCCAGCAAAGAAACAGTCTATCGCCAGTATGACCACCAGGTGATGAATAATTCTGTGGTTTTGCCTGGAGAGGACGCTGCCGTTCTGCGTGTCAGGGGTACGGAGAAGGGGCTCTCTCTAACTTGTGATGGTAATGGCAGGTATTGCTATCTTGATCCCTGTGCCGGGGGGGCTATTGCGGTTGCCGAAGCTGCTCGTAATCTGGTTTGCAGCGGGGCTTGCCCCGTAGCCCTTACGGACTGCCTTAATTTTGGTAATCCTGAAAAAGATGATGTTTATTATCAGATGGAAGAGTGCATTAAGGGCATGGCTCAAGCCTGCGACATGCTGCAGATCCCGGTCATCAGTGGCAATGTCAGCCTCTATAATGAAACCAGAGGTGAGGCTATTTATCCCACGCCGGTAGTGGGTATGGTGGGAGTAATAAGGGATTTAAAGAGAAGGTGCACCATGCCGTTTAAGGATGAGGGTGATCGGGTTTTTCTGCTGGGAGGAGAAGGTGACGGTGGTATCGGAGGCAGTGAATATTTGGCAGTGATGCACGGCTTGGTGAAGGGAAAGCCGTCTATTGATCTGGATAGAGAAAAACAAGTGCAGCAATGTTGCCTGGAGGCAATAGAAAGAGGGATCGTTAAGTCTGCTCATGATTGTGCCGACGGTGGGCTGATGGTGGCCGTGGCGGAGTGCTGTATTGCCGGTGGGATTGGGCTCGGTGGTAAAGAATGGTGTATTGATGGTCGTCTGGATGTTGCCCTTTTCGGTGAACAACAAGGGCGGATCGTAATTTCGGTGGCACCGGATGCAGTGACGAAAGTAGAAGAGTTGGCTTACAAATACCACGCGCCTCTAGATTATCTGGGTCAGGTTGGTGGCGAGCAATTATCGTTGGAAGAATATATTTGTTTGCCTGTGGAAGAGATGGCGAAAGCTTGGCGCCGGGGAATTTAGTTACTGAAAGAGCAAGCAGGCCATTAGCACTACAGGAGAGGAGACTGGATTGATGGGGATCTGCCCGTTTCGAGGTATACGCTATAGCAAGGAACTGATTGGCGATCTAGATAATGTTATTTGCCCGCCTTACGATATTATCGACAGGGAGGAGCAGGAATTTTATTATCAGAAAAGCGCTTATAATGTGATTCGTCTGGAGTATGGCAGAGAAGAATGCGGTGATGATGAGACGAATAATAAATATACCCGGGCCGCTCAGGCTATGCAGGAATGGTTGGCCGGCGGTGCGTTGGAGAGGGACGATACCGCTTCTTTCTACATTCATGACTATTGCTTTATCTGCCAGGGCGTTCAGCGGAAAAGGCGTGAACTGATAGCGCGTGTCAGATTACAGCCATGGTATGAAGGGGTTTATCCTCATGAGAATACCGCCACTGGCCCGAAGAGCGATCGCTTGAAATTGATGCAGACCTGCCGTGTTAATTTCAGTCCTATCTTCTCATTGTATGAGGATCCCGAAAAGGAGGTTACAGGGATATTAGCCGAGGCCTGTCATGCCAGACCTCTGTTTGAATTTGCCGGTGCAGGGGAAAGCCATGTCTTATGGCGGTTGACCGACACGGAACTCCAGCAACGCATTTCTCGCTTTATGGCTGCCCGGCCCATTTATATAGCAGACGGGCATCATCGTTACGAAACGGCCCTGGTTTACCAGAGGCAGAGGACGGAGGATTGTTCATCTGTCTCTGGTGCCGAACCATTTAACTACGTCATGATGTCGCTGGTAGAGTTTTCTGACCCTGGCCTGATTGTTTTGCCTGTTCACAGGTTGATACGCGGCATACCTGCTGCGGTCCTGTCAGGGATGAAAGATAAACTGGAGCAGTTCTTTACTCTGGAGCGGTTTCCCCTGCCTGCCGCTGGTTATGATACAGAAAAATTGTTGCGCGAATGGAGCGGGCTCTCAAAAGAAGAACAGACCGCCATAGGTGTACTGGGGCTTGACGAGGGCTGTTTCACGGTGCTCAAAAAGCGCCCTGAGATTTCCCTTGATGATGTAATGCCACAGGAGCGCTCCCGAGCTTACAGGGAGTTCGATGTCAGTTTGCTTGACCATCTTATCCTGGACAGGCTGCTGGGATTTGTGAAAAGTGAACATAACATCACCTACGTTGCTGACGCGGGAGAACTCAGCCGCCGACTAAAAGCAGAAAATTACCAGCTGGCTTTTCTGCTCAGCCCTCCGCGTCTCCAGGTGATCAAGGATGTATCACAAACGCACGATAGGATGCCCCGCAAGTCTACCTATTTTTACCCTAAACCTCCTACCGGGCTGGTTATAAATCCTCTTTATTGAATTTGGAGCTTCCCTATAGCTTCACCACTCTGGCCGTATGAACATCAGGTAGCGCCAGCAGCTCTTGCAGTTGTGCTGCGGGAAGAGGCTCATCCAAAGCCAGGATCATTAACGCCGGCCCTCTCTTCTGCAGCCTGCTTAAGTGCATGGAGTTGATGTTGATGTTGGCTTTCCCTGTGATGGATCCTGCGGCTCCGATCAGTCCTGGACGGTCTATGTGATCGCAGAACAGAAAACAATTGCCAGCAGGTATAATATCCATCCAGAATTCATTCACCTGGACGACATGGGTCTCATCACGCAACAGCGTGCCCGATACGATGGTGGGGCCAGCAGCGGTGTTTACTGTCAACGTTAGCAAATTAGGATAACCCTGGCAATTAGTGTCGCTCTCCTCAGTTATCCGCAATCCCCGTTTGCTGGCAATAAGTTTGGCGTTGACTATGGTAACCTTCTCTTCGCTTGCCTGCTGCAGCAAACCGCTGAGCACCGCCTCTTTTAACGCACTGCAATCGTATTCCGCAATTTCGCCGCTGTACTTGATATGGAGAGAGTCCATTCGTCCCTCCAATAACTGGCTGGCGAGACTGCCTATAATTGAACCGGTCGGCAAATACGACGATAGCTCGGAGGGAATATGAGGTGTATTGACGGCATACTGGCTGAATTCTCCCCTGAGTACAGTCAATACCTGCTTGGCGATGTCTACGGCTACGTTCACCTGAGCTTCTATGGTGGACGCACCCAGATGAGGCGTGACAATAATCTGGTCATTCTTGAATAGGGGGCTTTCCGTTAAAGGCTCCGTGGCGAAGACGTCGAAAGCGGCACCGGCTACTTTACCCTCTTCCACCGCTTTTGCCAGTGCCTCCTCATCTATAAGTCCACCTCGAGCACAATTTATAATCCGCAATCCTGGCTTGGCTTTGCTTAAAGCCTCGGCATCAATCATGCTGGCAGTAGTGGCTGTGCGTGGTATATGAAGGGTGATGAAGTCAGATTGCTCAAGAAGCTGGTCAAGAGAGGACACCAGCGTGACATTAAGGCTGCGAACGTAGTTGGTGGAAACATAAGGGTCATAAACGATAACACGCATCTCAAATGCCAGTGCGCGCTTAGCGACCTCGGAGCCGACATTTCCCAGCCCGACGATTCCCAGGGTTTTGCCCCTGAGCTCGGTTCCGGTTAATTTACTCTTCTGCCACACGCCTGATTTGAGCAGGGAGTTTGCCTGAGGGATGTGGCGGGCCAGGGCCAGCATAAGACCAAAAGCGTGCTCGGCGGCAGACACGGTATTTCCCGTAGGGGCGTTGACTACCACTATGCCTTTGCTGGTGGCAGCTTCAACATCTATGTTGTCTATACCAACTCCCGCTCTGCCAATTACCTTGAGCTTGTCGCCGTGCTTGATAATGTCTGCCGTTATCTGTGTGGCGCTTCTTACGATTACGGCATCATATTCGCCAATCATGGCTTGCAAATCTTCAGGTTTAGATTTTAGCTTGACATCCACCTCGGCATGCTCACGGAGCGTCTGCAGGCCCTCTTCGGCGATTGAATCAGCAACCAGGATTTTCATTCCCGTTATCCTCCTTAACTTAAATAAATTACTTATACGCTTTCGGTAGGGCTTTGCCCAAAGCTTCCAGAACGAGCTCCGCATCTTTGTCGCTTATCCATCCCAGGTGGCCGATGCGGAAAATCTTCCCGGATAAATTCTTTTGCCCGCCGGCAACAACTACGTCGTATTCTTCCCGGAGAACTTTTACCAGCTTGGGAGCGTCTACTTTGCCATCTGCGTTTATTGCAGTTACCGTATTAGAGAGATATCTTTCATCGGAGAAAAGAGTGAGCCCGAGCGTCTTTACGCCATCCCTGACAGTTTGAGCTATTCTGGCATGTCTGGCAAAGATATTTTCCAGCCCTTCTTTCAGCATCATGTCCAGCGTGGTATCCAGAGCAAAGAAAATGGAGACGGCAGGAGTCCAGGGAGTCTGTCCTTTCTCCAGGAAGCTTTTGGCTTTACCCAGATCCATATAGTAGCGGGGCATCTTAGCTTGCTCGTAAGCCTGCCATGCTCTTTTATTCATGCTGACCATGGAGAGTCCCGGCGGAATCATGAAACCTTTCTGAGAGCCGCTAACGACCACGTCGCAATTCCACTCGTCTGTCGGCAGGTCGATACAGCCCATCCCGCTTATGGAGTCCACCAGGAAGAGCTTATCGAATTTTTTAACCACGGAGCTGATACTTTTAATGTCGTTAGTCATCCCCGTGGATGTTTCATTTTGCGTTGCTAACACGACCTTGATTTCCGTATCCTCTTTTAATGCTTGTTCCAGTATGTCCAGGTCAACCGGTTTTCCCCACTCAAAGCCAAGGTTTTTCACATTTGCACCATATTGTTCAGCGATTTCGACGAAACGGTTACCGAACACACCGTTGGAAGTGGATAACACTTTGTCTCCGGGAGACAAAGTGTTGACTATCGCCGCCTCCAGCCCTCCTGTTCCTGCGCAGGTGAGCACGAAAACATCCTCTTTGGTCTGATAGATTTTCTTTAACTTTTCTGTGACTGAAGCGGCGAGCTCTCCGAATTCTTTGCCCCGGTGGTTGATCATCTGCTTCCCCATAGACTGGAGGGCTTCTGGCGGGCATGGCGTCGGGCCGGGTATTCTTAGTTGCATAAGACAAAACCTCCTGTAAAAATTATTTAATTACCACTCTGACGAATTTGCGTTTTCCTATTTTCAAAATGCTGCCACTTCGTGCCTTGATGATGTTATCGCTTATCCTGTTGTCGTCAAGTTCGATTGCTCCCTGGGCGAGCAGCCGTCTCAGTTCGCCTTTGCTTTTAACTATGCCTTTTTGCAAAAGCACGGGGGCAATATCAATGCGGTCTGCTGCGTCTTCTTTCTGGAGGAGGGGGAAAAAATACTCGGGAATATCTTGAGGCTTTCCTCTTTTCTGAAATACTGTGACAAAGTGCGCTTCTGCCTCGCCGGCCAACTTATCGCTATAAAGCTCCTTTACTATCTCGTAAGCCAACTTTTGCTTAGCCGCCATGGGGTTTGTCGTTTGGCGCTCCAACCCCTCTTTGTATTCCGCAATTTCTTTGTCTGGAATGTCGGTTACCAGTTCCATGTAATCTAAAATGAGGTCGTCGGTGATAGACATTATTTTACCATACATTTCTATCGGCGGCTCGGTGACTCCGATATGGTTGCCCAGGCTTTTGCTCATTTTTTGTTTGCCGTCTGTGCCTACAAGGAGTGGCACCAGGAGCACCTGTTGCGGACGCTGGCCCATAGCTTGTTGCAATTCTCTGCCCAGCAGACAATTAAATCTTTGGTCACTGCCACCAAACTCAATTTCAGACTTAATAACTACAGAATCGTATCCCTGGAGCAAAGGATAAAGCATTTCGGAGAGAGAAATGGGCTGGCAGGCAGCATATCTTTTATTAAAGTCGTCCCTGGCGAGAAGTTGGGCTATAGTAAATTGGCTGGTGAGTGCGATTACCTGTTCCAGGGTAAATTTATCGTACCATTCACTTTGCCATCTGACTTCGGTTTTATCCTTGTCTACTACCTTGAAGAATTGTTCCATGTAAGTTCTGGCGTTTTGCGCCACTTCTTGAGGAGTGAGCATGGGACGGGTGACTGATCTCCCGCTGGGATCTCCGATTCGTGCCGTCCAGTCCCCAACGATAAGCACAACCTTGTGTCCCAGTTCCTGAAACTGGCGCAACTTTTTCAAACCGACCACGTGTCCAAGGTGGATGTCGGGAGCGCTGGGGTCAAAGCCTTGCTTTAACCGCAAGTGTCGCCCGCTTTCCAGCAGCTCTATTAGCTCGCGGGCAACGATAATATCGACTACACCCCTTTTTAGTAACGAACCGAACTCTAAGTTTTGCATCCTGTTTTGTCTGCTAGCAACGTTCTCGCTTTGCGTATGTCTTGCTCTATTTGTAACGCAAGTGACTCCATTGAAGCGAATTGCTGCTCGTTCCTTATCCTTTCCACAAATTCTATCCTGAGCTCTTTATCGTAAAGCTTGCCTTTGTAGTCCATGAGATGTGTTTCCACGGTTTCTACGTTCTCTTTGAAAGTGGGACGAAAGCCGATGTTGGTTACCGAAGAGAATTTTTCCCCGTCTTGGTAGGCGAATGTGGCATATACTCCTCTGCCAGGAAGCATTTGTCCTGTGCTCGTGTCCAGATTAGCGGTAGGGAAACCTATGACCCGTCCGCGTTTGTTAGAAGAGATGACCTGGGCTTGTATGCTGAAGTGTCTTCCCATTAGTTTTCTTGCCAGGGCTACATCGCCTGTGGACAATGCCTGACGAATAGCTGAGCTACTTACGAGCTGTCCATCGAGGAAGAAGGGCGAAGAGGCTTTTACCCTGAACCCCAGTTTTTCTCCCAGTGCGCGAAGCAGGTTAAGGTTGCCTTCGCGTTCCCTGCCCAGTGCGAAATTTGGCCCGGCCAGTAATCCGCGCATTTTGAGATGCTTGCTGAGAAGTTCGACAAACTCCTCGGCACTTAAACGGGCCACTGCAGGGGAGAATGGAAGTACAAACACCATAGCCGCCCCCGATGTTTCAAGAAGGTTGATTCTGTCTTTCGCTCTATCTATGTAAAGGCACTCCCTTTGGGGGAATAATATTGACTGCGGCGGGGGATCAAAGGTAATTACCCCGCTCAGCAGGTTGTCATCTTTCGCGTGTTTATTTAATTCCTTGATCAGGTGACGATGCCCCAGATGTACTCCATCAAATGTGCCCACGGTAAGGAAAGTTCCCTTCCGAGGAGCTAGCCTGATGAGCTCTTGCTCTATAAACATGGAGTCAAGCCTTGTTTTTGGAGTTTAACAGGTTAATTCTTTACCTACCGCTTGCGCCACTGGTTTCAGTTGTGTCATCAGTGCCTGGAAATGATCGAAGGTTAATGATTGTGCGCCATCCTTGAGTGCAGAATCGGGGTTGGGGTGCACTTCTATGATCAGCCCATGAGCGCCTGCCGATATAGAGGCCAGAGAGACAGGTGGCACCAGGTACCATTTTCCGGTAGCATGGCTGGGGTCAGCAATAACGGGTAGATGGCTAAGCCTGTTGATGGCTGCTATAGCGCCAACATCCATGGTGTTGCGGGTGTAGGTCTCGAATGTCCTGATACCACGTTCGCAGAGGATAACCTGATCGTTACCCTGAAGTAAAATATATTCAGCAGCCAGCAACCATTCTTGTATGGTTGCTGATAATCCCCGCTTGAGCATTACCGGCCTTTTTGCCTTCCCTACTTTATCCAGCAAGGCAAAGTTTTGCATGCTGCGTGCCCCAATCTGGAGGATATCGGCATAACTGGCTACTAGATCTACGTCTTCCGGTGACATTACCTCCGTGATAAAAGGTAGGCCTGTTAACTCCCGTGCCTTGGACAGTAACTCAAGGCCCTGTTTGCCCAATCCCCGAAATTGATAAGGGGAAGTACTTGGCTTAAAAGCTCCTCCGCGCAGTATGTTGGCACCGGCCGCTTTTACGGCACGGGCTGTAGCCATAAGCTGTTCTTCGCTCTCCACGGCACAAGGCCCGGCCATCACCACTATCTTGTTGCCGCCGATAGCAACTCCTCCAATTCTAACTATGGTATCCCGAGGATGAAAATCCCTGCTGGCGAGCTTATATGGCTTGCTGATGGCAATAATTTCTTCTATCCCGGGTAATGTCTCCAGCATACCCTGAAGTTCAGGGGGGACCTTTCCCAGCACGCCGATGATGTCGCGTTCAACCCCATGGGATAGATTTACTTCCAGGCCTAGCTCATGAATGCGTTTTATGATTTCGTCAATCTCGTCCCGTCTACAGCCCGATTTCATTACTACGATCATCTTCGCCTCTCTCAGCCTTCCTATATAACTTGCTCTGTCTCGTCTAATTTCCTTTTTCTTAGCTTCTCGGCCCCGTCGCTGTAAACATGCACTAGCTCACTGAGCTTTTTCTCCGTATTTATCAGCATGAGAATCCTCAAACAGCGTTCAAGATCATGAGGGACACTCATTTCGTGCCCATCAAGCAGGGCAATCTGCGGAGACCATCCCATCTGCCGCACCGCCGCTGCCGGAAATTCAGCATTGAGATCTCTCGTAGTGGTGAAGATAACAGCCGCTACATCGTCAAGCTCAATGCTGTTCGCCTTTACCATTTCCTTGAGTAATTTTCTGGTTGCCGAGGAGATAGCTTCTTTGCTGTTGCTCCCCACCAAAATAGCTCCCCTGATGCCGCGACACCTCAGTTGGTCGTCTCTTGTTTTCATATCTATATCGGATTGTGAACAACCTGACAGCTTATCCAATTTAATAGCTTCTTGTCAAATAGGGCAAGGATATATTTGTATGCTCACGAGAGAATAGAGTGCTTACAGAGAGCAAAAACCAATTTGACACAGGTAGAAAAGGCAGTATACAATACGGGACACGCCCTCTTTTGGAAGGGCGCAGTATTTTTTGCACCTTAAAAAGAGAATATACAAGTAAAATATTTTGTGTCCGGCCTGATGTAGGTCAAGGGAACAAGAGCACAGGGTGGATGCCTTGGTATCAGCAGCCGATGAAGGACGTGGCAAGACTGCGAAAAGCCTCAGTTAGCTGTCCAGCAAGCTTAGCTGGGGATCTCCGAATGGGGCAACCCGCTCAGGAAAACCCTGAGCACTCGCTTTTATGCGAGAGGGAACCGGGTGAACTGAAACATCTTAGTAACTCGAGGAAAAGAAATCAAAAGAGATTCCCTTAGTAGTGGCGAACGAACGGGGAACAGCCTAAACCGAAATAACTCAGTGGGTCTGGAGCCTATGTTGTTTCGGGGTTGTAAGACGCAAGGGGCAGGGTCCAGAACCTGCCACAGAGTAAAAAAGCTTTTTTTTAGCCGAATGTTTCTGGAAAGGGCAACCGTAGAGAGAGATAGTCTCGTAGGCAAAAAGGAAAAGCCTCTGCTTGACGTTCTTGAGTACCACGGGACACGAGGAATCCTGTGGGAAACTGGGGGGACCACCCTCCAAGGCTAAACACTGCTGATAACCGATAGTGAACTAGTACCGTGAGGGAAAGG
>DKFF01000018.1 GCA_002452795.1 Dehalococcoidia bacterium UBA6803
CCTTTGAATGTTTATAAGAGAGAGGGCAGGAATATGTTTGATGCTCTCCTGGCGGGAATTCAGCATGACGTTGTGTATAACATCTATCGTGCCAATATTCGTAAAGAGCCACCCCAGAAAAAGGAAGTGGCGGTTGCGAGCAGGAAAACCGGCCGCAATGATCCTTGCCCCTGTGGTTCGGGCAAGAAATATAAACACTGTTGCGGGAAATAAAAAGATTCCTGAGAGAGGAGTTTATTTCCGCCGAGGAAGTGTTGCGCCGGCGTGAAGGTAAATCGTGAATACTGTTGCTATTTTTGATCTTGATGGTACTCTGATTAGCGGCTATGCCTGGAAGGGCTTTCGTCGCTATTATTTCAAGTATAAAAAGAGAAAAGTTCCTTTGATGCTGTTATCTTTGATGTTGTATCTGGCTTTGTGGCCGCTGGCAAAAAGCCCTTTGCTTGATAAAGAAAAATATATAGTGTGGTTGATGACCAAGATGGATAGTGTTTTTAAGGGAGAAGCCAGAGAGGAGCTTGAAAAAAGTTCACGCTGGGTGGTTGATAGCTATATTTTAGGAGCGTTGCGCCAGGATATTTTTGATATTATGCGATGGCACAAAGAGAATGGACATATAGTGGTGCTTGTCTCCGCAGTTTTTCAGGAGTTGCTGGAAATCATGGGACAGGAATTGGGCATAACTTATGTGATTGGCACCCGGTTGGAGACGATGAACGGTAAATATACAGGGAGAATTGTGCCGCCTTTCTGCTTTGGCAAAGGCAAGGCCAGATTGCTCAAAGAATTTCTGGAACAGAGAGAGATGAAAGTGGATCTTTTATCAAGTTTTGCTTACGCTGATAACATTTCCGATGTTCCTGTGATGGAAATGGTGGGGAATCCTGTGGCTGCTTATCCGGATAAAGAGCTGTTCCGTCTGGCAGGCAAGCGAGGCTGGCGAATCATAGATGGCTGATTGAAAAAGTAGCCTCTCTCGAACCTTCTTTTGAGGGGAGGATTCCTGTATACGGAAAAGACATCAGGATTTATGGAAAAACAGTGTGTTTACGGTGTGGATGCAGGGGACATCGATGCAATAAAGCATTTCAAAGAAGCTGTTGCCCGCGGCGAACACTGGCGTCTGGTGTTGCTGGAGGCTATCAGGCAATGGTCCAGCATAGAAGAGAACTATGCTGGACGGTATTATTGTTATTTTATTGGAGGGGAAGCTTTTGATTGGTTGCTGCTGGCGGAGCGGTTGATGGAGGAAATCAAAGAGTTTGTCCAGGAGGACGAGAGAATCGAATTTCTTTTCCATACTTGGCCTGCGGTTTATCCGGATAAGAATGAGTTCAGAAGCTTAATTGGCGAAGTGAAGTACAAGGCATGCTTAAACTATTTTTACGGTGTCCTCGTAGAGGAATTTTTAGTTTTGGCAGAGGTTGAGGAAATGCGGAAATTGAGGAGAGGAGTGGGCTTGAACAACGATAGAGGGGTGTTTGAGGAGGCTTATTGCAAGCTATACGGCGAAACACAGCAAGAACTGCTGCAGCATTTCAGACAAGAAAAGCAATATTTACAGCGCAGGACGATAAGTTTAACTGAACTTAAGGAATTTACTTATTGGTTATTCAAGCGTCGCGTGAACAAAAGTGAGCGATCTCGAGTCGCCAGCGACACGGAAAAAGCCCTGACAAAGATGCGCTCATCCTTTCCTGCCACTGGTCACAGAGAACTTTAGTTAAGAAGAGCTATTTCTTTTTCCAATCTGTCTCTTTTGTCTTCAAGTGTCTGAAGCCTTGTTCTTTCTCTTTCTACTACGTCTGGCGGGGCATTGGAAAGAAAAGAGGTATCTCCCAATCTTTTCTCGATCTGGATCGCTCTTGTCTGTATAGTTTCTCTTTCCCGACACAGCCGCTGCCTCTCCTCTGCCTGGTTTTCGATACTTGTCCAGTGGAGAAGCACCTCGGTCTCTGTCAGTACCAGTTTTAACGCCTCTTCGTCTTCGGCTTCTCTTTCGCTCCGGGGTTTAATATTTAAAAGCCGGGTACGTGCCAGGACTTCTATGAAGGGTGTCTGGGAAGATAACGAAGGCAGGAATTTTTCGTCGGTGTAGAGGGTACACTCAATCTTCTGCGTTGGCTTTATTTTATACTGGGCTCGAACGTTACGTATGGAGCGGATTATCTCCGTGGTCGTTGCCAGCACCCTTTCCGCTTCTTTGTCGGTATGTAGAACATCGGTGTCAGGATATGAGGCGACCATGATAGAATCTGGCAGGTTTTTGTTTTGCGAGATTTGTTTCAATGTTTGCCATATTTCTTCGGTGATAAAGGGCATGAAAGGGTGCAGGAGACGAAGTACTTTTTCCAGGACATCTATAAGGAAAGGTAACGGTGACGGTTTTGAATGATTACGCAACCGAACCTTGGCAAATTCGATGTACCAATCGCAAAAAGCTGACCAGAAGAAATCGTGTATCTGCTGTTCGGCTTCGCCGAACTGATAATTCTCCAGCGCTCTGTTAACGTCGCGAACAAGGCGATTGAGTTGACTGATGATCCAGCGGTCTTCCAGTCGTTCCGCTTGAAGGCAGGGCGAATCGTTCAATCCCGCAAATGACGATATCAAGTCCAGCTGACCATATTCGCCATTCTCCGTAGCGGATTGAATGTTTCTGAAGATAAATCTGGAAGCGTTCCATATTTTATTGGTGAAGTTGCGACCGGCCTCCAGTTTCTGTTCCCCCAGGTTTATATCGTTTCCCGGAGAAGAGCCAGTGGTTATGGCAAAGCGCAGGGCATCGGTTCCGTATTCATCAATAGCTTTAAGCGGATTAATGACGTTTCCCTTGAGCTTGCTCATTTTTTCGCCTTTCTCGTCACGGATTAATCCGTTGAGATAAACGGTGCGGAAAGGGATATCTCCGGTGTTTTCCAATCCCAGCATAATCATCCTGGCCACCCAGAAAAAAAGGATGTCGTAACCAGTTTCCATTACTGAAGTGGGATAAAAATAGCGCAGATCCGCGGTATCCGCTGGCCATCCCAGTGTGGAATGCGGCCAGAGAGCTGAACTGAACCACGTGTCGAGGACATCAGTATCCTGGAAGATTTCCTTTGAGTTACAGTATGTGCATTCGGAAGGTTCGTCTACAGATACGGTCAGGTTGTCGCATTTTTGGCAATACCAGACCGGGATGCGGTGTCCCCACCATATCTGGCGGCTGATACACCAATCCTTGATATTTTCCATCCAGTCGAAATAAGTCTTGGTAAAGCGTTCGGGGAGTATGGTCACTCGCTTTTCCTTTACAGCTTTTACAGCTTTTACAGCCAGTGGTTGTGTTTTGATAAACCACTGCAGGCTTATTTTAGGTTCAATTGCCGTTTGACAGCGACTGCAGTATCCTACCGAATGGAGGTAAGGTTCAATTTTGTGCAGAAGGTCCAGGTTTTTAAGTTCTGCTATCACGTTGTCTCTGCAGACAAACCTTTCCTGTCCCTGGAAGGGGCCGGCATTTTCATTCATGGTGCCGGCAGTGTCCATGATATTTACCGAGGGCAAGTGATGGCGGTGGGCGATTTCAAAGTCCGTTGGATCATGTGCCGGGGTAATCTTCAATGCGCCGGTGCCAAAAGAAACGTCGACGGCGTTGTCAGCGACTACTGGTATTTTCTTCCTGATGATAGGCAAGACGACGTTTTTGCCTATAAAATGTTTGTAACGGATATCTTCTGGGTTAACTGCTACGGCAACGTCTCCCAGTAATGTTTCCGGGCGAGTAGTGGCCACGGTAATAAAAACATCGCTTTCTTCCAGGAAGTAGCGAATGTGATAAAGATGCCCCGCCGTGTCTTTGTGCTCGACTTCAAGATCGGAGAGTGCCGTTTGGCAGTGTGGGCACCAGTTTACCATTCTTTCCCCTTTGTAAATTAGGCCTTTGCGATACAAATTGACGAAAGCGGTGCGAACAGCCTTGCTGGGCCCCTCGTCCAGTGTAAAATGTTCCCGGCTCCAGTCGCAGGAAACGCCCAATCTTTGGTGCTGGTAATTGATTGTTTTGCGACTTTTGTGTACCCACTCCCAGGCCAGTTCGACGAATTTTTCTCTGCCGATATCCTCTTTAGTTTGTTTTTGTTTAGCTAACTGCCTTTCTATCACTATTTGGGTAGCGATACCAGCGTGATCCGTTCCGGGAACCCATAATGTCGGCTCTCCCTTCATTCGGTGCCACCTGGCCATGATGTCCTCTAAAGTGATTGTCAAGGAATGTCCCAGGTGGAGCTCGCCTGTGACATTGGGCGGAGGCATGACGATTACAAAAGGTTTCTTGTTGAAATCTATCTTGGGGGTGAAATAAGATTGTTCGAGCCAAAAATCATACCATTTCCGCTCGATTTTATCTGGCTCATAAATTCCAGGTATCTCTTGTGGCAGGTTATTCACTTTCTCTCTTTCTTAATTGCTCTCTTTGTTCCAATAGAAATGCTACTTTATCCAGAATGTGCTCGGCTACTTCTCGCTTGGGCATAAGGGGCAAACTGGTTTTTTCGCCACTGCAATCAATTATCGTTACTTTATTGTCATCCGATTCAAAGCCGCTATCGTTGGAGGTGATATCGTTGGCCACTATAAAATCAAGCTTTTTTTGCTTGAGTTTCAGTGCAGCGTTCTCGATCACATGGTCACTTTCTGCAGCAAAGCCTACCCGCAGAAAGTCCCCCTTGATGCTGTTCAATATATCTCGCGTGGGTTCCATTTCCAGCGTTATAAAGGAAGATTTCTTTTTGATCTTTTTTGCAGATATGGTTTGAGGCCGATAATCAGAGACGGCTGCTGCCATGATCAGGGCATCGGCCCGGGTGATGTTATCTTTTGTAGCGTGGTACATTTCTTCAGCGGTACGCACCTGGAAAATATCTATGCCGGCGGGTTCCCTGAGGGCACAGGGAGCGGAAATGAGTGTTACCCTGGCTCCTCTATCACGAGCCGCATTGGCCAGAGAATAGCCTGTCTTGCCTGAGGAACGATTGGTGATATAGCGCACGGGATCAATAAACTCTTGAGTGCCTCCTGCTGTAATCACGATTTGTTTTCCTGCCAGGTCGCCGTTTTTGCCCAATATCTGGTGAATGGAATCCAGAATGGTCTCGATCTCAGCAAGCCGTCCTGTCCCTTTTATGCCTGATGCCAGTCTTCCCGACGCCGGTTTAATGATGGCAAAATGCCGGTCTTTAAGCCTGGCGAGATTATCCTGAGTAGCCAGGTTGTCGTACATGTTGGTGTTCATGGCAGGGGCAATAATCACCGGTGCCTTGCTTGCCAATATCGTACAGCATAATAAATTATCGCCAAATCCTCCCGCTATTTTGGCGAGAGTATTAGCTGTGGCAGGAGCGACAACGATTACATCGGCGGTGCCGGCCAGGGATATGTGATTGATCTGGAATGAAGCGGTTGAATCAAATATTTCGGTGAATACCGGTCTTCCCGTGATAGCTTGAAAGGTAAGGGGGGAGACCAACTTGGTGGCGGCATTGGTCATGATGGTATTGATTTTCATTCCCTCTTGCGTTAATTTACTGGCAAGCTCTACCGCTTTGTAAGCGGCTATTCCGCCTGTCACTCCTAGCACTATAGTTTTTCCTTCGGGCATTAACTTTCCTCTCCTTTGCTGACCGTGTGGTTCATCTCGTAAATATAGCGCAGCCCGATTAACGATAAATCCGGGTTTATGTCAGTTATCAAGGGAGTTTTATCGGCCAGAACGTGCACGTAGCCACCGGTAGCGATGACCCGAGTCGTATAGCCCAGCTCTGCATGGATGCGATTGATAATACCTTCGACAAGGCCAAGATATCCGAAGATCATGCCTGACTGCATAGCAGCGATTGTGTTTTTTCCGATGATTTTCTCGGGCTGGATTAATTTTATATGGGGCAGCATGGCGGTTTGAGAAGATAGCGCCTCGCAGGCAATCCCGATGCCAGGAGAGATAACCCCGCCGATATAATCTCCTGTTCTGGAGATTACGTCAAAGGTGGTGGCTGTGCCGAAATCAATAACGATTGCTGCTTCCTGATAAAGGCGGTGGATGGCGACGGCGTTCACGACCCGATCTGCCCCGAGTTCTCTGGGGTTATCTATGCAAATACGCACCCCTGTCCTGACGCTAGCTTCTACTATCAACGGGGAAAGGTCAAGATATTTGCGGCACATTTTGTCAAAAGTGGATGTCAGAGTGGGGACGACGCTACATAATGCTACTTTGTCTATTTGTGACGGCGATAATTTTTGGTACTGGAAAAAGTTAAGAAGCGCGATCCCATATTCATCCGGAAGGTTGCGTGGATTAGTGGTTAATCGCCATTGCGCATTTAACCTGGCCCCGTCAAATACGCCAATAGTGACAGTTGTATTTCCGATATCAATGGCAAGTAGCATAGTTATATGTGTCCTGTCGTTAGGGCATTGATGGTAACACCGCTGATAAATTACTGGCAAGCGCGGCCGATCCTTTGGTATGTTCTAAATCCATTGCCTGCGCTTGAGTTTAATGAGAATTGTGGCACCTAAAATAGCCATTACCAACAACAAGATACCAAAAGGCAATAGTTTGCCGGGGGACACTCCTCCCGGTAAAGGAACGTTCATCCCGTAAATGCTGGCAACCAGAGTCATCGGAGAGATAATAGCCATGACAATAGTTAATATTCTCATTATTTCTTGCATGCGATTTGAAGTTAACCAGGCGCTGGTTTCAGCAAGAACCTCTATTACCTCTTTGTTATCTTCGAGGCTATCCCAGATTTTACGGATGTGGTCGGCAATATCACCAAAGTAAAGATCCTGGTCTTCTTTGAAAAAAGAATAGTCTTCAATTTCCAGCGTTTCAAGCACCTGAATCTGGGGACGAATGACTCTGCGGAAAGAAATAAGATCCCTGCGGAGCAAGGAGATTTGGTGAACCGTTTCCGGAGAAGGCTTATCAAACAAGACCTCTTCTATATCATCAATGTTGTCTGTGATCTTGTTAAGGATGGGGAAACAATAATTGACCAGTCTGTCGAGAATGTGATAGAGGCAAAACCCTGAACTCCTGCCCATGTATTTCTGGCGGCTCTCCTTGTCCGCCTGGCATTCTTTAAAAAATTTACTCAAGGGCTTGAGATTGGCGGAACAATGGATCGTAATAATATAGTTTTCCCCGATGAAAATATCCACTTCACTGGGCCTTGTTAGTCGGGTCTTTTTATCAAAAACAGGGAAATGGAGAACCATAAACACATGATCCTCGTATTCGTCAATTTTGGGCCGCTGGGTTCTACTTAAAATGTCGTCCAGATTAAGAGGATGAAAGTTGAAATATTTGCCCAAATAATCAACTGTGGCAAGAGAAGGTCTTTCAAGGTACAGCCAGGTTAATTTGCCGTAGCTGATCGAGTCTATGCCATATTTTTTTTGTTCCGCAGGCGTTATTGTCATGGAGATTCCTCTAATCTTAAAATAAGCAAACGACCTGCTCATTCTAGCATTATCATTTGCCAATTGTAACCAATTTAAGGGATAAGAGACAATTTGACAGTAAAGTTTTCTGATGGTATCCTTATGGTTGCTTTTCTAAGCACCTTAACAACTAAATAGCGGAAGGAAGATTAATTAGATGGAGAGTTTGATCCTGGCTCAGGATGAACGTTTGCGGTGTGCCTTATGCATGCAAGTCGTACGAGATCATGGTTTTCGGATTATGTTCTAGTGGCGGACGGCTGAGTAACACGCAAGTAACCTACCTGCAAGAGGGGAATAACCTGCCGAAAGGCAGGCTAATACCGCATGATATAAACGGGTGATGCCCGTTTATTAAAGCCTTACGGCGCTTGCAGATGGGCTTGTGGCCTATCAGGTAGTTGGTGGGGTAAAGGCCTACCAAGCCGATGACGGGTAGCTGGTCTGAGAGGATGGTCAGCCAGATGGGGATTGAGATACGGCCCCAACTCCTACGGGAGGCAGCAGCAAGGAATATTGGGCAATGGGCGAAAGCCTGACCTAGCGACACCGCGTGAGGGATGACGGCCTTCGGGTTGTAAACCTCTTTTCTCAAGGAAGAAGTTTGACGGTACTTGAGGAATAAGCCTCGGCTAACTACGTGCCAGCAGCCGCGGTAAAACGTAGGAGGCGAACGTTATCCGGATTTACTGGGCGTAAAGCGGGTGTAGACGGTTTTTTAAGTCAGTTGTGAAATCTCCTAACTCAATTGGGAGACTGCAATTGATACTGGAGAACTTGAGGGCATCAGAAGAAAGCAGAATTCACGGTGTAGCGGTGAAATGCGTAGATATCGTGAGGAATACCAGTGGCGCAAGCGGCTTTCTAGGATGCTCCTGACGTTGAGGCCCGAAAGTGTGGGGAGCGAAACGGATTAGATACCCGTGTAGTCCACACCCTAAACGTTGAATACTAGGTATAGGGGGTATCGACCCTCTCTGTGCCGAAGCTAACGCTTTAAGTATTCCGCCTGGGGACTACGGCCACAAGGCTAAAACTCAAAGGAATTGACGGGGGCCCGCNNGGTGGAGCATGTGGTTTAATTCGATGATACGCGAGGAACCTTACCAAGACTTAAATGGGAATTGACAGGTTTAGAAATAGATCTTTCTTCGGACAATTTTCAAGGTGCTGCATGGTTGTCGTCAGCTCGTGCCGTGAGGTGTTAGGTTAAGTCCTGCAACGAGCGCAACCCTCGTCGCTAGTTAATTTCTCTAGCGATACTGCCCGTATAACGCGGAGGAAGGTGGGGATGACGTCAAGTCAGCATGGCCCTTACATCCTGGGCTACACACACGCTACAATGGGTGATACAACAGGTAGCAAAAGAGCAATCTGGAGCCAATCCAAAAAATCATCCTCAGTTCGGATTGCAGGCTGCAACCGCCTGCATGAAGTTGGAGTTGCTAGTAAACGCAGGTCAGCACACTGCGTTGAATACGTTCTCGGGCCTTGTACACACCGCCCGTCACGTCATGGAAGTCGGTAACACCTGAAGTCGATAGGCTAACCCGCAAGGGAGGCAGTCGCCGAAGGTGGGACCGGTGACTGGGACGAAGTCGTAACAAGGTAGCCGTACGGGAACGTGCGGCTGGATCACCTCCTTTCTAGGGAGTTTTTCTCCTAGGTCGGTCGATGGTAGCGATACCGTCGAACTGCTTCGTAATCATTAACCTTCTTTCCACTATCCAGATGTTAAGGCTTTTTTTTACATCGGTATATTCACCCATTGACTGCAATGGTACAATTAATGCACAGATAGTTGGTATCGGGGATGTGGCGGACCATCCCGAATAGCTACCTGTAAATTTATTGTAGAGAGAAGCTGTGCCTTCCGGAAATGATATACGAATCGAATAAATATGCCTTCAATCCCCCGCCCCTTGTCTCGAGGGCCCATAAGATATTAATCAAGCCGAGCGCAAGTCATCCTTATCCCTACCCTTACAGTACCAGCCGTGAGATGCTGGGACTGATTATTGAGCGTATCAAGCAAGTGAGCGACGCCGATATTATTATCCTTGAAGGCGCCGCCAACGGCGAATCGGTCTACCCGATCTATAAATCCATGGGGTATGATTTCCCGCGTGTTCTGATGTTGGATGTCAAGGACTGTATTTGGGTGGAGATAGAAAACCCTCTGCCCCATCCTTTTGCCGTCGCCACTTTTTGGGTGCCCAATGTGGTTTTGTCCTGTGATTTCCTCATCAGCATATCGCCCCTGAGGACGATCGGCAACCAGGGTTTTTTCAGCGTACATAATCTGCTCAGCCTTTTGCCGGTAAGCAAATACAAGAAGGGTTCGGGGGCAGGCTGGGGATCGCTGGACGAGTTCGGCTGGGACAAGGTCTTTGCCGACCTTTATTTTACGCTGCCCTTCGACCTGGCTATCATTGACGGGCGCAAGAAATTCAGCGCCGCCGATGATTCATTTAAAGGCAAGACCGATTCTCTCGGCAAGATCTTTGAAGGCGATCCTTATGAGATCGATAGGGAAGCGGCCCTTCTAACCGGGGTTGACCAACAGTACCTTGATATCATCAGGGCCGGCAAGGTAGAACTCGACAACTGAGTTTAATATCTGACGTCGAAACTTCTATACTGGTTCTGACAGGCTGACCAGACCGTATCTATTTTTTTCACCATTGCTGAGGGTGGGCCGGCTTTCAGCTGCCGCAGCAATTCCTCGATGTCGGCTCTCTCGCCTTCGGCTTCCAACTCGACATCTCCGCCCTGCGTGTTGCGGACGAATCCCCTGAGGGAGAGGGCCTTGGCGGCACGCGCTGTGAAAGCCCGGTAGTACACACCCTGCACCTTACCGTGAACCAGTGCCCTGAGATGAACCAGATCAGACATTAATTCTGTGCTGGAAGCTAACCCGTTGGGCCGGGAGACCTATTCGGGGAACTCATCCTTGCGTTTTTTCTTGACCACTTCGACCTCTGCGGTCGGCTCAAAAAGCGATGGTGTAATAGGCTTTTTCAAGTCCTTCTTCGGTTTTTTCATTTCCTTGCGGCCTTTGTCTTTAGAACCCATAATCAAGACTCCTTGTAGTGTATTATGCGCTCAATTAAGTTTAGCAAATAGATGTGAGATGCGTAAAGATGTGGCGCCAGTGGGCCGTCTTCCATGTCTACTCAAATATAAATGTACCGAAAAAGAGCAGTGTTGAAACTCTTTGATAATGTCC
>DKFF01000019.1:0-9331 GCA_002452795.1 Dehalococcoidia bacterium UBA6803
GTAGTGAATGGAAACAGGAACGACCCTTCGGGGAGCTTGTACAGGTGCTGCATGGCTGTCGTCAGCTCGTGTCGTGAGATGTTCGGTTCAGTCCGCTAACGAGCGCAACCCTCGCCGTATGTTACAAGTGTCATGCGGGACCGCCGGTATCAAGCCGGAGGAAGGTGGGGATGACGTCAAGTCAGCATGGCCTTTATGTCCTGGGCTACACACACGCTACAATGGACGGTACAAAGGGTTGCCAAAGAGCGATCTGGAGCTAATCCCAGAAAAGCGTCCTCAGTTCGGATTGCAGGCTGAAATCGCCTGCATGAAGTTGGAGTTGCTAGTAACCGCAGGTCAGCTATACTGCGGTGAATACGTTCTCGGGCCTTGTACACACCGCCCGTCACGTTATGGAAGTTGGTAATACTCGAAGTCGATGGGCTAACCTGTTTCGGCAGGAGGTAATCGCCGAGAGTGGGGCGGATGACTGTAACGAAGTCGTAACAAGGCAGCCGTACGGGAACGTGCGGCTGAATCACCTCCTTTCAAGGAATTATAAGGCGAATAGCTTTTAGTTAATTCCCAGGTCGATCGGTTTTCGGCGCGTTTGTGCCGGTTATCGTTTGGTTTTAGAAAAGGTTCTTCCTTCCGCTATTTAGTTGTTAAGGTCGGTGTTCTGTGTTGACAAGCCATCGATGGTGATGGTATATTGGCGTTTTGCGATATGGGTAGCAGTTTTCTTCCTCTCTTTATGTGTTTCTGTTTATTGACAGGTTAAATGTAGTGGTATTGTATGTCGTGTCGTTGTCGTGCGTATCAGCTTTTTCATTTTTTCTTGGAATTATTTCTTCGGAGCAGAGTTGGGTTAGCGCATTTTTGAGTGGCTTCGCGTGCTGATGTAGCTTTTATTTTGAGTGTTTTAAGGAGGGTTCATGTCTGTTCTGCTGGCATTTGATAAAGACACAGCTATTTCTGAATTGTTGGGTACTGAAATTGCTTCACCAGAAGCTATGGCGGTACCTGACTTTGTTACTATCCAGCTTGATTCGTTTCGCTGGTTTCAGGAAGAAGGATTGAAGGAGCTTTTCAATGAAATTTCGCCTATTCATGGTTACTCTCCTTCCAGATTTGAATTACGTTTTTCAGATTACGAATTTCGGCAACCTCAATACACCATTCAGGAATGTCTTGAGCAGGGCTTGACCTACTCGGCGCCCCTGTATGTACAGGTGCAGCTTATAGTTAAGGAGACTGGGGAGGTTAAGCAACAGGATTTGTTCTTTGGAGATTTCCCTCTGATGACAGGGGCAGGAACTTTCGTTATTTCCGGAGCGCAACGGATAGTAGTAAGCCAGTTGACTCGTTTCCCTGGCGTATACTTTACCGTGGCCAAGGATCCCGTCAACGGCAGGGAGGTTTGCTCTGCCAAACTTATACCTGAGCGAGGGGCCTGGCTGGACTTTGATACTTCAGGCAGAGGAGTTATCTCTGTGAAAGTAAGCGGCAAGCGAAAGATACCTGTTACTACTTTGCTTCGCGCTATAGGTTTTGAAAAAGACGACCAGTTGCTATCTCTTTTCCGAGACGTGGATACTTCTCCGAATTTAGCCTTTATTCAATCCACAATGGAGAGGGATTCGCTGGTTAAGAATAAGGCAGAGGCGTTAACGGAGATATATCGCAAACTTTCTTCTGGTGATCCACCCAGTTTGAGTAGTGCTGAGAACTTTTTAAATAATATGCTTTTTAATATTCGGCAGTTCAATATGGGAGAGGTTGGCCGTTATAAACTCAGTAAAAAGCTGGGCATCGGTGCTCCTTCTGAGTGCTCTGCTTTGACACCCGATGATTTGGTGCAAATAGTAAGGCGTATCATTCTGATAAATAATGGACAGGAATCTCCAGACGATATTGATCATCTGGGAAATCGTCGTGCGCAGACAGTGGGCTTTTTACTGCAGAAACAGTTTCGTATTGGGTTGGTACGTTTAGAACGGGTTTTTAAGGAAAGGATGAGCATTGTCGAGGCTGCTACAGTAACTCCTGCTGCTTTAGTTAATGTTCGCCCCGTAGTGGCTGCAATAAGAGAGTTTTTTAGCAGATCTCAGTTGTCTCAATTTATGGATCAGACTAATCCTTTGTCCGAGTTGACACACAAAAGGCGTCTCTCTGCCATGGGCCCGGGAGGATTATCCAGGGAACGTGCTGCTGTGGAAGTTCGTGATGTCCACTACTCCCATTATGGCAGACTTTGCCCTATAGAGACGCCCGAAGGTCCCAATATTGGATTGATTAGTTCTTTGGCAACTTATGCCAGGGTTAACAGATATGGTTTTATAGAAACTCCATATCGTAAGGTTATCAGAGAGGTGCCTAATATCAAGGCACAATTACTGGGTAGGACAGTTCGCGAAGATGTGTTTGATGACGCAGGGCATCTGGTAGTTGAGGCGGGGAAAAACGTCACCGAGGGAGTGGCAGAGAAGATCACTTCCTCTGCGGTGTTGAATGTTCAGGTAGTGCCATTTGTTTCTAATCAGATTGTTTATCTGATTGCTGATGAGGAAGAGACGTGTACTATAGCTCAGGCTAAGGTAGCCCTTAACAACAAAGGGGAATTTGTGGAGAGAAGGATACAGGTTAGAAAAGGTGGCAGCTATTTTAACGAGTTAGTAGAAAAGGTTGATTTCATGGATGTTTCTCCCAGACAGCTTTTCAGTGTATCTGCCTCGCTCATTCCGTTTTTGGAGCATGACGACGCCAACCGGGCATTGATGGGCTGTAATATGCAGCGTCAGGCAGTGCCCTTGTTGCGTCCGCACGTTCCTCTAGTAGCTACCGGGATGGAGAGAGAAGTAGCCAGGGATTGTGGACAGGTAGTTTTTGCCGACGAAGATGGAAAAGTAATTTCCGTCACCAGCTCCCAGATTGTCATCGAAGATGATGAAGGAGAGATACACGAATATCCCTTGAGCAAGTTTGCTAGAACCAATCAGGGAACATGTATTAATCAGCGTCCTGTGGCGCACAAAGCCGATAGGGTTACGAAAGGAGACATTCTTGCCGATGGTTTTGCCACCCAGGGGGGAGAACTTGCCCTCGGGCAAAACATTATTTGTGCCTTTATGATCTGGGAAGGCTACAATTACGAAGATGCTATAGTTGTTAGCCGAAGGTTGGTCAAGGATGATGTGTTCACCTCAATTCACATCGAAAAGTACGAGGCAGAGGCCCGTGATACCAAGCTTGGGCCAGAAGAGCTTACCGTAGATATTCCTAACGTTACCGAAGAAGCGCTGGGTGACCTTGACGAAGAGGGTATTATTCGTGTCGGTGCCAGGGTAGAGGCGGGTGATATTCTGGTGGGGAAAATTACCCCTAAGGGTGAAACCGAATTGACCGCAGAAGAAAAGTTGCTGCGGGCGATTTTTGGGGAAAAAACACGACAGGTGAAGGATAATTCTCTGCGTGTTCCTCCCGGTGAGGCGGGAAGGGTTATAGGTGTTCGGGTCTTTTCTCGTGACAATCATGACGAGTTGATGCCCGGAGTACATAAACTTGTTCACGTATGGGTTGGCAGAAAGCGCAAACTTTCTATCGGCGACAAGATGTCCGGTCGACATGGCAATAAAGGAGTTGTCTCCATTGTGGTGCCAGAAGAGGATATGCCCTTTTTGCCCGATGGAACGCCTGTGGATATGGTTTTGAATCCGCTCGGAGTCCCATCTCGTATGAATATCGGGCAGGTTATGGAAACTCACCTGGGTTGGGCGGCTGGCGTTCTGGGATTTCAAGCGCTGACCCCGATCTTTGATGGAGCCAGCAATGATACTATTGAGAATGCCCTAGCTTTAACCTGGATAGCATGGCAAGCGGGAGCGGTGATTTTTGATAGCAAGGGGGCGATCAGTGGTTCTGTTGATTGGAGCAAGGTCAAAGAATGGCTTTCTGTTAAGGGTTTTGATATAGAGAAGATGAAAGGGGAAAAGTCCTCGGGGCTGGCCAAGGTGATTTGCCTTCGCTTGTGGCTTGAGGAATCGGGGGTGGATGTCCAATCTCTGGAAGATCATGACCTGGAGCAGGCAACTCGAAAACTTTATAAAGATAAGAGACTTATTCCTCCAATCTGGGGTAAGACTGAACTGCGGGACGGTAAAACAGGCAGGAGCTTTGACCAGCCAGTCACTGTAGGTAATGTTTACATGATGAAGTTGATACATTTGGTGGGAGACAAGGTGCATGCTAGATCCATCGGTCCGTATTCTCTTATCACCCAGCAGCCATTAGGAGGCAAGGCCCAGTTTGGAGGTCAGCGTTTTGGGGAAATGGAGGTGTGGGCACTGGAGGGGTACAACGCCGCGTACACGCTTCAGGAGATGCTGACTATAAAGTCCGATGATGTAGTGGGGCGTGCTAAGGCTTATGAAGCCATTGTGAGAGGAGAGGAGATTCCTCAGCCGGGCATCCCCGACTCGTGCAAGGTGCTGTTTATGGAATTGCGCAGTCTAGGTTGCGCCGTAGAGTTACTGAATGAAGAAGATGAGAACTTGAATCTGTTCGGAGGATATCGAGGAAAACCAAAGGCTAAACTTTATGAAGCGGGGAGTGGCAGTTAAAGATGTTTGAGTTTAATGAAGTCAGTGCGATCAGAATAGGGCTTGCTTCTCCTGAACAAATCAAGGGTTGGTCTCATGGAGAGGTGATCAAAGCGGAGACAATAAACTATCGTACCCTTAAACCGGAGAGAGATGGCCTTTTCTGCGAGCGCATTTTCGGTCCCACCAAAGATTTCGAATGTTTTTGCGGAAAATATAAGAAGGCACGCTACAGGGGGATTGTTTGTGACAAGTGTGGAGTTGAAGTAGCACATTCCAGTGTACGCAGAGAACGTATGGGTCATATTAACCTGGCTGCGCCGGTAACGCATATCTGGTTTTCCAAGCTGGTCCCCAGCCATCTCGCACTTCTTCTCGCTATTTCTCCTCGCAATCTGGATAGGGTTATCTACTTTAGTCACTATATTATTATTTCAGTGGACGAAGAAGCAAAGAAGGAAAAAATTCGGCAGATGAAAGAAGCGGCAGAGCAACATATGGCTGCCCGAAAAGAGGAAGTGACCGGGGAGATTGAAGAACATCAATCCAGAAGTAATGTTTCAGAGGAAGAGGAAAAAGAGATAAAAAAGGTGAATCAACTTCGTGCTGACTTCATTGAAGCGGAGGAAAAGCGTAATGAAGACCTCAAAATAAAGCTGGCAACTGTAGAGCGTTTGCAGCCGAAGCAATTGTTGACAGAGGAAGAGTATCAAGAGTTCAGCGAAGAATATGACGGTGTTTTTGAGGCAGGCATAGGAGCGGAAGCGATCCTGGAACTTCTCAAGCAGATTGATGTGGAGGCATTGTATCAGGAGATATTCACGGAGATGAAGACTGCTTCGGGACTGCAATATAAAAAAATTGTCAAACGATTACAGATTGTTGACGCTTTCAGGCGCAGTGGAAGCAAGCCTGAATGGATGATTTTAACCACTTTGCCCGTTTTGCCGCCTGCTCTTCGTCCTGTGGTATCACTGGAAGGTGGTCGCTTCGCTATCAGCGATCTGAACGATCTTTATCGCCGGGTTATCAACCGCAACAATCGTTTACGGCGCTTGATGTCGTTGGGAGCGCCTGAAGTTATTGTCCGCAACGAAAAGCGCATGCTTCAGGAAGCCGTAGATGCTCTGATAGATAATGGCCGCAGAGGTCGTCCCGTAACCGCGGGGAGCAGCAACCATGAATTGAAGTCACTCAGCGATATGTTAAGAGGTAAGCAGGGACGGTTTCGTCAGAACCTTCTGGGAAAGAGAGTGGACTACAGCGGACGATCTGTGATTGTGTCAGGTCCGCAGCTCAAGTTGCATCAATGTGGCCTGCCTCGTCGTGTGGCACTGGAGTTGTTTAAACCTTTTGTCATGCATAAACTCATAGAGAAAGGCTATGCCAATAACATGAAGAGTGCCCGTAGACAGGTAGAAAGGGCAGAGGGAGAAGTTTGGGACATACTCGGCGATCTGGTGAAAGAACGTCCCGTATTGCTCAATCGTGCTCCCACCCTGCATCGTTTGAGCGTCCAGGCCTTTGATCCTGTCTTAATTGATGGGAATGCTTTTCAGCTTCATCCTTTGGTTTGTACTGCCTTCAATGCCGACTTTGATGGCGACCAGATGGCAGTTCATGTGCCTTTGTCCCGCGCCGCGGTAAAGGAAGCTAGAGAGCAGATGCTCAGCATTCACAATATGTTATTGCCCAGTAACGGATCAGCCGTGATGTCTCCCACTCTGGACATGGTTATCGGGTGCTATTATTTGACCAGTATCAGGGCAGGGGCTCTGGGGGAGAAAAAGAATTTTGGCAGTTTTGCAGAGGCCAAGCTGGCTTACGAATTTGGCAGAGTGGATCTCGGTGCTGAGATTGAAGTGCGTAGCGACGGTGCGTCAAAGCAGAAAATAAAGACCACCGTAGGGCGTATCTTGTTTAACGAGGCGCTGCCGCCGCAGCTGCGTTTTTATAATGAAGTAGTGGACAAGGGAGTTTTACGCGAGCTGGCTGCGAAAGCTGCGCGGATACTGGACGACACAACCGCTGCTGCTACCCTGGATAGCTTGAAGCAGCTGGGATTTGAATATGCTACGAAGTCTGGTGTTTCTATTGCTATGAGCGATATTGAGGTTCCAGAGGGCAAAAAAGAGATACTGAAGCAAGCTGAAGAGAGGGTTATCCTTATCGAAGACGAGTTCAATCACGGGTTAATCACTGAGGAGGAACGCTATAACGGCATAGTGCAAATATGGACAGAAGTTACCGAGCAAATTACAGAAGAGATGATCATGTCTATGGACCGCCAGGGTGCTATTTATATGATGGCGACTTCAGGGGCGAGGGGTAACTTTTCTCAGATTAGACAGATGGCGGGGATGAGAGGGCTAATGGCTGACCCTTCCGGGAAAATTATAGAAGTTCCTATCAGGTCCAGTTTCCGTGAGGGATTGACTCCTATGGAGTACTTTATTTCCACGCATGGCGCCCGTAAAGGTTTGGCTGATACTGCGCTGAGGACTTCAGATAGTGGTTATCTCACCAGGCGGCTTGTTGATGTGGCGCAAGATGTTAGCATAACAGAGAATGATTGCGGTACCGCCGATGGGGTATGGATACTGCGTCCTGAAAATGATTTATTGCCTTCTTTTGAGGAACGGATTGTTGCGTATCTGGCGGCCAGGGAAGTGGCCGATCCTCAAACAGGAGAGATAATCGTTTCCCGTGATGAGGAGATCGATGAAGAAAAAGCGCGTCGAATCGCCAGCACGGGAGTAACACAAGTTTATGTAAGATCTCCCTTAAGTTGCCGTTCTAAATTTGGTATTTGCCAGAAATGTTACGGGATAGACTTATCAAAAAGGCAATTGGTTCAGGAAGGCGTCTCCGTGGGCATTATAGCCGCTCAGAGCATAGGAGAGCCTGGCACGCAGCTTACTTTGCGTACCTTTCATACTGGAGGGGTAGCCGGTGATGATATTACCAGTGGTCTGCCGCGTGTAGAGGAACTTTTTGAAGCTAAAACGCCTAAAAAAACTGCCATCATCTCCGAGATTGACGGCACCGCTGAGATAGAAGAGAGTGAAGGGGAGCGGGTAATAAGAATTTGTCATCCGGAATTTTATCTGGATGAGTATCCTTTGCCGGCTGGTGCCAGTTTGGTCGTGAAGGAGGGTGAAGCCGTTGACATTGGAGCACCTCTTTTTTCCGTGCAGTCCGATGACCTTGCCGGGAATCTTCCTGTGGCAGTGGAAGGGGGGCAGTCGCCCGTGGTGGCGCGGATATCGGGGAAAGTAATAGTAGGAGAAGATAGCCTTTGTATTCAGTATGAGGATAAAGACGAGAGAATATACCGGGTGCCCCATGGCGTCCGGCTCCTCGTAAAAGCTGATAGTGAGGTAAGTGCGGGGGAGCAACTCACCGAAGGAATAATTGATCCGCAGGATATCCTGCATGTTCTGGGCAAGGAAGCAGTACAGCAATATTTGATTGATGGAGTACAGAAAGTGTATCGTTTCCAGGGTGTGACTATTCATGATAAACATATTGCCGTTATTGTCCGCCAATTGTTGAATAGAGTGAAGATCGTTTCTTCCGGTGACACTGAATTTTTGCCGGGGGAAATGGTTGATTGCTCTGATTATGACGATGTCAATACTGGCGTGCTGGTAGAAGGTGGGGAACCGGCAACAGCTCAGCCTGTTTTGCTGGGAATGACTAAAGCCAGTTTAAATAAGGATAGTTGGCTGGCAGCAGCTTCTTTCCAGGAAACCAGTCATGTCCTGGTTGATGCGGCGATCAGGGGCAAGGTTGACAGGCTGCGTGGGCTTAAGGAGAATGTTATTCTGGGGAAACTTCTTCCCTCTTGCGTAACGGCGAAGAAAAAAATGATAGCGGAGCTGGAGAAAAGGGTGCTGGGCGAAGCAGAAGAAGAGGCAGTGTCTGCCGAAGCTATCATGCTGGACACACCTTCTTCCGCCGACCAGGATACGCGGGATACTTCAATGGTGTAACATTGAAGGGATGAGCGGATCTATGCGGGTGATATCAGGCAAGGGCGGCGGAGAGGATATGCCCGTTGACTTTGATTTGCGGCCGAGAAGCCTCGACGAGTTTGTCGGGCAGGAAAAAGTCAAAAATAATCTCGGGATTCTGATAGCTGCTGCCCGGAAGAGGCACGAATCCCTGGATCATGTCCTTCTTTATGGTCCGCCCGGTCTGGGAAAAACTACACTTGCCCATATTATAGCTGCCGAGATGGGGGTTAATATCAGGGTGAGTTCAGGCCCGGCGATAGAACGCTCGGGCGACCTGGCGGCTGTCCTGACCAACCTTCGGGAAGGAGATGCCGTTTTCTTCGATGAGATTCATCGTCTCAATCGCACCGTGGAGGAGAAGATGTATCCTTCGATGGAAGATTTCGTTTTTGATATTTTTGTGGGCAAAGGGCCTGGCGCAAAGAATCTGCGCCTGAATTTACCGCATTTTACGCTCATCGGTGCTACGACGCGCTTTGCTTTATTGAGTGCCCCGCTTCGCGATAGATTTGGAGCTGTGTATCGCCTTGATTTTTATGACGAAGAAGCCATTAAGGTTATCCTGAAGCGTTCCGCAGCCATTCTCAACGTGCCAGCCGATGAAAATAGCCTCGCTCAAATTGCCCGCCGTTCCCGGGGCACACCGAGAGTGGCGAACAGGCTCCTCAAGAGGTTGCGTGATTACGCTCAGGTTAGGGCTGATGGTGTGGTCACCGAGAAGGTGGCGCTGGA
>DKFF01000019.1:9389-10724 GCA_002452795.1 Dehalococcoidia bacterium UBA6803
ACCATCGCCGCCTCTATCAGCGAGGAGGCTGATACCATAATGGACGTTTATGAGCCATATCTTTTACAGCTTGGTTTTCTGGAGCGTACTCCCCGCGGCAGAATGGCTACCAGGTTGGCCTACGAACATTTAGGGTTGGATTATAACAGGGACCAGCCCCAGGCCAGTCTGTGGGGGTAAGCCTTTCATCCCTGATTGGAAGCCTCGAAGCATTGAGCTTGGGTGCGGGGCGCCCACGGCCTGCGCTGCCACCATATCGGGGCAAGGAATATCAGCATAGAAGCAAACCAGAGTAACCAGGGCTCAACACTTGTAGTTCCTCTGTGCATCAATGCCACAATTATCGAGGCCACCGCTGGTACGATCAGCAAAATAACAGTTTTAGCCTGGCGTTGGCGGATGCGGATGAAAGCAATAGTGACTATGGCCATGAACAGGAAGCTGAGGCCTATGGCAGGCGAGCTTATCTGCAATCTTATTACCATGGTATTTACAAGCGTGGCGGCACTCCCTGAATACGACATCAGCAGCCAGCTGGTCACTACTGGCAAGGGCAGCAGGAGCATGGCATAGTAGAGGGGATCCCTGTTTGCGGCTTCCCTGGCGATACGAACGGACACGAATATAGCCATGGGTATGTAGAGAAGCGCCGTCAGCCATATCCAACCGTGTGAAGCATGAACCAGTAAAATACCGGAAATTGCGATAGACAGGAGCCAGTAACCCAGCCAGGGGAAAAGCCATAATGGTTTGTCGTGTCCCCAGCCGTAAATCACTGCAGCGACAATAGCAGCCAGTACCAGGTACAGCATAATGGTGTTTTGCCAGTAATGCGATACAAAAAGAAGGGCGCCCAGAAAATGAGGCAAGGCACCGCAGAAGGCTTCCTCCCAGCTTCCCTGCCCGTGGACTTCTTCGAGTTGTTTAGCAATTAAACGAGAAGAGCCAAATGACTGTATTGCAGCTTTGGCCGCATTCTCTCCATTAGCTCCGCTTTGTATCAGTTCCTGGGTCTTATCTTCCAGGTGCGAGCGCAACTCCCGGTCCACATCACCTTTGACCCTGGAGTCGCCCTCGAAACGGGCTCCCAGTCTTTCCATATAAGAGGACAGCTTGTTTAACATTGCTTTCTTATAAAGCTGCTTTTGCCTCAAGAATGGCTCTGATCGCTACGGAGAAATCCTGCCAGGTGTCTAATTTTTGCTCCAGTACTCCGAGCCCTTTCCTGGTTATCTGGTAATAGCGCCTTTCTTGCTCGCCGGGAAGAGTCTGCCATGTTCCCTGGATGAGCTTCGCTTTCTCCAGGCGGTGCAGGGCAGGATAAAGCGTTCCTTC